>DASQDR010000054.1:0-2844 GCA_035634055.1 Tepidisphaeraceae bacterium | reverse complement strand
GGCGGAGCAAGGCGCGCGCGTTCCTGGAAGAGTTGAAACTAAAAGGAGCGGCCTTCGGCTGGCCCATCCCGGCGCCCGTCGCGGGCGCGGTCCGGCTGCTCCACTTCACCGGCGCGCGCAGCGGGGGCGCGGGCGAGGGTGCGGAACTGCTGATCGCGGCCGCCGCGTCGCCGCCGGGCGCCGAGCGGCTCTACGACGAGGTTGCGCGGATCAATAACGAGCAGGCAAACCTCGCCCGCACCCGCGCGCAAGACGTGGCGGCGGCGAGCACCTCGGATATTGGTGGCGGTGTCAGTGGCGGTGGCGGCGGTGGCGGTGGCGGACACGAGCAACTGGAAGCCTTCTCGCGCCTCAACAACGAGCTGGCCACCGCGCAGCGCGAGCTGGCGCGGCGCAACGCGGAACTGGGGCGCGCCAATCACGCCTTGGCCGACGCGCGAGCCGCGCTGGAGCAGAAGCAGGCGGACCTGATCGCCGCCAACGCGCGGCTCGAGGCGCTGGCGACGGAGGACGGGCTGACCGGCCTGAAGAATCGCCGGGCGCTGGAGGCGACGCTGCGGGCGGAGGTGGACCGGGCGTTGCGCTACGGCTCGCCGCTTTCGCTGGCGATGATCGACGTCGATGAGTTCAAATCGTACAACGACGCGTTTGGCCACCCCGCCGGCGACGACGTGCTCCGCCGCGTCGCCGCCCTGCTGCGCGGCAAGACCCGCTCCAGCGACGTGGTGGCGCGCTACGGGGGCGAGGAGATGGCGGTCGTGCTGGTGCAGACGCCCGCCCCCGGCGCCGCTGCCGCCGCGGAACTGCTCCGCCGCGCCGTCGAGCGCGCCGATTGGCCGCGCCGGGCGGTGACCATCAGCATCGGCGTCGCCTCCCTGGGCCCCGGCGCGACGACCGCCGAGACGCTCATCGCCCGCGCCGATGCCGCGCTCTACGCCTCCAAGCGCGGCGGACGGAACCGCGTTACCGTCGCTGGCGACACCGATACCGGCACCGGCGGTGGCACCGGCGGTGGCAGCCGCGGTGGTGACGGCGGCGGTGGCGGCGGTGGCAGCCGCGGTGGTGACGGCGGTGCTCGCGGCGGCGGTGACAGCGGCGGTGAATAAGCACTGTCATCCCGAAGCGTATCCTCGAGGGATCTCGGGCTGGTGAGCTGCTCTCCGTCCCGAGATCCCTCGCGGGTACGCTTCGGGATGACACGTGCCGAGTACGCTGCGGGATGACGCGCGGGTGCGCTGCGGGATGCGCGCGGGTACGCTGCGGGATGACCCGCGGGTGCGCTGCGGGATGACGCGTGGGTGCGCTGCGGGATGACGCGTGGGTGCGCTGCGGGATGACGCGTGGGTGCGCTTCGGGATGACCCGCGAGTAGGCTTCGGGATAACACCTTCAGCTCCTGGCGAACATCCCCGCAGGCCAAGCCTTCCCCGGCCCGTTACCGCGCAACAAGAAGGCCCGCGGATCACGGGGATCCGCGGGCCTTCGAGCAAAGTGATTTCGCCGCGGGCGGCCGCGCGAGAAACTTATCGCCGGTCCGGGTTGGTCTTTCCGCGCGAGCGCTTCGAAGGCTTGCGCGTGTCCTGGCCGGGGTAGGGGCGTTGGGGTCGAGTCATTAAACACCTTCCTTCTTGTTCGCGTGACGGGGCGTGGTGACGCCCAGCTCTTCCTCGCTCGTGTGGACCTCGTCCTTGTCGCCGGTGTCCTTCGACAGGCCGCTGCTGGCCATGCTGACGACGGTGCGGCGGTCGCCCTGCCCCGGGTGGGCGGCGGCGGGGGCGGCATCGGGCGAGGCCTTGGGAGTGCGGCGCGGGTCGCCGGAGCCGGCGACGTGGCTGCGCTCGTGGTGGGCGGCGTTGCGGCCGTCGGTGGTGGACTCGTACTTGATCCCGATGGTCGTCTCGGCCTCGCCCAGCACCAGCCGGTTCGCCAGTTCCACGCCCTGCATCAGGGTGTGGTCGGTGTTGGAGACCTCGTACTTCCACATGCCGAAGCGCCCGCGCGAGTAGACGCCGTGCTGCTCGAGGTACGGGATGACCTGCGCCAGGATCCCGTCGCGCTCGACCGACGGCGTGGGGTAGCTGTAGTCGGCGTGGTAGACCCAGGTGTCGACGATGTCCTTGCGGTCGGAGTCCTTCAGCAGCCCGGCGTTGACCAGGCCGGTGATGGTGTCGTCGACGATCTTGCTGCCGTCGACCGGCTTGAAGTCGCTGTAGCTGGTCTCGCAGAGCAGCGAGTAGTGGGTGTTGTTGTCCGGCGTCATGTAGGGGCTGTAGTTGCTCAGGTACGTGACGCGGTAGAAGGGGCAGTTGGCCTCGGGGAAGTACATCCAGCTCTTGGTGCTGGGGCACGGCTGCTTGATGCCGACGCCGACCATGTACCCGCCGGAGTGCCGCAGCCCGGCGGCCGCCTTCTTGATCTCGCGGGGCATCTCGCCGTTGATCACGTCGTTGCACAGCTTGTCCAGCGGCATGGCGCTGACGAGCTGGTCATACTTGACGATCTCGCCGTCGCTGAAGCGCAGCTCCTTCTTGGCGATGTTGATGAAGTCGAGCTTCTTGTTGAGGGTGTAGTGCCCCTCCAGCGGCTTGCCGAAGCGGCGGTAGAACTCGCCGGTGCCGCCGAACAGCGGGAACTTGAACTGGTTGTTCGGGCCCCAGCCGAAGTCGTCGGTGCCCAGCACCACGTTCTTGATCGCGCGGTCCACGTCCAGCACCGCGACGCGCTCGCCGATCCACTCCTTGTTCATCATCTCGGCGGGGTGGGCCCAGACCTTGAAGTTGTAGGGGAGCATGAAGTGCTTGGCGATGCCGTCGCCGAACACCTTGTCGATGAACTCGCGGAAGTT
>DASQDR010000053.1:0-2019 GCA_035634055.1 Tepidisphaeraceae bacterium | reverse complement strand
GCCGCCGCCGCCGCGGGGCGCGGTCAGTGGGCTTGTCGTGGCGGCCGACCCGCTCCCGGCGGGTGGCGTCGGGCGGGTGAAGGCGGTGCGCGTCGCCGACCCGGCAAAGCTCGCCGCGCTCGACGCGTTCTTCCCCGACTACGCCCGGCGGCCGCGCGGCAACACCGCCGCCGGCTGGATCGCCGGCCACCACGTCTACTTCGACCTTCCCGGCGGCGACACCGTCCGCGTCGCCGTCTCCGCCAACGACGAGGGTGCCACCTGGTCCGCCGGACAAGGCGACTTCGACAGCCGCGGCGACTTCAAGGCCTTCGTCGCCGCCCTCCCCAAGTGACCCGGGCGTGACCCCGGCGCCGTCGTGCCCGCGGGAACGCGTGACGGCTTTCCACACCGGTGCGCGTGGCCGGTGCGGTACCGAGGCGGGCGCGTCGCCCGCGACGCGTCATCGCGCCGGCTGGCAGCTCCTGCTCTTCGCGGCGCTGCGCCCCGCGGCGTAGTAGGATACGCCGGTGCTCCGCCGCGCCGTCCGTTACGCGTTCACCACCTTGTCGGCGCTGTCGCTGCTGCTGTGCGTGGCGGTTTGCGTGCTGTGGGTGCGGGGTAGGAGCGGCACCGACCGCGCAGCCTGGGAGTACGACCGCTACCGGGCCGACCGCGGTGCCGCGAGCACGCAGGTCCACGCGACGTCGGACAAGCGACGGCTGGGCGTGAACGTGATCTGGGGCCAGGTCGGGCCGTACGACGGCAGCGTCGTTTACGGCTATGCCCTTCGCGCCGACCAACGCGGGGGGCGCCCGCGGGTGACGTTCGCCACCGACGCCGACGTGGGGGCGGGCTGGTGGGGCGATGTCGACCCGATGCGCGACGCCGGCGGGTGGGGCCCGGTGCGCTGGCAGTCGTCCACGCGCGGCGCGCCGCCACCCCCCGGCGAGTCCTCCCGCAGCGTGCACCTGGGCGTCTCGCACTGGCTCGCCGCGGCGGTGCTGCTCGTCATGCCCGGCGCGTGGCTGCTCAGCGTCCGCCGGGACCAAGTCGCGCGTCGCAAGGGCCATTGCCCCGCCTGCGGCTACGACCTCCGCGCCAGCCCGGAGCACTGCCCGGAGTGTGGGACGCCCGTGCACCGCGTTGTGTGAGCCTCACGGCGGTGTGCGTGAGAGCGGCGGTTGAAGATGAACTCGCCCTCGACCTCGCCGTTGGCGTCCACCTTCCAGGCGCCCTGGACCCGCTCGGGCGGAACCTCGCCAGCTTCGGCGACGCCGTCGATCGCGTAGACCCAGCCGTTCGGCAACTTCTTCGCCTCGGCGATGAGGTCCGGACTAATGGCAGGTGCGCGGTAGTTCTGCTTAGGCGGCGCGGCGGGAGCGGGATTGGGGAAGAGCTTCTTGAGCCACATGGGTGTCCCGTACTCGGCTTACGCCGTCGCGGGTTGGCGCTTTTCCTTCTTCGGCGGGCGCGGGTTCAGCGTGCGGTCGAGATTGTTCATGGCCTGCTTGAGGCGCTCGGCGTTCTCGACGAGCGCGATGCGGACGTAGCCTTCGCCGCCTTCGCCGAAGGCGCGGCCGGGAGAAAGGCTGACTTCGGCTTCGTCCATCATGCGGAGGCAGAAGTCGATCGTCCCTTCAGGGGGGGCGCCCTCCCGCTCACTGGCCTTGAAGTGGGCGGCGTTGATCTTCGCCCAGACGAACATGCTGGCCAGGGGCTTGTCGTACGTCCAGCCGAGCTTGTCGAGGCCGCGGCAGACGACGTCTCTCCGTTCCTGGTAGAGCTTGGACTGCTCGGCGGGCGTGTCGCCGCACTCGCGCATGGCGATGACGCTGGCGATCTGGATCGCCTGGAACATGCCGTAGTCGTAGTAGCCCTTGATGGTGGCCAGGGCCTTGACCATCTCGGCGTTGCCGGAGCAGAAGCCGACGCGCCAGCCAGCCATGTTGTAGCTCTTGGACATGGTCGTGAACTCGACGCCCAGGTCCTTGGAGCCCTCGGCGGCCAGGAAGCTGGGGGCCTTGTAGCCGTCGAAGT
>DASQDR010000052.1:0-7933 GCA_035634055.1 Tepidisphaeraceae bacterium | reverse complement strand
CGCGGCCGGACGCGCACCGCACGCGCGGGGCGACCGCCGATCGACAAGGCGCGTCGATCGGCTGCGGGGACTCGGTTGTCATTCGCGGTGCGGCGCGTTCATCGAAACGACGTGCTCCCCACGTGTTCCCGCACGCCCATCCCACAGCTCTGCGCGCGGTTCCAACGGCCGGCAAGGATGATCGCCGGCAGTCAAAAGATCAAGCAATTTCGGCCCGGGGCGACGCGCGGCGGCGCTGGCGGGGAAGATGGGGGGACTTTGACAATCGAGCCGCGCGCGTGCCAGCGCCCTCTCACGAAAGGAAGCTGCGCTCACCGCAAAAACGGGCCGGGGGCTCACGCCGGCAGCGATGACGATGAGGGGCGCCAGAAGCGCGCCATATCAGAGCAGTGCGCGATCGCGCTCGACGATGTGCCCCAACCCGAGTCGTGATCGCACGCGCCAAAGGATCTCGGGTTGGGAAGCCGCTCGACCTCCCGGGATCCCCCGCGGATACGCTTCCGGATGACGCCCGCCCATGTCGTTGGCGCCGCACCTGGACCGGCACCGCTCACGCGCTGCTCTGTTAGCGCGTATCGCCCGCGCGGACGGGCGAGTCGCCTCGGCGCGTGCCTGAAACGTCGCGACCCTTCCGGCGGAGACGCCGCCGGAAGGGTCGCATGGTCAGTGACGATGGCAGGTCGCTCGCGCTCGCCCGCGGCTATGCCGGGGCGATTTCGAGGAACGCCAGCTTGTTGTTGAACGCGCCTTCGGCGTTGCTGATGGTCAGCCGGCCATCGGCCACGGTGACCGTCACGTGCCCTTCGACGAACGGCGCGTCGCTGCTAGCGGCGCCGTTGACCGCCAGCGGTCCCTCGACGTTGTAGCGGTAGTTGCCATCGGGGTACTGCGGGTCGCCGGCGACGAGGTGCACCGCGTAGGTGCCGTTGGCCAACGCGATTTCCCACGTGCGGTTGCCGTACTGCTGCGTGTGGATCAGCGTGTCGAAGCGCTGGTCGAGCGAGTCGTCGTCATCGCGGTCGCGGGTGAAGCCGGTGGCCGACTGGTCCCAGCCGTAATGGAAGTCGCCCGCGCGCTCGCCGAAGACCTGGCCGGTGTCGGCCAGGTAGCCTTCGGGCGTCTCGGCGCCGGCGGGTTGGAAGTTGATGTTGACCTGCCCGCCCGGCGGCGGGGGCGGCGGCTCGGTCACGTCCTGCGGCGTGATCTCGATGAACGCCAGCTTGTTATTCTTCGCCCCCGCGGCGTTGGTCACCGTCAGCCGCCCGTCGGTCACCTCGACGGTCTGCGTGCCGGAGATGAACCGGTCGCCACTGCTCGGCGTGCCGTTGACCGTCAGCTCGCCCTCGACGTTGATGCGGTAGACGCTGTCGAAGTACTGCGGGTCACCGGCCATTACGAAGACGCTGTACGTGCCGTTGGGCACCGCCAGTTCCCACGTGCGGTTGCCGTACTGCTGCATGTGCACGAGTGTGTCGAAGCGCTGGTCGCTGGTGACGTTGCGATCGCGCGTGAAGCCGGTGGCGGACTGGTTCCAGCCGTAAGTGAGACCGCCGGAACGCGCGCCGAAGGTCTGCCCGGTGTCGGCGGCGTAGCCGGACGGGGTGGACGACTGCGGCGTCTGGAAGTTGATCTTGATGACGTCCTCGGCGGTGGCGGCGACGGCGACGCTGAGCAGCCGGCGCGACTCCAGCGGCTCCAGCCCCGCGACGCGCGGCGAAGCGGCTCGGCCGGAAGCGCCTCGACGCGACGCGCCTCGGTCGGACGCGCCTCGGTCGGACGCGGGGCGGATGCGGGCGGGCGGACGATGATGGGTTCGGGTAAGCGTGAGCATGTTTCTGACCTCCTGGCGAACGTGACGTGACGCGTCGTGGCGCGCGGCGCGGCCACCGGCGGGCGTTCCGCGCCGCATCAAAGACGCCGTGGCCGGATCGGCGGGTGCGACCCACTTCGATATGAGAGGCATCTCATCGCGGCCCCACTGCCGGTTCACCATCCGCGCAAGCCGTGGCGGCGTCAACTGAAAAATTCCGACCGCCGCCGGTGCGCGCGCGCCGACGGGAGCGGAAGCAGCGGTGGCGGTGGTGACGGCAGCAGCAGCGGCACGGGAGCGGCAGCAGCAGCAGCAGCAGTGATGGTGTGGTAGCAGCAGCAGCAGCAGCAGCGGGAGCAGCAGCAGCAGTGATGGTGGTCGCGGCGGCGGCAGCAGCAATGGCCGCAGCGACAGCGGGCGACACCGTAAGCGCGATCAATCCTCCGGCGGCGCGGCGGGCTCCGCCCGCTCGAGCAACTCGAGCAGTTCCTGGCGCAGCCGCTGGCGGTCGCGCCGCGCCGAGGGGTTCTCCTCAGCCCGCGCTTGGAAGTCGTGCCCCTCGCGGAGCAGGTCGATCGCGGCTTCGCGAAACGTCGCATCGAGCGCGCCGTCGCGGAGCTGCAGCGCCGCCAGCGCCACGATCACCACCGGCCCCTCGTCCGGCCGCCCCAGCAGGTGGCGGAACGCCGCGACGGTGGCGCCGGTGGCGTCGGCAACGCTCAGCCCGTACCCCCGCCGCTCGCTGAACTCCGCTCGCACGTCCTGGGCGAGGTCGGAGGCGAAGAGGGTGTACAGAAGCTCGTCGGGGAGGTGCGACATGATCAGCGGAGCAGGGCTCGCTCCAAGTCGCGCGCGCCGTGAATTACGCGGAGGATCTGCACCTCCGCTGGCGTCACGCGGTAGAAGATCGGTACGACGTGAAGCCGGTGACGGGCAGCGAGCGGAGCCCCGCGAGCTTGGGATGGTCGAAGTCCCGCCGGCTGCCAATGTCCGGCATCACGGCGAGGTTCTGAAGTCAGCGTCCAACGCGCGCAGAAAACGCCGGGCGGCGTCGAAGTTGTCTTCGCCAATGTGCGCGAAGATCTGGAGGGCGTCCGTCTTCGCCCTGCGGTGCCTGACGAGGCGCAAGCTCACTGCCGCTTCCGCCGCTCGATCAGCCGGGTGCCGAGCCGCTCGATGTCGGCAACGTCATCGTCGGTCCACTCGGCGAAAGGTCCGTCGGCCGCCTCGAGTAGCATTGCCTCGACTTCCGCGCGTAGGCCGCGCAGCTTGTTGGCTTCCACCAGGAACTCGATGAACTCGCTCGCGTCCTTGTACCCGCCGCGGGCTACCTGCTCCTCCAGGTACGCCCTTAACTCCCCGCGCAACCGAATGTCCAGCGTGCTCATACGGCCATTATACCGCCTACCACCGCTTCCGCTGGCTCGCGACCTTCATCGGCAGGCCGAACAGGTCGATGAAGCCGCGGGCGGCGGTCACGTCGTAGCCTTCCATGCTGAAGCTGGCCAGTTGCGGGTCGTAAAGCGTGTGCGGGCTCTGGGCGCCGATCTGCATGGCGCGTCCCTTGAACAGGCGGACCTTGGCCGTGCCGGTGACGGTGGCGTTGGTGTGATCGACGAACGACTGGAGCGCCTCGCGCAGCGGGTGGAACCACTGCCCGTTGTAAACCAGCTCGGCGTAGCGCAGGGCGACGAGCTGCTTGTAGTGCAGCGTGTCGCGCTCGATGCAGATCTGCTCCAGCGCCTTGTGCGCCTCATATAAGATCGTCCCGCCGGGCGTCTCGTAGACGCCGCGCGATTTCATGCCGACCAGGCGGTTCTCCGCCAGCACGGTGACGCCCACGCCGTGGCGCCCGCCGATCTTGTTCAGCTCGGAGATGATCTGGTGCGGCGGCAGCTCTCGGCCGTTGACGCCCGTCGGATTGCCGGACTCGAAGTCGATGCTGACGGTCTCGGCCTCGTCGGGCGCGCGCTCCGGCGGGACGACCATGGTCAGGCACGCTTCCCAGTTCGGCTCCGCGTCGGGGTGCTCGATCTCGGCCCCCTCGTGGCTGATGTGCCAGAGGTTGCGGTCCTGGCTGTAGATCTTCTTCTTGCTGACCGGGATGGGGATGCCGTGCTTCTGCGCGTAGTCGATCGCGCTCTCGCGGTCGCGCAGCTCGAAGCTGGGATCCTTCCACGGGGCGACGATCTTCAGGTTCGGGTCCAGCGCCATGTAGGTGAGTTCGAAGCGGACCTGGTCGTTCCCTTTACCGGTGGCGCCGTGGCCGACGGCGTCGGCGCCGGTCTGGTGGGCCACCTCCACCTGCTTGGCGGCGATCAGCGGGCGGGCGATCGAGGTGCCCAGCAGGTAGTCCTGCTCGTAGATCGCGTGCGCCCGCAGCATCGGCCAGCAGTAACGCTCTGCGAACTCCTGGCGCAGGTCCATCACGACCACTTCGTCCGCGCCGCTCTTGCGCGCCTTGTCCTCGATCCCCTTGAGCTCATCGCCCTGCCCCAGCTCGGCCGCGAAGGCGACCAGCTTCACGCCCGGGTAACGCTCCTTCAGCCACGGGAGGATCACCGACGTGTCCAGACCGCCGGAATAAGCCAGGACGATCTTCTTCGGGGCGGCGGATGCTTTGCTGGTGTCGGCGGCCATGGGTGCGTGCTCCGTGGTTCTTCGCTGTTGAACTTGCGGGGGCGCCGCGAGCGCCCCGTGCGGAAGGGGGAGGAGTATACGCACGGGCGCGTCCGGTGCTAAGCGCGGGCCAGCCCGGCCGGCGGCTCGATCGCCTGCAGCATGCCGGCGAGGACCTCGCGCTGCCGGTCCAACGGGATTGCCTCCAGCGGCGGCACGTGCAGGAAGCCGACGCGTTTTTCCGGAAGCAGTCGCAGCGCGCGGTAGTACGCGTAGTTGCACAGGTACGTTCCGGCGCTGTCGCTGCTGACGGCGGATTCACCCGCGGCGGCCAGGTGCGCGGGTTGCCACAGCGTGGTCGGCAGCACGTCCGGCCCGGCCGGTTCGATCGCGCCGGCGGGAAGCGATCGGCCGCGCACGTCGGGGGATTCGCCCACGTGATTGCGCGCGAGCTGCTCAAGGCGGAAGGTCGAAGCGCCGCCGGCGACGCCGAGCATCAGCAGGCGGTCGAACGATCCGTGCAGCGAGCGATCCTTGGCCGCCTGCGAAAGGAACGCGTCAACCGCGTCAAAGGCGACCTCGAGCAGCACGTGCGGCCGCCCGGCCGTTTGCGCCAGCAGCGCCGACGGATTGATGTCGAACTGCCCGAACGCGCCGAATCCGGTGACGAGGGTGCGGGCGTGCATTGCGTCCGACTATACGCCACCGGCCGGCAACGCGCCGCGCGGTGGCGCTGCCGCCGCGCGCCCACGACTGCTCGGCCGCCTGGGCTTCTACCCCGAAGCGCTTGCCGCGCCGCTCGAGCATGAGCAGGTACATGATCCCGAAGACGATCAGCCGCGACAGCACCATGGGGCACACGCCACCGGCGCGCGCGTTCACGGTGCTACAGCGTGGGGTTCGCGGCGGCGGAGTTGGCGGCGGTGATCTGCTTCAGCAGGATGTGCTTGCCCAGTTCCAGGCGGTTGATCATCTGGTCCATGTCCGCCGGGCGCTTGCTCGGCTTGGTGGCGATGCACTCCATGACCAGGTTGCTCACCGCCGGCGGCGTGCGCGGGTTGAGGTCGGCGGGGGTGTCGATCTTGCTGTCGAGCAGGAAGCTGTTCTCACCCTTCTTGTTCACCGTGTAGAGCGTGGGGATGGCCTTGCCGGTGATGGCCCAGTAGAGCGTGGCGCCGAGGTTGAACACGTCGGTCTGCACGCTGATCGGTCGGCGGGTGACCTGCTCGGGGGCGATGTAGTCCGGCGTCCCCTGGATGCGCTCCTTGACCGTGCCGATCTTGCAGCTCTGCCCGAAGTCGATCACCTTCACGTCGCCGCGCTCGTTGCGCAGGATGTTGTTGGGCTTAATGTCGCAGTGGGCGTAACCCATCTGGTGCATGGCGCGCAGGCCCTGGGCAGCGCCGATGAACGTATCGATCACGTCCATCATGTTGCTGGGCGGGCGGACGTCGAGCGGCTTCGCGTCGACGTACTCCATCACCAGGTAGGCCTCGCTCACCTTCAGCAGCATGGTCTTGACCAGCTTGAGCTCAAAGCTGCGGCGGAGGTTAGGATGGGTGAACTGGCGCGAGATCTCGAACTCCGCTTCCATCTGCTCGATGAAGCGGATGTCCTTGGGCTCGGTGCGATGCACGTGCTTCAGGGCGAACTCCCGCCCGGTAACGGGGTCGCGCACGCGGTAGATGGTGCTTCGCGCACCCTCTCCCAAGCGCTCCAAAACTTCGTAGTGGAGGAGTTTGGTGGCCATGAACTTACCCACCTGGGGCAACGCCTGTGCCCGAACGACCCGGCAGGTGGAAAACCGGGCGGACCTGTCGCACGCGCGTCACGGCCGATGACGATGGATGATGATGAGCGACCGAACGATGGCGACGGAGCGTAACCCACTCACTGGTATTCAGTTGTCGTCCGGGCAAAAGGCGGGATCTCTCCCCCCGTGCGGCAGGCGATAAGCGAGTGCCCGACGCCCGGGCAAGCGGGCGAGTCCCACCTTCCTCCGGACCACGGCTACCTTAAGGGAAACGCCCCCCGAAGGGCAAGCGCAAGTTCGGCTCGCGCTAGGGGAGGGGGATGACCGCAACGTGACGGCGCGCTTGGCGCGCTGCGCGGACCGCAGAACGACGACCCGCCGTTCACGCGGCCCGGGATGCCTGCTCACGTGGCTTGGGCGCGTTCGCCGCGGCAGGGGAACGGAAACCCCAAGAGCGGCGGGCCGCCGCGCTGCTCGGGCAGGACGCCCAGCCACGGATCGGAACGGCGGCGATCAGGGCAGCAGTTGTTGGCGGAAGGCGGTCTTGGGGAAGTACCGGCCGATGCCGGCGGGGCTCTTGGACTGGTCGATCAGCAGGACCGACTCGTCCGCCACGTGCAACTGGCTCTGCAGCGCGTTGACCAGTTGCGTGAGCCGGCGGAGCTGGGTCTGGGTCGGCACGGTCTGGTCGAAGTCGCCCACCAGGCAGATGCTGATGCAGGCGGGGTCGATCTTGTTGGCGCCGGCGGGGGGGCGGGCGGAGAGCTGCTGGTTCCAGAGCTGGCCGATCTGGATCTCGCCATCCTCGCAGCCGTCGCCGTTGCCGATCAGGAAGTGGTCGCCCAGCCCGCCGGCCGGCTGACCGAGGGAGATGGCATTGCCGCTGGCGCTGTTGCTGTGGTGGATGTAGATGTACTTCCAGCGGTTGGGGCCGACCGGCTGCTGCGTTTCGAAGACCGCGTCCATGCTGCGCGGCGCGTCGACGGCGAACAGGCTGGTCGCCGCGTCAGGGACGATCGGCGCCGGGGCCAGCGCCATCAGCAGCGCGCTGGTGAGCGTGAGGACGCTGAGGAGGGTGGAAAAGACGATGAACTTGCGATGTGACTTCTTCATGCCGCCGCCGATCCGGGCACCCGGGCCGGAGAAAGCTTCGCGGGCCGACGCTCCCGCGAATCGATGTCCGATAAAACCGGCCGGGTAACCCTTGCAAAGGGTGACATCGGCACGCCGAGCGGTTTGGTTGCAGAAAATGTGGTCTGGCGCGCCGGCAATCCGTTGCCCTTCGCTGGGAGGTGATGGGTTCCTGGGGTCGGTAGCGTCACCGACGAGCTCGCGTTCGTGGCCGCGACAGCACACGATCGAGCGCTTGGAGCGATGAAACGCGCGCTCAAGCTCGTGAGATCGCAGAAGCTCGTGCGGGTTGCGCGCGACGGTCGTCCGTGATCGTCGTCGTCAATCCGCGCCCGGTGAACTGCCCCGTGCCCGCGCGGGAAGGTAACCGATCCGATGTCGGATCACCAGTCCGCGCGCGCCGCCGCTGGGCGGCTCAGCAGGACGACGATCGGCGCGGCGGCGGGGTTCGCGCGCGCGGCGGGGGCGCGGGACCGGCGGCGCATGTCGACCATCCACAGGACCATCCCGACGATCAGCAGCAGGATCAGGCCGGCGATGAGCAGGATCGGCCAGAGCCGCCTCGGGTCGCGCGGGGGCGCGGCTGGCGGGGCGGCGACTGGTGGGGCGGCGACTGGTGG
>DASQDR010000051.1:0-3992 GCA_035634055.1 Tepidisphaeraceae bacterium | reverse complement strand
GGGGGCCGGACCGGGCGCGGGACTTGGCATCGGAGGCGTCGGCGGCGGCGTCGGGCCGGGCGCGGGTGAAGGCGAGGGTGTCGGCGGCGTCGGAGGCGCGGGATCCGGGGCGGGCACGGGCGCGGGCGACGGTTGTGTGGGCGACGGCGCGGGCGACGCTGTGGGCGTCGGAGCGGCCACGCGCGACGGCGCCGGGGCCGCCACCGGTCGTGCCGGTTCCAGCCGGTCGGGCGCGTCCGCGTACAGCCAGCCCGTCGTCATCAGCACGGTCAACCCCATCGCGCGGCGCATCATCTTGGCACTCCAGTCTGTTCGTGGCCGCCATCGTATCACGCCAGGCGTTGTCGCGCCCACGCAAGGCGGCTACGATCACGCGAGCCGTGAGCGCCCACCTGCCCATTCCGGTCGTCGTACGATAGGGTTCGCCGCCCGGTTGTCGGCCGAACCCCACCCCCGTAGCATCCGCCGTTTTCGTCCCGGTCCCGAACTTGTTCACCCGCAATTTCGCGCGCGTGACACGCGCGCGCGCCCCAGCGAGTTTCCCATGAGCACCGAACTTCCCAAGGCGTACGACCCCAGGAGCGTGGAGGCCGAGGCCCTGCGCGTGTGGAACGACGAGAAGCTGTTTCACGCCGAGCCGGGCGACCCCGGCGACCCGTACGCGGTGGTCATCCCCCCGCCCAACGTGACGGCCGCCCTGCACCTGGGGCACGCGCTGAACAACACGTTACAGGACGTGCTGGTGCGCTGGCGGCGCATGGCGGGCGACAACGCCATCTGGCTGCCCGGCACCGACCACGCCGGCATCGCCACGCAAACCGTCGTCGAAAAGCGCGTGCTCGCCGAGCAGGGCAAGCGCCGCACGGAGTTTGCGCGAGATGAATTCGTCAAGCTGATCCAGGCGTGGAAGGACGAGTACGAGGCGCGCATCACCGAGCAGCTCAAGACCATGGGCTGCTCGTGCGACTGGGACCGACAGGCCTTCACCATGGACGCCCCGCGCGCCCTGGCGGTGCGCGAGGCGTTCTACCGCCTGTTCAAGGACGGCCTGATCTACCGCGGCAAACGGCTGGTCAACTGGGACCCGGCGACGCAGACCGCGCTGGCGGATGACGAGGTGGAGATGGAGGAGGTGGACGGCCACTTCTACTACCTCCAGTACCCGCTCACCGATGGCACCGGCCACGTCACCGTCGCCACCACGCGTCCCGAAACCATGCTCGGCGACACGGCCGTGGCAATTAACCCGAAGGACCCGCGCGCCGCGGCGCTGCGCGGCAAGAGCGTCCGCCTGCCCATCGTCAACCGCGTCATCCCGATCATCGAGGACGATTACGTGGTGCTGCCGGTGGAACTTGGCGGTGACGAGAAGGACCCCAAGGCGGTCTTCGCCAGCGGGTTCCTGAAGGTCACGCCGGCCCACGACCCCAACGACTACGACCTCGGGCAGCGGCACAAGCTGCCGATGATCAACGTGCTGGCGCCCGACGGAACGATCTCCGACCAGCACGGCTGGCCGCGCGAGGACTTCGACGCGGGCGACGCCGGCTTCCTGCTCGGCCTGGACCGCTTCGAGGCGCGCAAGGCAGTCGTGGAGTGGTTCCGGCAGAACAAGCTGCTGGAAGAGGTGAAACCCTACCGCCACAGCGTCGGCCACAGCTACCGAAGCCACGTGCCGATCGAGCCGTACCTGAGCGACCAGTGGTACTGCAAGGTGACCGACGACCGCCTGGCCGGGGCGGCGCTGCGCGCGATGTCACGCGAGCAGTCTGACAGCAACCCTCCTGAACGTGGCACGGGCGCCTCGCCCGTGCAGCAATCGCGGAGCGACAAGGGCGAAGACCGCTCCGCGGAAACACACGGGCGAGGCGCCCATGCCACGGGGGAGGCAGCCTGGCAAGGCCAGCTCAAGTTCTTCCCCGCGCGCTACGCCAAGACGTTCCAGTCGTGGCACGAGAACATCCGTGACTGGTGCATCAGCCGCCAGCTTTGGTGGGGGCACCGGATCCCGGTGTGGAGCAGGTCCGGCGGAAAGCCAATTGAACCCGCGACTTTTCTCGGGCGCGACTGGAGCCGGGATTCCTGGCCTGAGGGTTTCGCAGCAGAAGGATTGCGATCAGATCTGGCCGGAAAGATAGAGTTCCAGTCCGTCCAGAACGCCGATGGCAGCACCACACACTTCATCTGCGTCAAACCAGGGCATCGTGAAATAGAATTGGAACTGGAGCAGGCTGGATTCACCCAGGATCCCGACGTCCTGGACACCTGGTTCTCCTCCGGCCTGTGGCCGCTCTCTACGCTGAACTGGCCGCAGCAGACGCCGGAACTCGCGAAGTGGAACCCGTCGCACACGCTTTGCACCGCGCGCGAGATCATCACGCTGTGGGTGAGCCGCATGGTGATGTTCAACCTCTACTTTCGCGGCTGCCTGCCGTTCAGCGAGGTGGTCATCCACGCGATGATCCAGGACGGCGAGGGGCGGAAGATGAGCAAGTCGCTCGGCAACGGCGTCGACCCGCTGGACATCATCTCGTCGCACGGCTCCGACGCCATGCGCTTCACGCTGGCGTCGATGGCCACCAACACCCAGGACGTGCGCATGCCGGTCGAGCGCGACGCGGCGACGGGCAAGAACACCTCGCCGAAGTTCGACATCGGAAGGAACTTCTGCAACAAGCTGTGGAACGCGGTGCGGTTCGCGATGATGAATTTGAGCGTGGCGAGCGCGGAGAAGGGACAAAGGGACGAAGGGACTAAGGGACGAAGTGGTGGTGCCTCCCCGTCCTCTTCCCCTCAGTCCCTTAGTCCCTCAGTCCCTCAATCCCTTACCATCGACGGATCCCGCTGGTCCCTCGCCGACCATTGGATCCTCTCCCGCTTCAACCGCACCGTGGCCGCGTGCGATGAGGCGCTGAGCAACTACCGCTTCGACCAGTACGCCAAGACCTGCTACGACTTCTTCTGGGGCGACTTCTGCGACTGGTACCTCGAGGCGATCAAGCCGGCGATGCGCGACCCGCAGCGGGCGCCGCAGACGGCCGACGTGCTGGCGGCGGTGCTGGACGGGTCGCTGCGGCTGATGCACCCGATGATCCCGTTCATCACCGAGACCATCTGGTGGAAGCTGAACGACGTCCGCCCGCAGCGCGGGTTGCCTGGCCGCCTGGAGTGCCCGCCGGCGCGCCGGCTGATCAAGGCGGCCTGGCCGAAGGTCGGGGCGTTCGACGAGGCGGCGGAGCAGATCTTCGCCAAGCTCCAGGACGTGGTCGCCGCCCTGCGCAACCTGCGCAACGAGCACAAGGTGGACCCGAGGCGAACCGTCAGCGTCACGATCAACGCCAGCGGCGAGCAGGCCCGGCAGATCCTGGAGAACCGGGAGATGATCGAGCTGCTGGCGACGTGCAAAATCGAGAAGGTCGGCGAAGCGCTGCCGCCGCCGGAGCGATCGGCGCGGGCGGCGGCGGCGGGGGTGGAGATGTTCGTTTCCGGCCTGGCGGACGAGGCCGCCGAGCAGCAGCGCGTCGCCAAGCGCCGCGATGAGCTGACCCGGCAGGTCACCCAACTCCGCGGCCGGCTCGCCAACGAGAGCTACGCCAGGAAGGCCCCGCCCCACCTGGTCAAGCAGACCCAGGACCAGTTGGCCGACGCCGAGGCGGAACTGGCGAAGCTGGGGTAGGGGAAGTCAGAAAGGCCAAACCGGAATGACGAAATCAGAAGGACGAAACCAGAATGACGAATCAATGACGAAGCGCAAATGTCGAACGAGCGCTTCGTATTCGCCGGCGTGCCGGTGGCCTTCGTCATTCGTCATTCGATTTTTGATTCGTCGTTCTGCCTTGGTCATTCTGATTTCCCGCACCCGCCCTCCGATCGCTCCGGCTTCGGGTCGCGCGTCATCAGTTCAGTCAGCGCGGCCAGCACGTCCTTGTCCTCGAACAGCACGGCGTGCACGGCATCGGTGATGGGCATGTCCACCTGGTGCCGCCGGGCCA
>DASQDR010000050.1:0-44776 GCA_035634055.1 Tepidisphaeraceae bacterium | reverse complement strand
ATCTCCGGCAGCTCGATCCCGGCGGCCGTGAGGATGCGGTAACAGTCGGCCTTGGTGATGCCCGCTGCCGCCAACAGCCACACGCATTCGACGGCCGGGTTCCGCGCTGCGAACGCCGCGATGCGCTTGCCCTCGTCGGCCGTCAGTCCCAGGACGTGCCGGTCGTCCGGGCGCTGGTACGCCTCGCGCACCTCTCGCTTCAGCACGCGCGTGCACGCAGCCCCGCGCGGCCCCACGACGAACCGCGTGGCGAGGAACACGTCGTCCACGCCGCTGTACTTCGGGTGGTACAGCTTTTTCACCGGCCGCCCCACCCACCGCTCAACGTCGGCGAGGAAGCGGGCGTTGTCGGGATGCTCGTCGCGCTCGACGCCAGCGCAGTAGATAGCCTCGACCTCGGCCTCGGCGCCGTACTTCAGCACCGCGACCTTCAACGCGACGGCGGATGCCGCGCCGCAGGAGAAGTGGACAAGTACGCGACTCACGCCGGCCTCCCTTCGCGGGCGGGGGCGAGCGTGCCCAGCAACCGCAGCGGGAACGGGGAGCGGCACTGAAGGTCGCGAAGCCGTTTGCCGGCGTCGGTCGCCTTCCCGATCTTGATGTTCCCGCCCCAGATGGCCTGGATGAAGTAGGTGCAGGTGGACTCGGCTGTCACACCCTCGGCCACACCCCCGGCGGCTTCTGTTAGGGCCTTTCGGCCCGCTAAAGCCCGGCGTGGCGTGCGCGCGGAATCTGCCCCGGATGGGGCGATTCCTGCTGAGTTGTGAGGGATTTGGGTAGTGGGCCCGACAAGATTCGAACTTGTGACCTCGTCCTTATCAGGGACGCGCTCTAACCAACTGAGCTACGAGCCCGTGCGGTCGGTTGGGGAGGAAGATATTACGCGTGCCGGTTCGGGTGTCAATGCGAGCCGCGGGCGGGCGCGGCTTGACACACTTGGCGGGCAGTCGAATGATCCGGTTGACGCCGCGCGAGCGAGCGTTTTGCCGCTGGCGCCGGCGCCCGCCGCACCATCGTCGACGGGCTTGCGCGAACTGGAGAGAGCGTCATGGCCGACGAAAATGCCGCCGCTTCGGCGAGCTTCAGCGTGCTGTTGTTGACCGCGGCGCCGCAGGGGCACGCCGTCGAGGCCGGTGGCGCTTACGTGAAGATCGACGGGCGGGAGGCGCTGCTCCGCAGCGTCGAGCTGTTCCTCAACCGCGACAACGTCAAGCAGGTCCAGATCGTCTTCAACCCCGACGAGATGGAGGAGGCCAAGCGGAAGTTCGGCGGGCACCTCGGGTTCAGCGGCGTGAAGATCATCCCGGGCGGCCCGACTTGGGCGGACCAGCTCGCGGCGGCGGCGGAGAAGATCGCGCCCGACGCGTCGCACGTGATCGTGCACGACGCCGCCCGGCCGGCCGTCCCCTACACCGACATCGAGGCGCTGATGGAGGCGGCGGGCGAGGGGCGGGCGGTGGCGGTGCTGACGGCGCCGCTGCGGGCGTCGCTGCTCGAGCTGGACGAGGGACGAGACCCCGTCGCCCACCACACGATCGCGCACTACGTGCAACTCCTCTGGCCGCAGGCGCTGGCGCGGGGAAGGTTCGCGGAGCTGGCGAAGAAGAAGCAGGAGCCGCACGCCAGCGAGATGTGCCTGGTGAAGGGCTCGCCGCTGAACGTGCGCGTCGCCGGGCCGGGCGACGCCGCGCTGGTGAAGCAGATGATCAACATGCTGCCAAAGCGGAAGCTGGCGGCGCCCAGCTCACCGTTTGAAGAAGCGCAGTGGTAAGCGACGCGGTGCGGCCGGGGGAACGCCCTGCGACAACCCGCTGCCGCCAGCGCATCGTCATCTGACGACAACTCGCCATCAGCAGGATCGGCGGGAGCCAGCAGGCGCTACGCGTGCGCGCCGTGGGCGGCGATGCCCTGGTCCCCCACCCACCACGCGGCGACCGGTTCGTGCGTCGCCTGCGTCCGGATGCCGAGCCAGGCGGCGCAGGTGGCGGCGGCGTGGCGGGCCTGGTCGGCGGTGTCGAAGATCTGCTCGATGTTCCGTTGCGTCCGCGGGTTCCGCCAGCCGCGCAGGAAGCAACCGACGGTGTAGAGCTGGAGCATGTGCTGGAGCGGCAGCGCGATCTCCGGCCGCATCACCGTGTGCAGAGGCAACGACAGGACGGGGTTCTTCATGTTCGACAGCCCGCACTTTCTTTCGGTGACGATCAGCCGAGCCGCGCCGGCGGAGCGCCCCGGCTGCAACCGCAACGTGCACGCCCGCGCCTCGCGCGGTCCGCGGCCCGGCTCCTCGGAATGATCGGCTGGATGACGCGAGGCCTTGGCGGCAGAACGCTTGCCCGTCCGCGCCACGGTCCCACGGCCCATTTCATCCTGTTGCCCGGCGCTTCCCTGCGCCGCCGCAACCTGCCCGCGGACCCGCCCGATCCGGTCCGAGCGAGGAAACCTAGTCCGATAATCGACCACGTCAACGGCCGGACGTGAGCGAAAATACGAAGAGTTTTTGCGGCGTACCCGGCGCGGCCGCGACGAGGCCCCATGCCGCCAGGCCATGCCCGGGAGCGCCCGCGGTGCTAGAACGCCTTTAACAGCACCTTCACCACCTTGGTCAACCCGCTGCGCGCGTTGCCGATGAACTGCTGGAAGATCTTGTTGGTGACGGCCATGAACTCTTCCATCCCCGCGAGTCGCTGGCGCGTCGCCTGCACGTCCTCGCGCTTGGCGGCGGCCTTGCCGAGGCTCGCCTCGTCGAGCATCTGCTGGCACTGGCGGATGGTCTCCAGCACCGGGTCCATCTCGCGTCGCTTGCGCTCGGCGGCGATGAGCGAGAACATCTCCCACACGTCGCCGAGCGACTCGAAGTACTCCCGGCGCTCGCCGCGCTTGTGCAGGCGGCGCACGATCCCCCAGTCGCACAGCGCGCGCAGGCTCATGCTGGCGTTGCCGCGGCTGATGTTCAGCCGGTCCATCACGTCGTCGGTGCAGAGCGGGCGCGCGGTGATGTAGAGCAGCGCGTGGATCTCGGCCATCGTCCGGTTGATGCCCCAGGTCTGCCCCATCTCGCCCCACCGGCGGATGAACAGGTCCTGCGCGGTGGCGAGCTGCTGCTCGACGGGCGTCTTGGCGGCAGCGGCAGCGGGACGCGCGAGCGTATCGGTGGTCATGGCGGTCGCTCCAACTTTCAGTAGGTACTGAAACATTCTTCGCGACGAAACCACCCGAAGCAACTTTCAAAGATGGTGAAAAGCGCTTCGCCGCCGCCGCCTCCTGCCAACCGGCCGGTGGCGCCGCTGTCGCAATGCCGAGCGGCCACGAGCAGCGCGAAGCAAGGTCGCCGCGCCGCAGGGCGAATAACCTGAGCCTTCTTTGGTGCCGGGGCATTGCCGTTGCAGCCATCTCGGTAGGTGACGGAGGCAAATCGAATGGACCCCCAATCGCGCGAACTGCTCAACGAGCTTCTCCAGACCCCCTCGCCCACCGGCCACGAGCAGGCGGTGCAGCGGTTGATCCGCGACCGGTTCAAGGACCTCGCGCAGCACGTCGAGCCGGACGTGCATGGCAACCTCATTCTGGGGCTCAACACCCGCGCGAAGAAGAAGGTCATGCTGGCCGGGCACTGCGACCAGATCGGGTTCCTGGTCAAGCATATCTCCCCCGGCGGATACCTCTACGTGGACAAGCTCGGCGGCGCCGACTCCGGCGTGGTGCTCGGTGAGCACCTGGTGATTCACACCAAGAACGGCCCGGTGACGGCCGTCGTCGGGCGCAAGCCGGTGCACATGCAGCAGGGAAGCGAGGTCCAGCAGATCCCCATCGCCAGCAAGATCTGGCTCGACATTGGCGCCAAGAACGAGGAGGAGGCGCGCAAGCTCGTCGCCCTCGGCGACTACGTGACCTTCCGCCTCCAGGTGACCGACCTGCGCGACGACCTGATTTGCGCGCCGGGGCTGGATAACAAGGCGGGGCTGTTCGTATGCCTCGAGGTGTTCCGCCAGTGCGCGCGCTCCGGCTGCCCGGTCGCCCTCTACGTCGCCAGCACGGTGCAGGAGGAGATCGGCTCGCGCGGGGCCTCGACGGTGACCAGCAGGCTCTCCCCGGACGTTGGGATCGCCGTTGACGTCGTTCCCGCCACCGATGACCCCGGCAACGACGGCCCGCCGCAGGCGAACGTGCCCGTGAAGCTGCGCGGCGGCCCGACGATCTCCACCGGCCCGAACACCAACCCGGTGGTCGGCTCGATGCTGACGGCGGCAGCGACGAAGCTGGAGCTCGCCTACCAAACCGATCCCTCCGGCAGCACGGCGCCCAACGACGCCCGGATGATCCAGACCGCCGACTCAGGCGTCGCCGCGGCGTCGGTCGGGATCCCGCAGCGAAACATGCACACGCAGGTCGAGATCTGCTCGCTGTCAGACCTCGACGGCGCGATCAAGCTGTTGGTAGAGTTCGTGCAGTCAGTCAGGGAGGATACCGACCTCCGCCCGATCAACTTCGGGCGCTAGCTCGGCGGGCACGGCTGCCTCGATCGCGGCAATTGAGCCGCCGACCCCGTCGCCAGCCAACCGCCAATCGCCGGGACGCGCGCCGCTACCGCTGCCGCCGCTGCCGCCGCCGTCGGAGCGCGGCGACCGCCTGCGGCTGGCTTGGAGCCGGGCGATCGGGCGGGGTACTCTCAGGGGGACATGAACACCATCGACGCACCGCCCTCGGCGCAGGCCGCGGCGCACGATGTGGCCGTGGATGCTCACGCATCAGCGCCCGCGTCACCCCCAGCGCCGCCGACGAACGCACGCGCGGCGGCGTCCCGGGCGCCCGTGTTGCGCACGCTCCTTCTCCTGGCGCTGGTGCTCCCGTTGATCGGCGCTTTTGCGGAGTGGCAGGACTTTCGCAGGAGCGACGTGCTCCTCGGCCGCAAGGATTGGGATCGGGGGGAGGTTTCGCTCGTTTGGCTGTTCTACTTCAAAACCCAACTCGTGCTGCTGCCTGGCCTGCTGCTGGCGCTGGGCGTCGCGGCGCGGCGATGGGCGAACGCGGCGCAGGCGCTTCTGCTGCTTTGGTTGATGGCCGTCCTCACCTGGGCGGCGATCGAGGTGCAGGTCTACACGCGCACGCACGTCCACGTGATGGATTACGCGCGGTTCATGGTCGGCCCGCACGCGCTCCAGTGGGCAGGCGACCTGCGGATGATGTCGTACTCAATCTCGAAGACGCTGCTCTGGCACGGGCAGTGGCTGCTGATCGGGACGCTGGCCGTGGTGGCGGTGCTCCGATTTGCCGACTGGTGGGGGCGGCGCTTCGCGCAGGACGCGCGGCGTGCAAGCCGCCGCTTCACTGCCGCCTGCGCGGTGCTGTACGCGGCGGCGCTACTTGGGGTCGCGCCCGCGCAGTACTTCTACCGCGACCGTATCAGCCTCCAGCGCACCCACGCACTGCTGCCGTTCAACCTGACGTGGTCGGCCCCAGGGTTGGAACTGGTCGATACGGGTAAGTTTGCCAAGCCGCTCAACCGATTGTTGGAGCCGCACCTGCGCCGCACGCTGCCGGCGCTCGACGCCGGCGCCCCGCCGGACCGCGACACCCGCCTCCCTGCCGCCGCGCCCTGGCCGAACGTGTTGCTCATCGTGATGGAAAGCCTGCGCGCCGACTCGCTCTCGCCGGACATCATGCCCCAACTGCACGCGCTGGCGTCGCGATCGATCCACCTGCGGCAGCACCGATCGGGCGCGCGGATGACGCACCTGGGCCTCTACAGCCTGCTCTACGCCAGGACGCCGAGCTTCTACGCCCCGACGCTGCTGGCCGACGTGCCGCCGCAGGCGTGCGTGACCTTCGCCGGCTCGGGCTACCGCACGGCTTACGTCGCCGCCGCCGAGCACGAGGGGTGGCTCGGCATGGACCGCTACCTCAACCGGCGCTTCTTCGACGAGGTCACGATGTTCGCCAGCGCGGACTGGCCCGCCATGGACGCGCGAGCGCTGGCGCGGGCAAAGGACCTGCTGCGCGACCGCCCGGACGGCAAGCCGCAGTTCGTCATGACGTTCCTTGTCTCCACGCACTTCCCGTACCTCTACCCGCCGCAGTTCGAAACGCGCTCGCCGGTGTCGGACAAGGGGTGGCACCTGGTCCCGTTCGAGCAGGGGCGCGACGTCGCGCCCATCGTCAACCGGTACCGCAACGCGTGCAGCCACCTGGATCACGCGGTGGCCGAGTTCCTCGCGGGCATCGATCTGACCAACACGGTCGTTGCGATCACCGGCGATCACGGCGAATCGCTTTGGGACGACGGCGCGCTGGCGCACGGCGGGCGCTGGTCCGACGCGCAGATGCGGGTCCCTTGCCTGATTTTGGGCGCGGGCGTCGAGCCGCGGGTGGTCGACGGCCCGACCAACCACATGGACCTGCTCCCAACGCTGCTCCACCTCGCCGGCGGGCAGCACGTGCCACTGCGAAACGCCAACGGGGTGGACCTACTTACGCGCCAGCCCCGGTCCCCCTGCGAGGTTCTTTCATCCGAATCGGAAGAGGGGTACTACGAGATGCTTCTGATGATTGGCGGGCGGCGGATGCTCTTCGAGTTCCGCAGCAACCGCCCGGAGGCGCTGGTGCGCGGCACAGTCGATGCGCGCGGGAGGATCGACGCCTTTGACCTCCCGCCGCCCGAAGAGGCGAACCTCTGGGCCGACGGCATCCGCCACCACCTCGACCGACTGAGCGAGCTGCGGGCGCCGTCGCCGTCGCCGTCGCCGTAACTTATGCCAATCGGGAAACCCGCCGCGCGTCGCGAGTGCGCGGCTGCGTTCAGATCGTTTCCTTCGCCTCTTCCACGTTCGCCTGGATGACGGCCAGCAGGCGGGAGGTTGCCGTCGGCGCCGACAGCTCGTCGGCGGGAATCGCCTTGCAGCGACCCGGGATGAGGACCTGCGATTCGATGAAGCGGTCGATCGCCGACTGCACGGTCGCGCGCGGCACCTCGCCCGCCAGGCGGACGACGGCCTCGACGGCGTCGATCACGCCGTTGCCGGTGATGCGGTGCCGGTAGTTGATCGTCGCCGCCCGCTCGCGCACGCCCGCCAGCACTGAATCGTACGGCCCGTCCGCGGCAGCGAGAAGCCGCTGGTAGCACTTCTGGAAATTGATCGCGCGCGCGGCGCGCGTCGGCGTCACGCGCAGGTCGCGGCGCGACGCGTACGACGCCGCCATCACCTGGTAGAATTGCCGCGGGTCCATCACGGCGCCGAAGGCGGAGGCACATTTGTCGGCGTAGAAGGCCGGCAGCTCGCGGAGCAGGTTGCGGATCAGGAAGACCGGCGCGTGCGTGATGCCGTCGGACAAGCGCTCGAAGCCGCGCGCGACCTTCACCTCTTCGAAGAACGACAGCGCCCGCCGAAGGTCGCCGATCTCGCTTCGGCCGCGGCGGCGGAGCGTCTCGATCTGCTCCGGCTCGAATCCCAGCCGCCAGAGCGTGCGGTACTCGCGCTCGCGCTCGAACCACAGGTCGAACTGCGCCAGGCACGGGGCGTTGCGGAACCGCTTCAGTGGCAGCTTGCGCCCGGTGGCGGCGAAGTGGAACGCCTGCGCGAAGACCTGGAGGTTGTATCGCGCCCACCCGCGCTGCTCGGTGAGCGTCGCGGAATAGCGGTCGACATCGTCGTAGCGGTACTTACTGTGCTTGCCGGCGAACTGGCGGATCGATCCGTAGTCCAGGATCGCGCCGCTGGCCAGCAGGTTGTCGCCGTCCCACGAGAGCCAGTTGAAGATGTACTCCTCCTCGCAGATGGCCGCCAGCCGGCCGTACGAGCGGGCGAGGTACGTCAGCGCCCGGCGGTAGCGCTCCTTCGGGTCGCCCACGGCGGCGGCGGCGGCGGCTGCGCCGGCGGCGGGCATGGCCCATTCGCCGTTGGCCACCTGTCGATCGATGAAGTAGTCCAGCGCCGCCCGCGTCTCGTCGCGCCGCTCCTGCTTGAGGTAGCGGAACACGTGCGCCGGGCGGAGGAGGTTCGGCGCGGCGCGCACGCCGATGGCCGTGCCGTCGTCGAAGGCGATCACCGCCAGCGTCCGCTCGGTGGGAAAGCCGTTGCGGTGGAAGATCTCGCTCATGATGACCGTGCCGAGCATCTCGTCGAGGTCCGCCAGCCCGCTGGCGTAACCGACGGAGGTGTCGCCCGTGCGCACCGGCACGCCGGCGGTCACGGCCCCGGGGCTGAGCCGCGTCGCGCCGGTGCCGCGCGCCGAGACGTCGTACGTCACGCGCCCGGCCCGCACGGTGCCGAGCCAGATCGCCCGCCCGTCACCACTGTGCAGCCCGCGCCGGTCCTTGTGCTGCGCCTGGAGGTAGCGCGTCGCCATGTACCTGCCTGGCTTGACGAGCTTCTGGGAAATCGAGTTGCCGCTGGCCAGGTCGTACTCGTTGATGATCTGGAGCGCGAAGGTCTCGAGCAGCACTTTCTCCAGCGCCGGCGTGACGCGATCGGCGTGGTTGGCCGGGATCAGCTTCATCGCTCGGGTGAGGTCGAAGTTGAGATAGGCGACCCGCCCGCCCGGCCGAGCACGGGCGGCGTAATCGACGTACCCGTCCGGGCACGCGTCGCGCCACGGGTGCGAGCCGTCGAGCTGTTCAAACGCTTGGTACATCGTGTCGGGCGCGGACCTTTCTGAAGCGGCATCGCAAGATGCTGCCTCAAGACAGATCGGCGCGCAACGCAGACCGGCTGAGCGGATAAACGGTAAAGTTGAGCGTCCGATAGTGTGGTGAAGGCGGAGGAGGGACTAAGGGCCTGAGGGACTGACGGACTGAAAGGCGCTACCTGTCGCGTGCCGCTCCGCACTCGCAAATCTCACTCTGGCAGCAGCAACTCGATCGAGCCGTGGGGAAAATCCTCCTGCCGCAGGTGCGGGACCGGATCGAGGAAACCCTCCCCGATCAGCGCGAAAGCGAGCGCGGCGAGGGACTCGCAGGTCGCTAGGTTCCAGCCGCGCAGGACGCGCAGCGCGTCGGCCGAGCCGCCGAACTGCTCGGCGGCGGAGCGGGCGATGAAGCGGCAGAGGCGCGTGGCGCGGGTCCGGCGGACGTGCTCGGGCGGCGGCGGCGGCGGCGGCGCGGCAGCCGCGCGGTCGTGATGGCTGGCGGGGCTGCCGCCCGCCCCGTCCGATCCTGTGGCGACGCTTTCGCTCGGCGGCGTCACTGCGGCAACGCCGCGGGGCCACGACTCCAGGAGGAACAGCACCGCCTGCGTCGCCTGTCCGAGGCGCGCAGCGACCGGCTCGATCGTGTCGCGCACGAGCAGTTCCGCCACGTCCCACCGGTCCGGCGCGTCCTGCCGCAGGATCGCCAGCAGCGATGGCAGGATAGCTGCCCCGCACTCCGGGCAGCGCCCCGCCGGGTGCAGCCCGTGCAGGTTGTAGCCGCAGCGCGAGCACGCGACGTCCGCCGGGATCGGGCCGACCGCGCGAGGCGTCGCAGGATCGTCGGCCGGCGCGTCGGTCGCCGGCTCCGGCCGCGAGGCCTGGCAGTTCCAGCAATCGGTGAACTGCGGCTCGATCGCCTCGCCGCAGCGTGGGCAGGTCCAGGGGCGGGCGTCCGTGACGGCGCGCGCCGGCGTGGCGCCGCCCTCGTACTGCTGGACGATCTCCCGCGCCTGCGCCTCGGCGTCCGCCGGCACCCACACCGCCGGCAGCGTCCCGCGCGTCACCGGCAGCCCGCCAACGGCCAATGAAAGGTGATCGCCCAGCACGGTCGCTTCGATCCCCTCGCGGTCCAGCAGCGCGCGGACGAAGTGGGCACGGGTGAGTTCCTGCGCGGTATAAATCTTGACCAGGTTCATGCGTGTCATCTTCTAGTGGCGGAACGCAACGACCGCCGGCAGCACACCCTGCATTGCTCCGACTCTAAGGAAACCGGCGCCGCCCGCACAGGCAAAATCGCCGGCCGGCCGGTAGGCTGCACGGCGCAACCATGGCTGAGCCGCAGGACGAAAAACGGAGCGATGCCGCGGCTGCGCCGTCGCCCGCCCCATCACCGCGCAAGCCCCTGCTCATCTGGGACGGCGACTGCGCGTTCTGCCGGCGATGGATCACGCGGTGGCAGCACCGGACCCGCGGCCGCGTCGATTACGAACCTTACCAACGTGCAGCCGAGCGCGTTCCGCAGGTGCCGCGAGAAGAGTTTGGCAAGGCCGTCCACCTGCTGGAGCCGGACGGTACCGTCGCGCGCGGGGCGGACGCCGTGTTCCGCTCGCTGGCGCACGGCGGGCACGCCGGCGGGCGGGCGATGCTCTGGCTCCACCGCCGCGCCGCGCCCTTCCGCTGGGTCAGCGAGGCCGCCTACGCCTTCGTCGCGCGGCACCGAAACGGGATCGACAAGCTGGATACCCGGTTCGTCGGATTGGAGACGCGCCCGCCCCGCCACCGCCTCACGCGCTCGGTCTTCCTCCGCCTGCTCGGGCTGATCTACCTGTTGGCATTCTACTCGCTGTTCGTGCAGGTCGAGGGACTGGTCGGCACGAGCGGCATCCTCCCCGCCAACCGTTTCGCCGGCGCGGCCGCTCACTTTTACGGACCGGTGGCGCGGTGGTGGCACGCGCCGACGCTGGTCTACCTGAATCCGTCGGACGCGATGCTCCGCGGCTTGTGCGTCGCCGGCCTGGCCGCGTCGTGCCTGTTGATCGTCGGGGCGTTGCCGCTGCTGATGACGATCATCGCGTGGACGTGCTACCTGTCGTTGGTGGTCGCGGGGCAGGCGTTCCTCGCGTACCAGTGGGACGCGCTGCTGCTTGAAGCCGGCTTCCTCGCCATCTTCTGGTCCCCGCCGCGGTGGCTCGACGCGCGCACCAACCCGCCGCCGTCGCGGGACATGCTGCTGCTGTTCCGCTGGCTCCTGTTCCGCGTGATGTTCGCATCGGCGGTGGTGAAGCTGGGCAGCGGCGACCCGTCGTGGCGGGATTGGTCGGCGCTGCGCTACCACTTCGAGACGCAGCCGCTGCCGACGTGGACCAGTTGGTACGCCCACCACGCCCCGCCGTGGCTGCTCGCCGCCGCCTGCTTGCTTACACTGGCGATCGAGGCGCTGGTACCGTTCCTCTACTTCGCGCCGCGGCGCACGCGCCTGTTCGCCTTCTGGGTAACCGTCCTGTTCCAACTGGCGATCCTCGCCACGGGGAACTACGGCTTCTTCAACCTGCTCACGATCGTCCTTGCGATCAGCCTCCTGGATGACTGGGCAGTCGCGCGCGTCGTTCAGTGGGAGCCGGAAGTAACTTCGACCGACGCAGCGCGACACCGCCGCCCGTGGGCCCGGCGATGGATCGTCCACACGGTCGCCGCCGTGCTGTTCCTGCTGTCGATGATGGGCTTGGCGGAGCAGTTGCTGGCGGTGCGATGGCCGCGACCGCTGGCCGCACTTCAGGCGGCGGCCCGGCCATTCCACCTCGCCAATGACTACGGCCTGTTCGCCTGGATGACGAAGGAGCGCCCGGAGATCCTCATCGAGGGGAGCGACGATGGGGCGACGTGGAAGCCGTACGCCTTCCGCTTCAAGCCCGGCGACCCGCGCCGCCCGCCGCGCTTCGCCGCGCCGCACCTTCCGCGGCTGGACTGGCAGCTCTGGTTTGAAGCGATGAACCCGTCGCCCGAGCCGTGGTTCGGCAGCCTGCTGGTGCGACTGCTGGAGGGCAAGCCGCAAGTGCTCGACCTGCTCGCCCCCGGCGGCAACCCCTTCCCGTCGGCGCCGCCGAAGTACATCCGTGCGACGATCTGGGATTATCGCTTCACCGATCGCGCCACCCGCCGCGCAACGGGCACGTGGTGGGTCGCCCGACCACAGCGCGTTTTTGTTCCGGCGGCGTCGGTGGGGAAAATTGAACCACGAAGTCACGAAGGCACGAAGGCACGAAGGATCCCTCTTCAATTCCAATCCGATCGGTCATGCGAGATGACCGTGGGACGTGGAATTGAGAAGAAGCGCTTCGTGCCTTCGTGCCTTCGTGCCTTCGTGCCTTCGTGGTCGAATATCCTCCGCTCACGCCGCGCGCTTGCGCGAACTGGCGCGGAGGGACTTGGCGACGTAGCGCTGCGCGCGCCTGGCGGTGGCGGTGCGGGCCTTGCGGGGGTGGTTGGCCTTGAGCAGTTCGAGGTGCCCGGCCAGCGTCTCCAACAACATGCGGCGTCCGTCGGTCATCGTCCACTCCTTCGGTTGAACCAACCCGTCGGCCCGCGGGGTTTCCAGCCCCCCGCACCGGCCTACCCATTCAGTCGGCCAGCGGCCGGCCTGACGTTCAGCGGAAATCACCACTCCGGTCGTGCCCGCCGGCCGCGCCCGCTGGCCGGCGGCGGTTGCATCCCGTCCTTCGGTAAGACACGCGACACGCCCGGAAGTTACGCGCGACCCCGCGACGCGCACGGTTTGCCGCCGATGCCGCCCTTCCCGCCCCGCTTGAACCGCCCGTTCGCGCCATTATCATCCCCACCCGCACGCAGCCTTTGCGTGCCGCGACACGACAGCGCGACGCGAACGATCGCCGAACTCCAGCCCACGAAATAGAAGAAGACCAACATGCCCAACGCACCCCGCGGCAACGCCGTCATCGGCCAGTCCGGCGGCCCGACGGCCGTCATCAACCAGTCCCTCGTCGGCGCGGTCCTGGAAGCCCGCCAGCAGCCGCACATCGCCAGGCTGCTCGGCGCTCGGCACGGCGTGCGCGGGATCATCAACAATGATTTTCTCGACCTGGGCAAGGCGCCGGAGGAACTGCTGGAGCGCGTTGCCGTCACGCCCGCCTCGGCGCTGGGCTCGACGCGCGACAAGCCGGACGCCGCCTACTGCGACAAGATCTTCGCGTCGTTCCGCCAGAACGACGTGCGCTACTTCTTCTACATCGGCGGCAACGACTCGGCCGACACCGCCCGCATCGTGTCTGAATTGGCGAAGCAGGCGAATTACGACCTGCAGGTCTTCCACATCCCCAAGACGATCGACAACGACTTGCGCGTGCACGACCACACTCCCGGCTACGGATCGGCGGCGAAGTTCGTGGCGACGGCGATGATTGGCGACAACTACGACAACGCCTCGCTGCCCGGCATCAAGGTGGACATCATCATGGGCCGCCACGCCGGCTTCCTGACCGCCGCCTCGGTGCTCGCCCGGCGGCACCCCGAGGACGGGCCGCACCTGATCTACGTGCCGGAAGCGCCGATCACCGAGGAGCAGTTCCTCGCCGACGTCGACCGCGTCTACTCGAAGCAGAAGCGCTGCCTGATCGCGGTGAGCGAGGGGATCGCCTTCCCCGACGGCAAGACCTGGGCCGAGCACGTCTCGGCCAGCCAGGAGCGCGATTCGCACGGCAACCTGCAGCTCTCCGGCACCGGCGCGCTCGGCGATTACCTGGGTGACCTGATCAAGAAGAAGCTGACGCCGCCCGGCGGCAAGGCGCTGCGCGTGCGCGCGGACACGTTCGGCTACCTCCAGCGCAGCTTCCCCGGCTGCGTGTCGGAGGCGGACGCCCGCGAGGCGCGCGAGGTCGGCCGGCTGGCGGTCCGCCACAGCGCCCAGGCCGGCGCCACCGGCTCGGTCGCCATGCGCCGCAAGGCCGGCTCGTCGTACGAGATCGAGTACTTCCTCACGCCCCTGAACACCGTGGCCCGCGAGACCAAGCACATGGACCCGGCCTACGTGCAAAACGGCAACAACATCACACAAGCCTTCATCGACTACGCCACGCCCCTGGTCGGCAAGCTCCCGGTCGTCGGCGCCTTTGACGAGATGCGGTAGCCGCCCGCGCCGCGCGCCGAAGAAAGACTAGCCACGAATGGACACGAATGAACACGTATGGATGAAGAGCAGTAACCGCGGCCGTTTGAGCTAACTCCTCTTCACTCGTGTCCATTAGTGTTCATTCGTGGCTAGTCTTTCGGCTTCTTGATCCCGAGCGCGTCCAGCGATCGCGCTACCACGCCGCCTCCGCGCCCTCCGCGGTGACGGCTCTCACCCGTGAACCGCCAGCCACGATTGGATATTCTGGCTCGCACCACGCGGGGAGGCAGAAGCGAATGCCATCGACCATCAACGGCATCGGGACCTGGTACTGGGGCAAGCGGAACATCCTGGCGCGCGACGCCGTCTGCGAATCGTGCGGCGCGTATCGGCTGCTGCGGTCGTACGACACCACGCTTTACTTCGTCGTGCTCTACATCCCGCTCGTGCCGCTCGGCCGCAAGCGGGTGCTGGACGAGTGCCCCGCCTGCACGCGGCACCGCGCCGTTCCGCTGCGGAAGTGGGAGGCGCAGAAGGAGCACGCGCTGACCGCCGCGCTGGAGTCGTGGCAGGCGGACAAGAACTCGGCGGACAAGGCGAAGAAGGCGATGGAGGTGGCGCTAGGCTTCCAGGACGCCGAGGCCTTCGACGCCGTCGCCGCCGCAGCGGGACAGCAGTTCGCGCGGGACCCGGGCGTGCAAATGTTCCTGGGGGACGCGCAGGACCACCTCGGTCGCCCCGAGGCCGCCGAGGCCTCGTACCGCGCGGCGGTGGCCGCGGCGCCCGGCGACGACGCGGCGCGGTACGCGCTGGCGGCATTCCTGCTCCGCCGCGTCCGCCCGGCGGACGCCCAGCCGCTCCTGGCCGACATCCTGCCCCAGCGCAAGCGCGACCGCGCGCCCCTGCTGATCCTGCTGGCCCAGGCGTACCAGGCGGTCGGCGCGCACGACGCGGCCGGCCAGCTCGTCGACGAGCTGGGCACCGCTTTTCCCGACCTGCTCAGCGACCCGCACTTCGAGCAGGTCCGCAAGGCCGCACTGAAATACCGCGGCACTACGAAGAAGCTCGCCGTCGCCGCGCTGAGCGCCGCCGGCGGCAAGCGCGCGGCCACCGGCGCGCTGCGCGAAAGCTTCTTCCAGCGCCACGGGGCCAAGCTGCTCGTCGGGACGATCCTGCTCGTCGCCGCCGGCTGGTACGTGCTGGCGGCGGTGCAGCTCGGGCACCACTCGGTGCAGCTCGTCAACGGCACCGCCGCGCCCTACACGGTGGAACTGGGCGGGCGGAAGTGGTCGGTGCCGGCCGTGGGGGCGGCCGTCGCTCGGCTTGACGAAGGAACCTACGACGTGCGCGTGACGGATCGCCCGGGCATCGAGCCGGCGCGGGTGGCGATCCGCACCAACTTCTGGAAGCGGCCGCTGAACAAGCGCACGTTCGTGATCAACCCGGACCGCACGGCGCTGGTCTACGCTGAAACGGTCGAGTATTCGCAGGGCGGCGGCGGCGGCGGGAACGATGAGGCGCCGCCGCGGGTGATGGTCGGGCAGGCGTTCTACGATCTGGACAAGGCGCAGGACGCGTTTCAACAGCCGCCGTCGTCGGTGCGGCTGTCCAGCAAATCGTCGACCGTGAAGCGGACGCACGTCGATCTGGTGCGCAACGTGCCGCCGCCCGCGCTGGCGCGGGCGATCCGCGGTCGGCTCGGCGCGGCCGCCGCGGCGGAGTACTGCCGGCGTCACGCGATGGCCGCGGGGGACGACCGCGAGGCGATGGCGCTGGTGGCCGCGCACGTCGGGCCCGAGGAGCAACTGGCGTTCTTCCGCCGGCACCTTTCGGACCGCCCGGTCCGCGTCGAGCTGCACCGGATCTACCAGCAGGCGGCGGAAAAGTACCGGCCGGACCACGACCTGGCCGCGGAGTACAAGGCGATGCTCGCCGCGGCGCCGGACGGCGATGCGGCGACGCGCGGAATGCTGACCTACCTGCTCGGCCGCGTGACCGAGCCGCCCGAGGCGGCGCGGGCGCTGTTCCTGAAGGCGGCCGACGGCGAGCCGCCGGTCGCGTATGCGCATTACGCCATCGGGTACGACGATCTGAAGGAAGGGAACTTCCCCGCCGCGCTGGAGCGGGCACGGGCGGCGCGAAAGCTCGAGCCGGGACGACCGGAGTTCGCTTGGATGGAGGCCGAGGCGCTGGAGGCCAGCGGGGACGTCGATGCCGCGATCGCGCTTGCCAGGTCGCGGCAGGGGGAGGAGGGCGCGACCTCCGCGGGCACCGGGAGGTCGGCGCGGCTGGTGGCCGACGAGGTGCGCCTGCTGGTCCGCAAGGGGGACCGCGCCGCCGCAAACGCGCGGGTCGAGGCCTACTACCAGGCGCTGTCGAAGCTGTCGCCAAGCGACGCCGAATCGCTGGCGGCGGCGCGGGCGTGGCTGGACGGCGTCCTTCACTACGCCGCCGGCGACCTGGCGGCGTACGAGGCGGCGCAGGAATCGCAGAAGGACCCGGCGTGGCGGTTCCAAGTCGCCCTGACGCGCGAGCGGATCAAGGAGGCGGAAGCGGCGCTGAACGAAATGGAAAAGCCGGATGCTGCCGCCGCGGACGCTGGCGCGGGTGAACCGGGCGGAGCCGGCGCAGCAGCGGCGGCAGCCGGCGACGCCGACGCGAGCGACGCGCTGATGCTATCGGTTGCCGCGGCGTCGGCGGGCGAGGGGGCCGTTGCCGAACGCGGCTGGCGGAGGGCGCTCGAACTGCTGTCCCACGAAGGCAAGGACGACCGCAAGATCGCGGCGATCCTCTCCCGCGGCGACGCGCCTGGCGACGATGACCTGCGCAACTGGACCGGGCGCCCGGTCATGCGCGCCCTGCTCCTCACCGCCGTGGGCCAGCGCTTCCCCGACCGCCGCGACGCCCTCTTCGCCGCCGCGCGAAAATTGAACTACGCCAACCTTTTTCCACAGCGCCTGATCGCCGCCGCGCTGGACGGCGCGCGGGTGAACAAGGATTGAGCGTCTCCGTCACCAAGAGTGGAGAATGCGGGCAGGCTGCGGAGAATGCAGATGAAGCGAAGCGTACGACCAGCAAAGAGGCTCGCAACGTGATCAAGGCCGTCACCGTTTATTGTTCGTCGAGCAACCGGCTCGCCCCCGCCTTCAACGACGCCGCCCGCGCCCTCGGCGCCGCGCTGGCGGTCAACGGGTGGAAGCTGGTCTACGGCGGGAACAACGTCGGGATGATGGGCGTGCTGGCCGACGCCGTCCGCGCCGCCGGCGGGAAGGTCATCGGCGTCACGCCGCAGTTGTTCATCGACAAGTGCGTGCAGGACGAGAACTGCGAGGAGCTGATCGTCACCCGCGGCATGCGCGACCGCAAGGCGGAGATGGAGGACCGCGGCGACGCCTTCATCGCATTGCCCGGCGGGCTGGGCACCTTCGAGGAAATCTTCGAGATCATCTGCGGCAAGCAGCTCGCCTACCACGACAAGCCGATCGTGCTGCTCAACGTCGCCGGGTACTACGACCCGCTGCTGGCGATGATCGACCACGGCGCGGAACTGCACTTCATTCGCCCCCGGGCCAGAGAGTTGTACTTTGTCGCCCAGACGGTTGATGAGGCGATCGAGCACGTGCGCGCGTATCGACCGGCTGCGGGGAGGGCGACGAGCGATTTATCATTCGAGGCGGCCGCGGCGGCGGAGCGGGTAGAATCCCGGCGGGATGGCCGGACGCGGTGACCACAGCTTCGCACTGGCGCTCGCCGCCTCGCTGGCGCTGCACGCCGCGGGCGCCGGATGGGTGCTTCAATACGGCGTCTTTACCGCCCGCCCCTCGCCGCGCGCGTCGGCCGGGCCGCGCGTCGCACAAGACGAACCAATTTTCCTGCCCGAGTCACCCGTGGTGCCGCCGCTGTTCGGGCACGCGGAGGGGCGGGGCGCGGCGGCGAACGCGTCGGCCGGCGAAGAGCGGATGACCGGCCCGGATGCGGGGCAGGCACAGGCGTTTCTCAGCCGCGACCCCGCCGGCGCCGGTCGCGTCGGGGACGACCCGTCGATGAGCGTCCTGCCCCGCGCCGCCAGCGCTTTGGCGCCCGCCGCGTCCCCACCACCCGAGGAACCCGCAGACGTTCCAGCGGAGCCCGCGTTCGGCCTTCCGTCGCGCGTCCTCCCGCTGCCACCAGCCCCGCGGCGGGTGGCTTCCGCCTCGCCCGCTCCCGAATCTTCGACTCCAGCCGTGGAAGCCGCGCCGGCCGCCCCCGCGGCCGCCCCGCCGGCGCCCGCCTCAGAGTCGAATTCCGCGCCCGATCCCGCCGCCGCCGTGGCACCGGCCGATCGCGCCTCCATCAACGCCGGCGGCGAGGACGATACGTCCCTTGTTCGCACCAAGGACTCGCCGCTCCGCGCCGCCGCCGCGCCGTCGCCCGCGGGCGCGGCGGGCGCGTCGGCCCCCGCGGCCGATCCGGCGATTATGAGCGACTCCGAGTCCGACCCCTTCTCCCCCGGCACCGCCGAGTTCTTCCGCGACGGCCGGGTCGACGTTCGGTTCGGCCGAAAGGTCAAGACCGTTCGCCCGCGCCTGTCGCTGGCCGACCGTTACGACCTGGTCTCGCTCCCCTCGCCGCGCATGCTCGTCCGCGTGCGCTTAGACGGCGAAGGGGCCGTGCGCATGGTCGACATCCTCAAGAGCACCGGCAGCGACAGCGCCGACCAAGCCGTCAAGGTCGCACTCTATCAGTGGTGGTTCGAGCCGAGAAAGGGAGGGGAAGACGTGGTGGAGTTTCCGATCGTGTGGCATTGAGAGGGTGGTTGTCATTGGTCACTGGTCACGGGTCACTCGCAGTTCCCGTCGCGCCCGCTCCGGTAGCGCGCCCGGCGAGTGACCAGTGACTAAAACGGAACGTCAAACTCGTCGAAGAACCGGTCCTTCCCGGATCCGCCCACGAAGTCGTCCTCGTTGTAGTCGACGTAGAGCGTGTCGTCCCCGCCATCGCCGTTGACGCGGTCGAACTCATCGTCAACGCTGTCGAGGACGTCGCGGCCGGAGCCGCCGAACATGGAGTCGCGATCGTTGTCGCCGAGCAGGGTGTCGTTGTCGTAGCCGCCGTCGAGCAGATCCTCGCCGTCGCCGCCGCGGAGCGAGTCGTTGTCGTTGTTGCCCTCGAGGTCGTCGTCGCCGTCGTCGCCCCAGAGGGTGTCGGACCCGTTGCCGCCGCGAAGGGTGTCGTGGCCCTCGTCGCCGAAGAGGGTGTCGGAATCGTCACCGCCGTCGAGGAGGTCGTCGGCGGCATTGCCGAAGATGAGATCTCGGCCGCCCTCGCCGTGGATCTCGTCCACGTCGTCGCCGCCGCGCAGGTCGTCGTCGTCGTCGCCGCCCCAGAGGGTGTTGATGCCGTCGCCGCCGTCGAGGTCATCTTCGCCGACGCCGCCGTCGAGGTAATCGCCGTCGGCGCCGCCGACGAGCCGGTCGTTGTTCTCCAGGCCGAGGAGGAGGTCGACGCCGCTGTCGCCGACGACCGAATCATCGCCGCTGCCGCCGATGGCGGTGTCGTGGCCGGCGGAGCCGAAGAGGTCATCGTCGCCGGTGTCGCCGAGCATTCGGTCGCGACCGCCCTGCCCCTTGAGGACGTCGCGGCCGTTGCCGCCGCTGAGGGTGTCGTTGCCGACGCCGCCGTACAGGCGGTCGTTGTCGTCGCCGCCAAACAGCGCGTCGCGCCCGCCGCCGCCGTTGAGGCGGTCGTTGCCGGCCTCGCCGTACACCTCGCTCGGCAGCGTCACGCCCGGCAGGACCGAGAGCGTGTCGTGCCCGCCGCGGCCTACGATGAGGATGAGCCGCACGTCGGCGGTGTTAAAGCGACGGATCGCCGCGTTATCGCGCACCGCCAGGCGGGCGCCGGTGGCGTTGGCCTCGACAGAAATTACGTCGTCACCCTCCCCGCCGCGCACGCGGAGGATGCCGTCGGCCAGCGAGACCGAGAGCAGCCGGCGCCGCTCGAGCGTTTCGATTACAGCCGCCCGAATGACGCAAAAAGAGTTTGGTGCCGCCGCCGCGGGGATGCGCATGGTTGCCTCGTGATGCTTCACCCTGTGAGACAGCGAGCTCCGCGGGTACGTTAGTTAGATCGCTCGCGGCAGCGCGTGCCGGCACAGACGATGAACGTTTCCGAGCTATTTTATTCGATCCAGGGCGAAGGCAAGCTGGTCGGCGTGCCGTCGGTGTTCGTGCGCGCCAGCGGGTGCAACCTGCGGTGCGCGTGGTGCGATACGCCGTACGCCAGTTGGGACCCGCAAGGGGACGATCTGCCGCTTGACGAAATCGTGCGGCGGGTCGCGGCGTTCGGCGCCCGCCACGTCGTCCTCACCGGTGGCGAGCCGATGATCATGCCGGAGATCGAACCGCTGGCCGCAGCGCTGAGGGAGCGCGAGCACCACGTCACGATCGAGACGGCCGCGACGGTGTTCAAGCCGGTGGTGCTCGACTTGGCAAGCTTGTCGCCCAAATTGTCCAACTCCACGCCATGGCAGCACGAGGGGGGACGGTTCGCCGCGGCGCACGAGCGGCAGCGGCTCAACGTGCCGGTGATCCAGCGGTTCATCAACGCCGCCCCGGACTTTCAGTTGAAGTTCGTGGTGGCGACCGAAGTCGACCTCGACGAGATCGGTCAGATCCTCGCCCAACTCCGCGGCTGGCGGCCGGAGGACGTGCTGTTGATGCCGGAGGGAACCGACGTCGCAACGCTGGCGTCGCGGGCGGGCTGGATCTCCGACGTCTGCAAGCGCACGGGTTACCGGTACTGCCCGCGACTGCACGTGGAGTTGTACGGGAACGCGCGCGGGACTTAGCTGTTCGGGGGATGAAGTCAGCGTCGAAGGCTTGACGTCCGTCGCTCGGGACGGCAGCGGGATCAGCACGTCGGTCCGACGGCGACTCCTTTCTCCGCCGCGACGAAGCGACGTTTACTCTTTTCTCCGCGTCGTCCTTACAATCCGCCGCGCCCATGAGCTATCCGTCGCCTTACCAGCCGCCGACGCCGCAGCCTTATCCCACGTTCGACTATTACCAGCCCGACCTCCTCGCCCCGGCGCGGCGGGCGAGCGTGTTGATGTTCGTATTAGGCGGGCTGGCGGTGGCGTCAGCGCTCTGCTGCGCGGGCGTCGGGGCGATGCTGCCGCGGATGATGGGCGAGAACCCCGCCGCGTTCGCCGAGTTCCGGCGCCTGCCGAACGTCACGCCGGAGACAATGCAGGCCGTGCTGGTGGTGATGTCGGCGGTGGTGCTGCTCGTGGGGGTCGCCTACCTGGTGCTTGGCGCGTTCGTGCGGGCCGGGCGCAGGGGGGCAATCATCACGTCGATCGTGCTCAGCATCCTGGCGATCCTGCTGCTGGGGCTGAACGTGGCGACGGGCCTGATGCAGTCGTTCAGCCACCCGCAGACGGCCGTGGGCGTCGTGCTGCTGGCGGTCCCGCTGGCGCTGCTGTTGCTGCTGGTGCGGTGGCTGCTCCGAGCGGCCCGCGCGCCCGACGCGGCGCTGACCCAGCAGTACGCGGCGCAGTACTGGCAGTACCAGCAACAGCAGGCGTACGCGCAGCAGTACGGGTACGGCCAACCACCTCCGCCGCCCGGCACCTACGGCTACCCGCGGCCACAGCCGCCCCCGCCGCAAGCGCCGCAACCGGGGGCAGGGATCTATCCGCCGAGCGTGCCGCCGCCGTGGTCACCCACTGCGCCTCCGCCGGAGGGCGCGGCGGATCAGGGCAATGAGCGCCCCCCGCCACAACCGTGAGAAGCCACGAAACCGCATGTCCCACCTCCGCGGGCTTCGGTCATACTTAAATGAGACGTTGAGCGGCCAGCGGCTCTGATGACGACCTTCGACGTGGGTCGCGGGTCGATCAGCATCGGACGGTGACGATGCGCGACGACGAGGACAAGGACGCCATCCGCACCCGCCCGCTCACCCTGGCCGTGCGCTCGCTTCGGCTGCTGGGGATCGTCTGCGGGTTGTTCGGCCTCGTCTTCACCATTGCGTTCGGCTACCTCAACCGCTACCAGACCTACGGCCCGTACTTCATCCTGATCGGCCTGATCGTCTGGCTGATCCCGGGGGTGCTGTTCTTCACCTGCGCGTGGCAGATCGGCGTCGCGCGCAGCCGACGGGCGGCCGTGGGCGCGATCGTGCTGTCCCTGATTCACCTGGGCTTCGCGGTCACGATGCTGGTCGCGCAGTTCCGCCTGACGCCGATCAGCCCGATCCCCGTGCTGCTGAGCGTGGCTTGGATCGCCGCCATGGTGCAGTTGATCGCGCACCTGCGGCGCAGCCTGCCGCTGCTGGAGATGGACCTCGAGCGTAGACCGGGCTTCGAGGTCGGCCTGGCGCGCCTCGCCACGGTGGCACAGCCGGTGCTGCCGGTGCTGCCGCTTGAAGCATCGGCCCGGCCGGCGCCGGCGGCTCCGGAAGCGCCGCCGCCCCCGCGGGCGAGCGACGCCGCTGCAACCGAGCCATCGCGATGAGCCGCGACCTTCCGCCCAACCTCCGCGCCGCCACGGCCGACGCCCGGCTGATCGGCGGGCTGTTCGTGGTTCTCGGCGCCATCCCGCTGCTGGTCGCCTTCAACACCGGCGCGCGCGACGGCTGGGGGGCGCGACTGATGGCGGTCGTGAACACGATGATCCTGGTCGGCCCGGGCGTGTGGTACGTGGCGGCGTCGGTGATGATGCGGCGGTTGAACCGCCAGGCCGTCACCACGTCCACGCGCGTCGCCGTCGCGCAGCTCGTCCTGGTGCCGGCGACGATCGTTCTCGGCATCTTCGCCCGCGATCTCGGCTTCAGCCCGATGATCTTCGCGCTGCCGTCGCTGCTGGCGGTCTTTTTCATCCCCGCGCTGATCGCGCTGCTGTTCGTGCTGAGGCGGATCCGCGGGATGATGAACCAGATCGCGCCGGAGGCGCACGGGTTCGAACCGCTGCCGATGGCCGTGCTGCCGCTGGAAGAGCCGTCGGAGGAAACGTAGCGTCGCCCGCGCTTCGCGGCGGCGCGGCTGAGCCGGGATGAGAACATCGCGGACGCGCAAGCTCCGCCCCGTCGGGGAAGCGCCCCGCTGGCCGGTCACCCCACCGTCAGCGTGCGCGGGAAGAAATCCTGCTTCATCGCGCGCTTGGCCATCGCCAGCGTTTCCTCCGCCACCGCGTTGGCGCGAGCGGTGCCCTGGCGCAGGACGTCGATCACGTCGTCCGGCCGCTGCTCGTACTGCCTGCGCCGCGTGCGGATCGGGTCGATCAGCGCGTTGATCACCTCGATCAGCTTCCGCTTGATCGGCACGTCGCCGATCGTGCCCGCGGCGTAGCGGGCGCGGTGCTCTTCCACCCACGCGGCGTCCGGGTTGAACACCTCGTGGAACGCCCAGAGCGGGTTCTTCTCCGAGCTGGTCTCGCCCGGCTCCTTGCCGCTGATGCGCTTCGGGTCGGTGTACATCCCCATGACCTTTTTCTGCACCGTGTCGGCGTCGTCGCTGAGGAAGATGGCGTTGTTCAGCGACTTGCTCATCTTGAGCAGTTGCCCCGTCTCGCTCGACGGCGCGCCGGTGCCCACCAGCCTCTTCACCCGCCCGAGCTTGGGCTGGAAGATCGGGAAGATCCCGCCTGCCGTGGCGTAATCCTCGTCCCTGGTGTGCGGGTCCACGCCGCAGTAAAGCTGGTCGAACTTGCGCGCCACCTCCCGCGACAGCTCCAGGTGCGGGAGCTGGTCCTCGCCCACCGGCACGTACTGCGGTCGAAAGGCGAGGATGTCCGCGCACTGCCCCACCGCGTAGAGCGGGAAGCCGAACGGGTACTCATCGCCAAGCCCCTTGTCGCGGATCTCGTCCTTCAGCGTCGGGTTGCGCATCACCCGATTGAACGGGATGAGCATCGAGAAGAAGAACGTCAGCTCGTCGATGGCCGGCACCTCGCTCTGCACGAACATCGTGCTGCGGGCAGGGTCAATCCCCACGGCGAGCCAGTCGGTGGCGACGTCGATCACGCTCTGGCGGATCTCGTCGGGGCGGTTGGCGCGGGTGGTGAACGCGTGCTTATTCGCGATCAGGAAGTAGCAGTCGAACGCCTCCTGCATGGCCAGGCGGTTCTCGATGCTGCCGACGTAGTGCCCGAGGTGGAGCTTCCCGGTGGGCGTGTCGCCGGTGAGGATGCGGGGCTTTTGCGAGGCAGAACTCATGGGCCGGCGAGTGTACAGCGGCCGGCCGGCTTTGTCGGCGCGCCGCGGCGCGCCGCGAAGCGGGGCCTACAGCCAAGTCTCCAGCGGCCGGGCAAGGTTGCGGAACTCCTCCGCCGGCAGGCAGACCGTCTCCCACTTCGCGGATCGACGCCGCATCGCGTTGCGATACTCGGCCAGATCAATGCCCATCAGGATGTACCAGCGCTCGCGGTGCTCGAACATGCCGGGGCCGGGGGTGAGCGGGGGGTCGATCCAGTAGACGAAGGTGAGGACGGCGCGGAAGCCGTCGCCAAAGACCTGTTCCCACTGCATCAGGTCCTCGACGTCGCGCTCGGTGGTCCAAGTCTCGAACCCCTTGCGGCCGGTGCGGTCGCGCAGTTGGCGGCCCTTCACGTCGACGAGCAGGTTGGGGCCAGCCTTTGAGTAGACGACGAAGTCGAAGCTCTTGAGCTTGGCGTTGGCGAACAGCGCCTTCTTCGCCTCGTCCACCGCGACGTAGGGAATGCCGCGGCTGCGGAGGAAGGCCTCGAAGGCGGCCTCGTAATGGATCGTCCGGTCGGCCATGATGTGACGAGCGAATTGTCGATTGAGCGCGGTGACTTTTCAATCGCCAATCGTAAGTCACCGATCGCCTGAGAAGCATGCGCATCATTGCCGGAGAATTTCGCAGCCGCTCGATCCTGCCGCCGGCCACGGGCGCGACGCGGCCGATCACCGATCGCGCGAAGCAGTCCCTCTTCGACATCCTCTCGCCGCACGTCGAGGGCGCGCGCGTGTACGACTGCTTCGCCGGCACCGGCAGCATGGGGTTGGAGTGCCTCAGCCGCGGCGCCGCGCACGCGACGTTCTTCGAGGCGGACCGCTCGGCGGCGGCGCTGCTGCGGAAGAACATTGCCGCGCTCGGCGTGCGCGATCGCAGCACGACCATCGACCGCGACCTGTTCAAGTGGTTCGACGCCTCCCCGCCGCCGCCGCCGGAAAGGCGGGCGGCGCTGATCTTCCTCGACCCGCCCTATCGCTTCCTCGTCGAGCAACCGGCGCCGCTGCGCCGCCTTGCCGCCAAGATCGCCGAGGCGCACCTGACGACCGACGGCGTCGTGATCTTCCGCCACGACGAGAAGGACCACCTCGATCTGCCGCCGCTGCGCACGGTGGACCAGCGGACGTACGGCGGCATGGTGATCGAGTTGATGCGCCGCGACGTGCCGCCAGCGGAGGCGTACGGGTGACGCGGGTGCGGGGATCATCCCTTGCCGACGCGCGCCGCCCCCCGCTACGCTGGCCGCCGGATGGCCGGCTCATCGTTGATCCTCGCCGTGGGAGCCGCCGCCGAGAGCTCGTTGCTGCGCGACGCGGTCCATTGGTCCACCAAGGCCTTTGAAATCGCAGGTGTGCTGGTCATCGTGCTGGGCTCGATCTGGGCGACGGTCCTGTACGCCCGCGCGCTAGCGGGACCGCGGCGGGAAGAGCCGGGCACCGCGGGCCGCGGCGGCGGAGGCAGCCGGTTTCACGCCTACCGCAGCAACCTGGGCCGCGCGATCCTGCTCGGGCTGGAGTTCCTCGTCGCCGCCGACATCATCAACACCGTCGCCATCACCCCCACGATGAACAGCGTGCTGGTGCTGGGGATGATCGTGCTGATCCGCACGTTCCTGAGCTTCTCGCTGGAAGTTGAAATCAACGGCCGGTGGCCATGGCAGGAGAACCCGCCGGGGCGCGAGCCCGAGCAGAGCGGTTCCGGCGGCCGCTGAAGCCGATGCGCCCGCGCGGCCGTCACCGCTCGTCGCGCTTGAGGATGGCGTCGCCGCGGGTCCAGCGGACGCCTTGAAGCGTGAACATGTCGTGCGGCGGCGCCTGGTGAGGCCAGCGGCGGAGCACGCCACCGACGGTCACCGGCTTGCCGTTCACCTTCGCCGGCCATTGCCTCAATTCCGGAACGCGGACGCGCGTGTCGTCCGCCAGCGAGACGTACGCGCCCTCCGCGTCGCTCTCGCCCGCGCGGCCGACGAGAACGACGTCGGAGTCGAAGTGGCGGTAAAGGTGCTCGCGCGTGCCGTGGATGACGATCCCGCCAAAAGCGTCCGGGGGCGGCGGCTTCGCCTGACAGCCCGGAAAGAGGATTGCCAGGAACGCGACGCAGGCGAGGAGGGGACGGTGCGCCATAACGTTTAGCATACCCGCGGGGTTCTCGACCTCCCGGGGGCCCTCCCCTTTCGCGCTATACGGGCTGGCTGATGGCCGGAGGATTGACGGATCGCGTAACCCCGGACGCACAACGCCGCCGCCGGGCAAGACTATAAGAAGGCGGTCGGGTCCGCGGGCACGCGAGGGAGTGCATGAGAATTCGAGGCTGGATCGTCGGCGGGTTGCTGGCCGCGGCAGGCATCGCCACCGCCGCGCAGTCGGACCGCGCCGCCGCCGCCGGCCCCGCACCTTCCCCGCCGCCGTCGAATTCGCCCGCGCCGGCAAATCGTCCGGCACCTGCGGCGACCGGTGGCACCAGGAAGATCGACTACAACCGCGACGTCCGCGCCATCCTTTCTGACAACTGCTTCTACTGCCACGGCCACGACCCGTCTCACCGCGAGGCGAAGCTGCGCCTCGACACCAAAGAAGGCCTCTTCGACGCGCGCGATGACACGCACCCGGTCGTCCCGGGCAGGCCGGACGAGAGCACGCTCTACCTCCGCATCACGTCGGACGATCCGGACTTGCGGATGCCGCACCACAAGTCGAATAAGTCGCTCGCGCCGGCGCAGGTCGAGACGCTCAGACAGTGGATCGAGCAGGGCGCCCAGTGGAAGGAGTATTGGGCGTACACCCCGCCGCAGCGCCCGGCGGCGCCGACCACGCCGCGGACGGTCGAGAGCTTCCCGACACGGAACGACATCGACAAATTCCTGCTCGCCGCGATGGTCGAGCAAGGGCTGGAGCCCGCGCCCCAGGCGGACCGCCGGACGCTGGCGCGCCGCCTGAGCCTCGACCTGACCGGCCTGCCGCCAAAGCCGGAGGACGTCGACGCCTTCGTCGCCGACACCGACGCCTCCGCGCACGAAAAACTGGTGGATCGCCTGCTCGCCAGCCCGCACTACGGCGAGAGGATGAGCGTCTACTGGATGGACCTGGTCCGCTACGGCGACACCATCGGCTTCCACTCCGACAACCCGCGCGAGGTCTGGCCGTGGCGGGACTGGTGCATCAAGTCGTTCAACGACAACAAGCGCTTCGACCAGTTCACCCTCGAGCAGATCGCCGGCGACCTGCTTCCCGACGCCACGCGCGAGCAGAAGGTGGGATCGGCCTACAACCGGCTGCTGCTGACCACCGGCGAGGGGGGGGCGCAGGCGAAGGAGTACGTGCAGAAGCATCTGGCCGACCGCGTGCGCAACGTCTCGACCACGTGGATGGGCGCGACCATGGGCTGCGCGCAGTGCCACGACCACAAGTTCGACCCGTACACGCAGAAGGACTTCTACCGGATGGGCGCGTTCTTCGCCGACATCCAGGAGCCGGCCATCTCGCTGCCGTCGCCGGAGCTGCTGCTGCCGACGCCGGAGCAGGAGGCGGAGCTGAAGCGCCTTGATGACGGCATCGCCGCCGCCAAGGCGAAGCTGGAGGTGACCACGCCGGAGCTGGCCGCGGAGCAGCTCGCGTGGGAGCGGAAGCTGCTGGACGAGTGGTCTGTGGTCGACAAGCAGGACCAGGCGGTGAAGTGGACGCCGCTGAAGGTGGATCGCGCGGTTTCGTCCGACCCGGCCACCACGATGAACCTGAGCAGTGACGGCACCGCCGTCTACACCTCCGGCGCCAACCCGCCCACCGCCACCTACACCATCACGACCACGGCGAAGCTCAAGGGCGTCACCGCCGTGCGGGTCGAAGCGCTGCCGCACGACAAGCTGCCGGCGAAGGGCCCGGGGCGGGCGCCCAACGGCAATTTCGTCCTGACCGAGTTCGACCTGACGGTAGACAAGGGGCTTGGCCCCACGTCGCGCCCGGTGGCGCTGGTCAACGCGTCGGCGTCGCACGAGCAGGTGTCGCACGGCGGCAACGCCAGCCCCTTCGGCCGGTACAGCGCCGCCGGCGCCATCGACGGCGACAAGTTCGGCCCGAAGTGGGGCTGGGCCATCCTCGGTCGCGCAGGGCTCAAGAACCATGCCGTCTTCGAGACCGCTTTTGACGTCGGCTCGGGCGACGAGTTGGCGCTGCGCTTCACGCTCAAGCAGAACCTGGGGGACGCGCACGCGCTGGGGCACTTCCGCCTGTCGGCCACCGACGCGCCGCGCCCGATCCGCGCGCTTCACGGTCGCAGCGTGCCGGACAACATCGGCAAGCTGGTCGAGATCGACCCGGCCAAGCGTAGGGGCGCGCAACAGGCTGAGTTGGCTGCCTACTACCGCGGCATATCGAAGACGCTGGCGCCGGCGCGGAAGGAGCTGGCCGAGCTGACCGCCGACCGCGCCGCCCTCACCGGGCCAGCGGTGATGAACAAGTACAACCAGAACAAGATCGGCACGATCGCGCGCACGCTGATCAGCGTGAGCGGCCCGCCGCGGGTGGTGCGCGTGCTGCCGCGCGGCAACTGGCAGGACGACACCGGCGAGGTCGTCGCCCCGGGCGTGCCGGCGTTCATGAAGCAGATCGAGCTGCCGCCCGACCGCGGCCCCAGCCGGCTCGACCTCGCCCGCTGGCTGGTCGCACGCGACAACCCGCTCACCGCCCGCGTCTTCGTCAACCGGCTGTGGAAGCTGTTCTACGGCCAGGGCATCGCCAAGCCACTGGACGACCTGGGCGCGCAAAGCGATTGGCCGACGCACCCGGAGCTGCTCGACTGGCTGGCGGTGGAATTCATGGACAGCGGCTGGGACGTCAAGCACGTGGTGCGCCTGATGGTCAACAGCAGCGCATACCGCATGAGCTCCGCCGGCCCGAAGGACGCGCGCGAGCGCGACCCGTACAACAAGTACCTCGCGCGGCAGTCCGCCTTCCGACTGGACGCCGAGTTCGTCCGCGACAACGCGCTGGCGATCAGCGGACTGCTGGTCGACAAGCTGGGCGGCCCGAGCGTCCGCCCGTACCAGCCGGCGGGGTACTGGGAATTCCTGAACTTCCCCAAGCGCGAGTACGAGCAGGACCACGGCGAAAAGCTCTACCGCCGCGGTCTGTACACGTGGTGGCAGCGGACGTTCCTCAACCCGTCGCTGCTGAACTTCGACGCCCCCAGCCACGAGGAGTGCACGGCGGAGCGCGTGCGGTCGAACACGCCGCAGCAGGCGCTGACGCTGCTGAACGACCCGACGTACGTGGAGGCCGCCCGCGTCTTCGCCGCACGGATCGTCCGCGAGTGCGACGGCGACGACGCCGCCCGCATCGCGTGGGCCTTCCGCCGCGCCCTCGCCCGGGCGCCTGCGGCTGGCGAGGTGGAGGTGCTGACGGCCCTGCTGGCGAAACAGCGCGCCCGCTACCGCTTCGACGCCGGCGCCGCCAACGCCCTGACCGACATCGGCGAGGCCCCGCCCGCCGACGGCCTAAAGACCGTAGAACTCGCCGCCTGGACCAGCGTCGCCCGCACCATCCTCAACCTGCACGAAACCATCACCCGCAACTGATCACCTGCCTCGCCGCGGGGGAAGATGAAGAGATTTAGCCACGAATGGACACGAATGAAGAGAGAGAGAGAGAGAGGGGGTTCATCCTGAATGGCGTCGCCTCTGATCTGATTCGTGAAGATTCGTGGACCGCTCTTTTCCGCCTGCCGTTCGCACCGAATGATTTTCCACGAATCTCACGAATCTTCACGAAGCAGGAGAGCATGTCATCTCTCATCTTGAGTCACTCTCTTCTTCATTCGTGTCCATTCGTGTCCATTCGTCGCCAAGTCTCTTCTGCTCCCCCAGTCGGCTAGCTCTTCTCCACGCCCGTCGGCCCGAAGTAGATGACCTGGCCGTCGGTGATGCGGGTGACGGCCGGCTTGCGGTCGCGGAGTTGCTTTTCGTCCCTGGCGTAGAGCGGGGAGATTTCCAGCGTCGCGTGGGGCTCGCCGTCCTTCGTGGCGACGTCGACACCGGCGGACTTTAACCAGCGGGCGGCGCGTCGGACCTGGTCGCGGCGGCTGCTGGCCGGCGAATCGGTTCCCTCGGCGTTCTTCACCGGGCTGAACTCTTCCGCCCGGTCGGTCTCGTAAACGATGGCGTTCTGCGCCAGCGGGATCGCGTCGAAGACGAACTGCTCGAGCTTCACCGCGTTGGGCTTGTCCGGCTTCACCGCGTTGCCGGCGTCGTCGACGTATGGCACCTTCTTCTCCGCCCGGTGCCACGGCAGCTCCAACCTCCCGCCGGCGGTCAGGCGATCGATGAAGCTCGCGCGCAGCGCGTGAATGGCGATGGAGCCGGCATTGAACGTTAAGCCGCCGTCGGCGTTGGTCTGCTTGGCCAGCGATTCCGGCAGGTCGCTGTACTCGATCACCTGGAGCACGCCGTCGCCGATCGCGAAGTTGCCGACCTTTTCCAGCGGGCCCGCCTTGGGAATGGTCTTAGAGCTCATCTCGCTGCCGGTCAGGTCGTGCAGGCCGAGGAACAGCGGGTCGATGGTATGCACCAGCGGGTTGTCCACCTGGAAGTAGGACAAGTGCTCGACGCCCCGCCGCTTCATGTCCGCCAGCGCGCCGCTCCTGGCGAGCGCGCGGAGCGAGCCGCCGTGGCCGTCGGGGCTGAGGGCGAGCGAGTCCCTCTCCGCAAGCAGCATCCGGCCCTGCATATCGAACGCGGGCATCATCCCCTGCTGGAAGAAGAAGACGTCGGCCGGGTCGAGCCCGAAGTGGTTGTTCTGCTGGAAGAAGGCCCGCGTCTGCGCGTCGTTGGCGTCGCTGGTCATCACGTACCACGGGACGGGCCGGCCGGCGTCGCGGCCCCAGGCGAGGAGCTGCTCGGCGAAGACCTGGAACAGCGGCTTGTTCTTGATCGGCGTGACGGGAAACTCCCCCTTGGGCCCGTTGTACCCCAGCCGCGTCCCCTGCCCGCCCGCCACCAGGAATGCCGCCACCTTCCCCTGCCGAAGCAGCTCGTGCCCGCGCCGCTCGGCGTCGGCGTACAACTGCTCCTGCCCCGGGCCGGCGGTGCGCGGGTAGGTCTTCACCGGTTCGATGCGCGCCGGAAGCGGGATCGGCGACTTGTGCCGCACGTGCTTCTCGGCCAGCTCGTCGATCTCCCCGAGGTCCAGCGCGAGCAACTGCTTTCGCAGCCGCTCCTTCCCCCGCTCGTCTAGCTGGTCGTGGAAGCGGAGGACCTGCTGCTGATCGGTGGCGGTGAGCTTCTCGCGGAGGGTGGTGGTGGAGTCCATCGTCTTCTTCGAAGTTGATTTCGTTGCGCGTCGGTTGCCGGTGCTGGTTCCTTGTTACCGGTTACATCTTACCGGTGCAACGGGCGCAATCAGTGCTTGGCGCGCCGGCGTGCGCCCGCGCGCACCAGGCGCCGCGCTGCGGCGGCGCCGCGCCGGCCGCGGACGCGGAACGTTTTGCCCTTGACTTGGTTGAAGGAGACGAAGAAGTGCTCCAACTCGCGGAGGAGGCTCTTGGACAGGTCACTCAGCTCGCGCACGTCTTCCAGGTCACGCGACTTGGCAGCGACGGCAACCAGGCGGTCGTTGCGCTCGGTCCGCCCGTCGCGCTCCGTCTGCTCGGCCACGATCGCGCCGATCAGCCGGGCGGGCACCCAGCACCCGGTGAAGGCGGGCGCGTCCATCAGGACCAGGACGTCCAGCGGGTCGCCGTCGTCGCCGAGCGTGCCGGGAATCATGCCGTAGTCGAACGGGTAGACCGCCCCCGCCGGCAGCACGCCGTCCAGCTTGAACAGCCCGCACACGGGCTGATAAGTGAACTTGTTGCGGCTCCCCTTTGGGGTTTCGATGATGGCGTTGACCAGGCCCGCGGCCGCCGCCCCCGCGTCGTCTTGGTCGTCATCAAAGGGCTGGACTTGTGAGAGGTCAGGCATGGGCGGCAGTGTAACGGCCAGCCGCGGCCCGATCGCAGAGCCTCGCCTAAACCCTTACGAGAGACAACGATAGCTGCCGTTGTGAGGTCCGCCGCTTGCGGATCACCCATCATCCGGTTCCGCGAAACTGGCGTCCGCGCCATTGTGTAATGTAGTTGCTGCACCAGTTTTTGCTGTCGCACTATGATTCCGTCGGCACGGCGCAGGCGCCCAAGCAGTGGTCGGAGCTGATCAGCGGCGCGGGCAGCTCCGGCGGGCAACTGATGGCGATGGGCGTCACCAATTCCTCGGTGACCAGCAAGTACTACGGCCGCGTCCTTGGCATCGACCCCGACGGCACCGATGGCTCGCTCGCCTCGGGCGCGTTCTTTCCCATGGACGCCGCCGCCCCCAACCGCTCGGTCGCTTGGCACGAGTTCAAGGCCGTCATCAGCGCCACCGGGGCGACGACCGGCAGCATCACGATGTACGTTGACGGCATCGCCGGCAGACGCTCAGCGGCTTCACCCTGCGGCCGTTCGACAAGGTCCGCATGGGCACCGGCGCCAACACGTCCGTTTGCGAAGGCTTCTTCGACGACCAACTGGTCGAAACCGTCCCCGCCCCGGAGCCGGCGTCAGCCGCCCTGATCGCAATCGGCTTCGCGGGCGCCGCCCTCCGCGCCGCCGCGCATAAGGACTGCCGGAAGACTAAACCTGAGCCGTGAGGGCGGCGCGATCGCGTCGCCCTCTTCTTTTGCGCGCAAGCGATCCCGGCCCCGCGCCGTCCTACGCCGATGGCAGCTTGTCCAGCCGTTCCGCCACCGGGCCGAAGGCGTCGCCGTAGACCTTGACCAATCGGCAGCCCATCGTGACCGCCAGGCAGAGGGCTTCCTCTCGCGGCACGCACGTCGGCGGGCACTCGATCACCTCGCGGTCGCAGACCAGCTCGATCCGCGCCGATGTCGGCTGCCGCGGGTGCAGCAGCGTCAGGCGGACGCTGCGAACCTGCGCGAACGGCACCGACCGCTCCAAGCACAGCCGCCGCACGCCCGTCCGCAGCCGCAGGCGCCGCTCGCCCGCCAGGATCGTCACGTCGCTGCACACCAGCCAGCACGCCAGCGAGACGCCGGAAAAGCCAAGGCCGAAGATCAGGCTCATGAACCCTTCCCACCGGTGATGCAGGAAGGCGGACGTCGCCAGGTAGAGGTGGAGCGACGCCAAGCCGGCGAAGAAGAGGACGGCCGTCCAGTTGGGCGGCGAGCGGAGCGTCACATCCGTGCGCGGGAGCAAACCCTGAACATCCAGGCGGGACATCGCGCGCCTCCCATGGCTCGAGCGCTCCAACCGACACCCGATCCTAAGACTGGGCGGGAGCCGCGGACAATTCAGGAAATTCCCGCTGCCGGGGAAAACGACACGCGTGCCGCCGCGCGAGCGTTTGCGGTTTGGCCAGCGCGCGGCGGCGGCTTATGGTGGCGCGCGATGTTTGGCGATAAGACCGCGATCGAGTTGAGTCGCGTCGGCGTCCAGCGGGGGACGCGCTGGATCCTGCGCGACGTCACCTGGAGCGTTCCCGCCGGCGCGTGCTGCGCCGTCATGGGCCCCAACGGCTCGGGCAAGAGCACCCTCACGCGCGTGCTCGGGGCGCACCTCTATCCCAGCACCGGGCAGTGCGCGATCCTCGGGCAGCGGTTCGGACAGGCCAACCTCCAGGCGCTCCGCCGATCGATCCGCCTCGTGCAGCCGGCCGGGCCGTACGACGTGGAGCCGACGCTGAGCGCGCGCGACGTGGTCCTCACCGGCTTCTTCGGCACGCTCGCGCTCTTCGACGCGCCAACGGCGGAGATGGAGCAGGACTCGCGCCGCCTGCTCGAGCAGGTCGGCCTCGCCCACGTCGCCGAACAAAGTTACGCCACCCTCAGCAGCGGCGAGCGCGTGCGCAGCCTGATCGCGCGGGCTCTGGCGTCGCGCCCCAAGCTGCTGCTGCTGGACGAGCCCACTGCCGGCCTTGACCTGCTGGCGCGGGAGCAGGTGCTCGCCACCGTGCAGGGATTGTTCGACCGCCCGGCCGAGGCGCCGACGGTGGTGATGGTGACGCACCACGTCGAGGAGCTTCCGCCGGCGACGTCGCACGTGCTGCTCCTGAGCGACGGCGCCCCCGCCGCCGCCGGCAGCCCGGCGGAAGTGTTGCGCGCGGACGTGCTCTCGGCCGTCTACCGCTGCCCGCTGGAAGTGCGCAACGTCGGCGGCCGATGGTCGCTGCACGTCCACCCCGACGCCTGGCGCGACCTGCTGAATCGGCCCGCTCCCTGAGCAGTGCGACCGCCCGGCCGTACGCCGCTTCGACGGCGCCGGCCCGCACGCTACACTCACCGCCCATGGATCCGCGGGCGGTCGGGCAACTTCTGGAATCCGGGCTGGCGCACCACCGCGCCGGGCGGTTGCCGGAAGCGGAATCGGCCTACCGGAAAGTGCTCGCGGCGCACCCGGAGAACATCGACGCGCTGCACCTGCTCGGCGTGCTGGCGGGACAGTGCGGAAAGCCGGCCGGCGGGCTCCCGCTCCTCCAGCGCGCCGTCGCGCTGGGGCCGGGGCACGCAGAGTTCCACCGCCACCTCGCCGAGACGCTCGCCGCCCTCGGGCGTCACCCCGAGGCCGGCGCCGCCTTCGCGCGGGCTCTGCACCTGGCCCCGCGCGATGCCGCGTCGCACACCGCCGCCGGCATCTGGCTGCTGTCGGTCGGCCGCGCCGATGACGCCATCGGGTCGCTCGCCGAGGCGGCGCGGCTCAACCCGCAAGACGCCACCGCCCTTGGCAACCACGGCCACGCCCTCTCCTGCGCGGGGCGGACCGACGAGGCGCTGGCGGTCCTGCGACGCGCGATCGAGGTTGACCCCCACTGCGGCGTCGCGTGGATCCAACTGGCCGAGGCGCTCTGGCGGGCGCACCGCTACGACGAGGCGGTCGAGCCGGCGCGGCGTGGGGCGGAACTGGCCGGCAGTGACGTGCGCAGCCACGTCGTCCACGGCAACGCGCTGCACACCGCCGGTGAGCTCGAGGCGGCCGGCGCCGCCTACCGCCGCGCCATCGAGCTTGATCCGAACAACTTCGACGCCCACAGCAACCTCGCGCTGGTGCTGCTCAAGACCGGCGAAGCGCGCCAGGCGCTGGCGCGGTACGACCAGATCCTCACCCGCTGGCCGGGCACCCGCGATGCGCTGGCGAACCGGTCGCTCGCGCTGCTGACGCTCGGGGAGCTTCAGCAGGGATGGGCGGATTACGAGGCGCGGTGGTCGCCGGAAACCTTCAACCTCCACCGCCGCCTCGGCCGACCGTGGGACGGCGGCGACGCGCGCGGGCAGACCGTGCTGCTGATCTCCGAGCAAGGGTTCGGCGACACGATCCAGTTCGCCCGCTACGCCCGCCTCGCCGCCGACCGCGGCGCGACCGTCGTCGTCTCCTGCCCGGCGGAGGTCGAACCGGTCATCCGCACCGCGCCCGGCGTGTCGCGCACGATCCGCTCGGGCGAGCGGACGGAAATCACCTTCCACGCCTTCGCCCCCATGGCGAGCCTGCCACGGATCATCGGCACCACGCTTGCCACCATCCCCGCCGACGTGCCGTACGTGAGCGCCGACGCCGAGCGCGTGCGGCGCTGGCGCGATCGGCTGGCGGCGGACGCGAACGTGCGCGTCGGGCTCGTCTGGGCGGGCAGCGCGGCGCACCAGAACGACAAGGTGCGATCGTGCGCGCTAGCCGACCTGGCGCCGCTGGCGGCGGTCGAGGGCGTGACGTTCTACTCGCTGCAAAAGGGCGCCGCCGTCGCGCAGCTCGCCGCCCCACCGCCGGGGCTGACCGTCACGCCCCTAGGCGATGAGCTGAAGGACTTCGGCGACACCGCCGCCCTGCTCGAGTGCCTCGATCTGCTCATCGCGGTGGACACCAGCGTCGTCCACCTCGCCGGCGCGCTCGCCCGCCCGGTCTGGACGCTGCTGGCGCGCGGGCCGGACTGGCGCTGGATGCTCGGCCGCGACGACTCGCCCTGGTACCCGACGATGCGCCTGTTCCGCCAGCAGGCGCTGAAGGAATGGCGGCCGGTGATCGAGCGCGTGGCGACGGAACTGCGCGGCTTCGTTCGAGCACATCGCGGCGGTGCCGCACAACAGGAGCGGACATGATCCTCGACCAACTCGACGCGTGTGATGCGTACCGCTCGCTCGGCGAGCGCTTCGCCGCCGGCTTCGACTACCTGCGCGGCACCGATTTCACCGCGCTGGCCGACGGCCGCTACGCGCTGCGCGACGCGGAGCTGGTGGCGATCGTGCAGACGTACCAGACGAAGCCGGTGGAGGAAGGGCGCTGGGAGGCCCACCGCCGCCACGCCGACATCCAGTACGTGTTCAGCGGCGTCGAGCGGATGGGCATCTCGCCGCTGGCGCGGATGGCCGTGCAGCCGCCTTACGACGCGGACAAGGACGTCGAGTTTTACCTGCCCGGCGACCCCGCCCCGCCGCGCACGCGCCGCGGCGGGCCGGGCGTGGTCACGGGCGACCAGGCGCAGTTCGTCCGCGTCGACGCCGGCAGCTTCGCCATCTTCCTGCCGCAGGACGTCCACATGCCCAACATCGAGATTGGCGGGCAGGCGACGGTGAAAAAGGTCGTGATCAAGGTGCGCCTGGATTAGACTGCTCGCCCGCCACAAACACGCAGGGGAGGCCAGATGTTTTTCCGTCGCATCCGCCATTGCATTGGCCATCGCATCCGCCGCCGTCACCTTGCGATCGTGGCGTTGGTCCTGCTGCTCTGCCCCATTTCCGCCGCCACCGGCGCGGCGCCCGCGACCAGGCCGGCGGCGATCACGCAACACGACTACTTCCGCGCCACGCTGCGCTTCAACCAGCGCACGCTGCGCGAGGCGTACGACCAGGTCGGCAGGCGCGACCCGAAGTGGGACGCGCCGGCGCGAGCGTTCCTCGACGCCATGGCGCTCTACTTCACCGGCGGCGGCGTCCACCCGCGCTACGCGCGGCCCCGGCGGCCGACGCTGACCGAGGCGCGCAACCTCGGGCAGGCGGCGCTGGACCAGGGGTGCGAAGACCCGATGGTCGGGTACTGCTTCGCCATGCTGCTGGCCGACGGCGGCGAGCAGCGGCGGGCGCGGGAGATGCTCGACCCGCTGGTCCAGGAGCTGTTCGACAGCAAGTATTCCCCCCTTCGCGCCGCCAACGCCGCGCTGAAGAAGTACCTCTGGATGGACAAGGCGCGCCAGCCGGCAGAGGCGGACGCGGCGTGGCAGAAGTTCGCCGACGCGGCGCAGGCGGCCATCCTCAACTTCGACTACCAGGACCTCGACCGCCGCATCGTCTGCGGGCAGGTGCGCGCCGGCCTCGACGCCGCGCCGGTCGGGCAGCAGCGCTGGTTCTACGAGTCGCTCGCCGCCAACGAGAAGGCCGACCCCTGGATCGTCAACGTCATCGGCGGGCACTACCACGTGCAGGCAGCGTGGGCGGCGCGCGGCGGCGGCTGGGCGCAGTCCGTCACCGAGGAGGGGTGGCAGCAGTTCTTCGCGCACCTGGAGAAGGCGCGCGACTGCTGCGCCAAGGCGTGGGAGCTCCGACCGGATTACCCCGAGGGCGCGGCGCAGATGATCACCGTCGCCATGGGCGGCGGCGACCGGCTGAACGAGGACGAGCGCAAGTGGTTCGACCGCGCCGTCGCCGCCCAGCTCGACCACTCCCCCGCCTACAGCGCCTACCGCACCAGCCTGCGCCCGCGCTGGGGCGGGTCGCACGCGCGGATGATCGACTACGCGCGCGAGTGCGCCAGTACCGGGCGGTTCGACACCGGCGTGCCGCACGAGTTCATCCAGGTGATGCTCGACATCGCCGACGACCTCGACTTCCAGCCGGCCTTCTGGAACGCGCCGGGCACTTACGAGACGGCGAAGCAGGTATGCGAGGGGTACGCCAAGGCGGAAACCTCGCCCGAGCGGGCGGACTGGTACCGCACCTACCACGCCGCCGCCGCCTGGCGCACCGGGCGATGGGCCGACGCGTGCGCGCTGCTCGACGCGTTGGGGGACCGCGCGCCGACGCAGCCGTTCGACCACATGGGGGTCTTCCCGCGCGTTGCGATGAGCCACGCCTACGCCATGAACGCCCCGTCGATCGCCGAGGCATCGCAAGCGGCCGAGCGACTCGCGCAGCGGAGCCGCCACGCCGACGCCGCCAAGGCGTACGGCGAGATTGCTTCCAAGCTCCCGGCGGACCACAAGGCGCGCCGCTTCATCAGCGGCCGCGCGCAGGAGCTGGCGTGGCAGGCGAAGTTCGAGACCGGCGAGTGGGTCGACCTCACCCCCGGCAAGGACCTCGCCGGCTGGTATCCCGCCCAGGCGGATTGGCACGTGGACGACGAGGCGCGGCTGGTCGGCACCCGCCGCGACGGCTTCCTCTGCATCTGCCAGGCCGGCTTTCTCGGCGATCGCTACGAGTTGGAGCTGAGCGTGGACCTCGGCCGAAACGCCAACGGCGGCGTCAAGGTCATGTATGCCACTGACGGCAGCTACTACGGCGTGAACCTCCGCCGCGCCGAGCGGACAGCGGAGCTCATGTGGAACGGCTACAGCTTGGTGCAGGCGAGGGTGGACGTGAAGCCGGTGAACCAGATGCGCGTCGTGGTGAACGGCCGCGACGTGAGCGCCGTCGTCAACGGCGCGGAGGTGGTGAAGGACCACCCGATGGACCGGCTGACGCGCGACATGCGGCGGTACGTCACCGTCAGCGGCTGGCAGAACGCCGACGGGAACATCATCAAGTTCGGCCGCATCCGAGTGCGCAAGCTGCCCACCGGCGCCGCCGACGGGCAGCCCCAACCGCCGGCAGTGGAGTAGCGGCGCGGCGCGACTCCCGCGCGCGGAAGGCGGTTCAGACCAGCAGCGGCTACATCGGCAGGCCCGCGCGCTGCGCGTCGAGGATCCACTTCGGCGTCTGGCGGACGTAGCGGTCGACGTGCTTCCGGCGGGTGAAGTAGTAGACCGCCGCCCCGCCCTGGACGGAGACGGCGACGGCGGCGACGGTGCCGTAGACCGCCCAGCCGACCAGCCGGACCAGCTTGGCCACGTCGATCCCAAGCTGCTGCGCGACCTCCGGCGACGAGACGAGGGCGCTGACGAGCAGGCCGGGATCGCGGTGCAGGCGCCCGAGGCTGTATCCGGCATACGCGAGCAGCACGCCGGCGAGGAAGATCTGGTTGAAGGCGAGCGAACGCGCGGCCAGTGGATCGAGCTGGCGGAGCCCCGCGACCCCCATGAACGACACGTAGGCGACGACCGCCAGTGCCAGCCCAACGGCGAGGGCGGCAGCCCCGCCGAACGGCGCGGCCAACAGCGTCAGGCCGGCGAACACCGCCGTCGCCCAGGCGTCAAACGTCGCCACCGCGACCGCCCGCCGCACCTTCGCCGATGCCTGCCGTGCGCGCGCCAGTTGCGCGAACTGCTCCGCCGATAAGCCCGGTCCCACGTGCGGAACCGCGCCGGGCGGCGACGGCGCCGGCAAAGGTGGCGCTGACGCAGCATCCTGCATCGAACCGTCCTGCGGAAGTGGCGGCGGCGGCGCGGTCATCAGGATCACATCTTGCTCATCGGCCCCCTTCGTGCCACGGCCGCATCGCGGTATAAAGCGGGCCATGAAGTTGAGGCAGATTCTCCGCTGGTCCGTTGCGCTGGCGCCGACCGTGACGCTCGCAACGGCCCCCGCGCTTGGCGCAGACGCCCCCACCTCCACCGTTGCCGCGACCGCCGCCACGGCGCCCTCCACGACGGCTGCGGATACGTCTGTCGATAACTTGACCGTCCCGAGCGATCTCGAGGTTCGCACGTGGGCCCTGACGCCGCAACTGTTCAACCCGACCAACATCGACATCGACGCCCGCGGCCGGATCTGGGTCGCCGAGGCGGTCAACTACCGCGAGACCGTTCACCCGCTGCGCGCGCTCAAGCACCCGGCCGGCGACCGCGTCATGATCCTGGAGGACACCGACGGCGACGGCACGTGCGACTCATCCAAAATCTTCGTCCAGGACAAGGACCTGACCGCCCCGCTGGGCGTCGCGGTGCTGGGCAACAAGGTCGTCGTCTCCTGCTCGCCCAACCTCTTCGTCTACACCGACACCGACGGCGACGATCGCGCCGACCAGCGCGAGGTCCTGCTGACCGGCTTCGGCGGGTTCGACAACGATCACGGGCTGCACGCGGTCACCGGCTTCCTCGACGGCCGCTGGTACTTCAACGTCGGCAACCAGGGGCCGCACGAGGTGCGCGATGCCTCCGGCTGGACGCTGCGCGGGGGGTCGAGCTATGGCGGGCCACCCAACCTCGGCAACCGCAAGAGCGACGACGGCCGCATCTGGACCGGCGGCGCCGCCTTCCGCATCGATCCCGACGGCCGCAAGCTCACGCCGCTGGCGCACAACTTCCGCAACTCCTACGAGGTGGCGCTCGACAGCTTCGGCGACATCTGGCAGAGCGACAACGATGACGACGGCAACCGCTCCACCCGCGTGAGCTGGGTCATGGAGGGCGGCAACTACGGCTACTCGTCCGCCGACGGCACCCGCGCGTGGCAGGCGGACCGCCGGCCGGGGCAGGAGACGCCAATCGCGCACTGGCGGCAGGAAGATCCCGGCGTCATGCCCAGCGGCGACATCACCGGCGCGGGCGGGCCGACGGGCGTGCTGGTCTACGACGGCGGCGCCCTCGGCGAGCAATACCTCGGCAGCATGCTCGACGCCGACGCGCTGGCCAACTGCGTTTACGTGCACAGGCCGGTCGCCGACGGCGCGGGCTTTCGGCTCGAGCGCGACGTGCTGATCAAGGTGAAGCCCGACGCCGCCGGCGAGCGCGCCAAGTGGTTCCGGCCCAGCGACATCGCCATCGGCCCCGACGGCGCGCTCTACATCTCCGATTGGTACGACCCGATGGTCGGCGGGCACGACATGCGCGACAAGAAGGGCCTCGGCCGAATTCTCCGCGTGTCGAAGAAGGGCAGCGCCGCCGTGCCGGCGAAGGTGGACCTTGAGACGCTCGACGGCCAATTGGCCGCGCTGGACAACCCCGCCGTGAACGTCCGCTACGCCGCCGCGATCAAGCTGCCGGCGGCCGGCGAAGAGGCGGTGAAGCGACTGCTGCAACGCGTCTCGAGCAACAACCCGCGGCAGCGGGCCCGGGCGATCTGGGTGCTGGCGCGGTGCGGCAACGCGGGCGCCGAAGCGGTGGAGCGCATCGCCGCCGAGGGTGACGCCTCCGATCGGCTGGTCGCGTTTCGCGCGCTGCGCTCGATCGACCGAAACGTCCTGCGGCACGCCGCCCGCCTCGCCGCCGATGAATCCCCCGCCGTGCGCCGCGAGGTGGCGGTCGCGCTGCGCGACGTCCGGTTCGAGCAGTGCCGGGACCTGCTGGTCAAGCTGGCCGACGGCTACGACGGGCGCGACCGCTTCTACCTTGAGGCCTTCGGCATCGCCTGCGACGGGAAAGAGTCGGCCGTCTACCCGATCCTGCTCGAGCGCTTGGGCAGCGGCGATCCGCTCAAGTGGTCGGAGGCGATGGCGAACCTCGCCTGGCGCTTGCACCCGGTGGCATCGCTGGACGCGCTGGCAGCGCGGGGCGGTTCCGCGGAGCTGTCGCCCGACGCGCGACGGCGCGCGGTGAACGCGCTGGCCTTCATCCGCCACGAGCGGGCGGCGACGGCGATGGCGGCGCTGGGCGCGTCCGGACCCCAGGACGTGCGCCCGCGGGCGCAGTGGTGGCTGAAGAACCGCGGCGGCAACGAGTGGAAGGCGTTCGCCCCCGCGCGCGCGGTGGCCGAGGCGCCGGCGGAGCAGCCGGACCGCCGCCGCGACACCGACCGCGCCACCATGCTCAACCCGTCGGCCCCGATCCGCGACCGCCGCAACGCCGCCGGCCGGCTCGCGCGCCGCGCCGACGGCGCGCTGATCATCATCGGCCACGCCGCTGACGGCACCTTCCCCAGGGAGCTGACCGACGCCGTGAGCGACGCGCTGCACCGCAATGGGGACTTCGCCGTGCGGGCGCTCGCCAGCCAGTACTTCCCGCGCACCGGCGCGGGCGGCGCGCCGCTGCCGCCGATCAAGGAACTGGCCGCGATGAAGGGCGACGCCGCCCGCGGGCGCGCCGTCTTCTTCGGCGCCACCGCCGCCTGCATCCGCTGTCACAGCTTCGACGGGCAAGGGCAGGACATCGGCCCGGACCTGACCGCCGTGCGCAGCAAGTTCCCGCGGGCCGAACTGCTCGACAACATCCTCAATCCCAGCGCGGCGATCGCCTTCGGCTACGAGCCGTGGATCGTCAAGACCAGGGGCGGGCAGGTCTACTCCGGCTTCATCCGCGGCGACGGCGAAACGGTCGAGCTGAAGGAGAGCAGCGGCGAGCAGCGCAGCATTCCGGCCGGGGAGATCACGCTGCGCAAGAAGCAGCCGTTCTCGGTGATGCCGGACAACGTCAGCGTCGGGCTGAGCGCGCAGGACCTGGCGGACGTGGCGGAGTTCCTGCTCGCCTCGCCGATCAGGTCCGCCCCGAGCGCGGCGGCGACGCAGCCCGTGAAATAGTGCCCATTTTCCCCACCTTCCGCGCCCTTCCGCCCGCCGCCGCGCGCGGCCGCTGACCGCGCGCGGCGGCGCTCGGGCGGCGGCTTGATCGGCAGGCGCGTTTCGCCGACACTCGCCGCGCGCCCGCGAAAGAGATCGTCAGAGAGACGCCGTCCGCGCCCGCGCGATCACGAGGAAGGAACAGCTCACATGGCAGAGTACGCGCCCGACCCCAAGCTCAAGTTCACGTTCGGCCTCTGGACCGTCGGCAACGTCGGCCGCGACCCCTTCGGCGGCCCCACGCGCGCCACGCTCGACGTCACGCAGATCTGCGACCTGCTCGGCGAGGTCGGCGCCTACGGCGTGAACTTCCACGACAACGATCTCATCCCCATCGACGCCAGCGACGCCGAGGCGCAGCAGATCAAGAAGGATTTCCGGCGCGCCCTGAAGGACAACGGCCTGGTCGTGCCGATGGCCACGACGAACCTGTTCAGCGACCCCGCCTTCAAGGATGGCGCCTTCACCAGCAACAACGCGCGCGTGCGCGCCTACGCCATCCAGAAAACGATGCGGGCGATGGACCTCGGCGCCGAGTTCGGCGCCAAGACCTACGTCTTCTGGGGCGGCCGCGAGGGCGCCGAGAGCGACGCCACGAAAAATCCCGTCGATGCCATCAAGCGCTTCCGCGAGGCGATCAACTTCCTCTGCGAGTACTCGATCAGCCAGAAGTACGGCTACCGCTTCGCGTTCGAGGCCAAGCCCAACGAGCCGCGCGGGCACATGTACTTCGCCGTCACCGGCAGCTACCTCGCGCTGATCCCCACCCTCGACCACCCCGACATGTGCGGCGTCAACCCGGAGGTCGCCCACGAGCACATGGCCGGCCTGAACTTCGTCCACCACGTCGCGCAGGCGCTGGAGATGGGCAAGCTGTTCCACATCGACCTGAACGACCAGGAGTTCGGCCGCTACGACCAGGATTTTCGCTTCGGCCAGGCCAACCTGAAGCACGCCTTCTTCCTCGTGAAACTCCTGGAGGACCACAAGTACAACGGCCCGCGCCACTTCGACGCCCACGCGCTGCGCACCAGCGACTACGACGACGTCAAGGCCTTCGCCAGCGGCTGCATGCGCACGTACATGATCCTGCGCGACAAGGCCAAGCGCTGGAACGCCGACGCCGAGATCCGCTCGATCGTGCAGGAGGTGAATGCCCAGGACAGCGCGATGTCCAAGCTGACCCGCAAGTTCACCCCCGAGGGCGCCAAGAAGCTTTTATCGGCCAACCTCGACCGCACCGAACTCGCAAAGGCGAGGCTCCCGTACGAGCGGCTGGACCAGCTCACCATGGAACTTTTAATGGGCGTGCGGTAGCGCGGGCCGGGGAGACGGCCCCACGCACGCTCGCATGCTCGCTCCCTGGCGCGCTCGCGCGCGACGTCCCTGATTCTTTTCATGAAGACCGCGCGCGGTGTTACGACGGCGTGCTTCCGCTCGCTGCGCTCGCCCGCACGCCGGAGCGGTCGAACGGGCCGCCCACGCCCACGCCCAACTTCGCGTTTCTCGACAACGCCGGGACGCGCAAGTTCATCGATGCGACGGTGCCGGCGGGCGCGGGCACGTCACCTACCACATCACCGCGGCCCGCACGACCGGCAAAGGTTTGCCGGCGAGCTTCATGGTGCAGTTCGGCGGCGGCGGCGGCGGCGGCGGCGCGGGGGGCGCGGGCGAGATGAGCGCGTCGGTCGTCACCCCGCGCATCGCGGCGTGAGCAGTCCCCACTTGCCACCGATGAACACCGATGGCCATCGATGAGGACCGAGCAGGCTCGTTTCATCTGGCGTTCGCCCGTGCCCCATCGTGGCTGACCCTTCTTCCCCTCCGGTGGATCAGTGGCCGAGTCCCGCGGCGGCCACGCGCGGCCCCGCCTCTGCGTCGCCGACCCCGCCGGTGCCCATCGGGCGGCGCGGGGCGCGGGGCGCGGGGCGCGGGGCGCGGGGCGCGGGGCGGCTCGCGGTTCCGAGGAGGAGAGGCGGAGAGAGGCCCCATACGGCCCCAAGGATACTCGCCTCTCCTCCTCCGGCTCCTCCTCTCCACCTCACTCCCCCTTCCCCCATTCGTTCTGATCCCGGCCCGCCGCTGCGCGCCGCCGCCCCCCCCCGTCCGACGGAGCCGCGTCGGAGCTTGCTGAGATGATATGTTTTCGTGATGCGGGCGGATTTTCGCTTGCGTGAACGGAGTGGGTTGATAGATTCCCCCGACGCTAA
>DASQDR010000049.1:0-51015 GCA_035634055.1 Tepidisphaeraceae bacterium | reverse complement strand
AGGATTTCGCCGCGTTCAACCAGCAGTTGGCGCACCTGACGTCGGCGGGGATGCCGGTCGAGCACGGGCTGCGCTTGATCGCCCAGGACATGCGCCGCGGGCGGCTGGCGAACACCGTCAAGCAGCTCGCCGCCGAGCTGGAGCGCGGCACGCCGCTCGAGCTGGCGTTCGAGAAGCACCAGGACCGCTTCCCGCCGCTCTACGCCCGGCTGGTCGGGGCGGGCGTGCGCTCCGGCGACCTGCCCGGCATGCTGCTCAACCTCGGGCGGCACATGGAGCTGGTGCAGCGGCTGCGCGCGTCGCTCTGGCGCGCGTTCGCCTACCCGCTGATGGTGCTGGCGGGGGTGGCGCTGGTGGTGGCGTTCCTCAGCGCGGTGGTCATCCCGCAGTTCCGCCTGCTGTTTCGCGACCTGGGCATGGCGACCGGCTACGGCTCGCGCCTTCCGGCGGCGACGCGCCTGCTGCTGGCGCTGCCGGACGTGGTGCCGTACGTCGCGATCGCGCTGGCGGCGCTGGCAATCGCGTGCGCCGTCGCGTGGGCGGTGGTGCGCGCGCGGGGCGCGCAGCAGGCGATGAAGGACCTCCTGCTGCTTCCCCTGCCGCTCATCGGGCCAGTGCTGCGGAACAACCTAGTCGCCCGCTGGTGCGACGCCGTGCGGCTGGGCGTGCGCGCGGGGCTCGACCTGCCGCGGGCGATCCAGCTGGCAAACGATTCGGTCGCCTCGCCCGCGCTGCGCAAGGACGGCGACGCGCTGATCGGAGCGGTGCAGGCGGGCCGGCGGATCGGCGACGTGCGCGACACCCGCGTGCTCCCCGCCACCGTCGTCGCCGCCATGAGCCTGGCCGGCGAGCACCACGACCTGCCGGCGACGCTCGCCATGCTCAGCAGCATGTACCAGCAGCAGGCGGAAATGCGACTGGCGGTGCTGCCGACCATCCTCACGCCGATCCTCGTGGTGCTGGTGGCGGGCCTGATCGGGATCGTCATCGCGGCGCTGTTCCTCCCGTTCCTCCAGATGTTCTCGCTGCTGAGCTGACGCGCCAACCGGAGCCGCCGCCAACCGTGCGGCACGCCATGCAACCGCTGAAGCTCATCCTCGAGGCGCTGTTCTGGATGCTGGCGGCGGCGGTGCTGCTGGCGGCGCTGGCGGTGGTGCTGGGGTGGCTGACGGCGCCGGCGCTCGGGTTCCTCGCGATCGTGCTGGCGCTGGCGCTGCTGCCGCTGGGGCTGCGGATGATGGCCCTGATCCGCCGGCGGCGGGCGATGGCGGTCCTGGCGTACGTTGACCAGGCGGTGCGGCTGAACCTTCCCCTGCCGACGATGCTGGAGGCCGCCCAGCGCAGCGAGGACCCGGCCACCGCCCATCGCCTGGAGCAGCTTCGCCGACGGCTGGAGGACGGCTACTCCCTCAGCGCAGCCGTGCGGGCGGCCGTGCCGGAGATGGACCCGCGCGGCGCCGCGCTGCTGACGGCGGCGGAGCGGCTGGGCCAACTGCCCCACGCGCTGGACCGCCTCGTCCGCCCGTGGAGTGTCGCGGCGGGCGCGGGCGCGGGATTCGGCGCGCCGCTCGGCGGCGTCGACGGCGCAGGAAGTGGCGACGCGGGCGCGGCCGGCAGTGACTTCGACGGCACCGGCCCCGGCGCGTTCTTCCGCGCCTACCCGTTCATGATGATCACCGTGATGACCATGAGCCTGTCGGTGCTCAGCCTCAATGTCATTCCAAAGTTCAAGTCGGTCATGGCTGGCTTCGACGCCGCCATGCCGCGCTCGACCGCAGTGCTGATCCAATTCGCGCAGGCGGTCGGGCCGTTCGCGATCATCGTGGCAATCGGCGCGGTGATCGTCTGGGCCGGGCGAACGCTCTGGCGGATCTTTTACGCCGCCGAGGCGAGCCTGCCCCGCGCCGGAGCGCTGCGCGAGCGGCTGCTGTGGGCCCTGCCGGTGACGCACCGGCTGGTGCGCGACCGGGGCCTGGCGGAGGCGTTCGACCTGGTCGCCCACGCGCTGCGGCGCGGCGTGCCGGCGGACCGCGCGATCGTGGAAGCCGCCCACCTGCGCATCAATGCGCAGCTCGCCCGGCGGCTGACAGCCTGGTCATCGAAGCTCACGCACGGCCAGCCGCTCCACGAGGCGGCGCGGTCGGCGGGGATGCCGGCGCTAATCGTCGAGATGCTCGCGCCCGTGCGCGACGTCGCCGCGGGCGCGGACGTGTTCACCTTCCTGGCGCGATATTACGCCACGCGGTTCAGCCGATTTGCGATCCTGCTCCAGAGCGCGGCCATGCCGGCGACGGTGCTCTTCTTCGGCGCGCTGGTGGCGTGGGTGGCGGTGGCGATGTTCGCGCCGATGCTGGCGCTGATCGAGACCCTGTCCGGCAGCGCCGGCAAATGGAAACTGTGATGCACCAAACCTCTCGCCGCCGCCGCCGTCCGCGCCCCGCCGGCTACCTGATCGGGGACATGATCGTCGCGCTGATCGTGGTGGCGGTGCTGACCGTGGCGCTGACCGTCGCCGTCACGCGGCAGCAGCGAACGGCGCAGCGGCTGGCGGAGACGCGCGAGCTGGCGCGGATCGCGGAGGCGGCCATGACCGCGATGCAGACCGGTGCCGCCCCGGCCCCGCCGCCGGGCGGAACTAGCGTGACGGTGCGACGAGAGCCGGCGCCGGCCGCCGACGTGCCGGGCACCGCCTGGGCCACCGTGATCGTCACGCGCGGGCAAGGCGCGACAGAACTGACCGGACTCGTGCGGGCCGACGCCCTGCCGGGAGGTGCGCCGTGATGCGACGCGATGAAGTTTACTGCGCCGCCCGGGCGGGCCGCGCAGGTCGCGCGGGCTGGAGGAGCCGCGCCGTTCGCGCGCCGCGCTCGCGGCGTTTCCGGCGCGGGATCATGTTCGTCGAGCTGATGTTCGTCCTGCTCCTGGCGGCGGCGTTCGCGATCGTGGCGGCACGGCTGTTTCGCTCGACGACGCTGCTGACCTACCACGCCGGCGCCGCGCAGAACGGCGCCGCCAGCTTCGAGGCGGCCGTCGCGGCGCTGCGGGCGGACGTGTGGGCGGCGAAATCGGTCACGGCCGCCGACCAGCGGACGTTAACCGCTATGCCGCCCCTCGCCGGCGGCGGCGCAGCGACGGCAGTGACGTGGAACATAAGCGAGACAAACCTCGTCCGCGGCGACGGGCGTCGGGCGCAGTCCTGGCCGATTCCGCCCGGCTGCTCGTTCGCCGCGGACGATGCGGGCACCGTGACCCTCACCGTGCCCCAAAGCGCCTCCGCCCACGCCAGCGAGGTTCGGCTGACGCAGCAGGTGCGGCTCGTGACGAGGTTGACGGGGCGATGACATCTATTGGACAAAACCCGCGCGACCGCCGCCCAACGGCAGCGGCCCCGCACGCGGGCCGCGGCCCCAGCGCGCGCGGTGCCGCTGGCCCCAGCGAATGCGCGGCCGGCGGACTTAGCGCAGGCGCGGGCGGCGGACTTAGCGCAGGCGCGGGCGGCAGCGCAGGCGCGGGTGGTGGTGCAAGCGCACGCGCGGGTCGCGGTTCGAGCGTACACGCCGCCGGCCAGCGGCCGCGCGGCGGCTTCGCCACCATTGTGGCCATCGCGATGGTGATCCTGGTCGGGGCCGCGCTGGCGACGCTGGGGACGTACTTCGTCTCGGACTTCAAGCGCACCCGCGCCGCCGCGGAAGCGGCGCAGTTGCGACAAATGCTCACCGCGGGGGCCGCGGCCGCCGGCGGGGAACTGCCGGGGGGGCAGTTCCCGCGGCGGTCGCGGCCGATCGCGCTGCCGCAGCCCTTGGCGGCGCAGGGCGCGACGCTGACGGTCGAACTCGTGCCGGAAGGAGAAGCCGCCGTCGCGATCATTCGCGCCCAGCTCGGCCGGCGGCGCGCGGAGCAAACGCTGCGCTTCGCGCGCGTCGGCGAAAAGTGGCAATTGGCCGCCGCCGAGCTGTCGCCGCCCGATTCGCCGTCAGTTCAGCGGCCGGATCACCCGAGCGCGGGTCCGCCGAATCCGCCGCCCGATGCGCCGCCGTGGCAGGGAGCGGATCAGCCGAGCGCGCCGCCGCCCGCTCAGCCGCCCGCCTCCACCCAACCGAGCGAGCGCTCCACCGCCGCCAGCCAGCGGTCGTAGAGTCGGTCGCGGTCGGCCCGGCCCATCTTCGGTTCCCACGTCTTGCCGCCGCCGGGCGACTGGATCGCCGGTCGCTCGGGCCAGAGGTTCTGCGCCCGCGCGGCGGCGACGGCGGCGCCGAGGGCGGTCGTCTCCATCACCTTTGGCCGTGCGACCGGGATGCCCAGCACGTCGGCCTGGAACTGCATGAGCAACTCGTTGCCCGTCATGCCGCCGTCCACCTTCAGCACCGACAGCGCGACGCCGGCGTCGTCGCGCATCGCCTCGAGCACGTCGCGCGTTTGGTAAGCGGTGGCCTCCAGCGCCGCGCGGGCGATGTGGCCGCGGTGGGAGTGGCCGGTCATGCCAACGATCGTGCCGCGCGCGTCCGCCCGCCAGCGCGGGGCGAACAGCCCGGAGAAGGCGGGGACGAAGTAGACGCCGCCGTTGTCCGTCACGCTTGCGGCGAGCGGCTCGATCTCCGGGGACGCGGAGATGATCTTGAGGTTGTCGCGCAGCCACTGCACGAGCGCGCCGGTGACGGCGATCGATCCTTCCAGCGCGTAGGCGGCCGGCTCGTCGCCGAAGCGGTAGCCGACGGTGGTGAGCAGCCCCGCCTTGGACGCCACGGCGCGGTCGCCGGTGTGCAGCAGCATGAAGCAGCCGGTGCCGTAGGTGTTCTTGCAGTCGCCGGGGGTGAAGCACGCCTGTCCGACGAGGGCGGCCTGCTGATCGCCGAGGTTTCCGCAGACCGGCAGCTCTGCCCCGAGCGGCCCGTCGGCGCGCGTCGCGCCGAACCCATCGCCGGGGACGCTGGATGACGTGATGCGCGGCAGCATCGCGCGCGGCACGTGGAAAGCGGAGAGCAGCTCGTCGTCCCAATCAAGGGTGGCGAGGTTCATCAGCAGCGTGCGGCTGGCGTTGGTGACGTCGGTCACGTGTTGCCCGCCGCTGGCGCCGCCGGTGAGGTTCCAGATCAGCCAGGAATCGACGGTGCCGAAGAGCGCGTCGCCGCGCTCGCCGGCCGCGCGGGCGCCGGGGACGCGATCGAGGATCCAGCGCAGCTTGGTCGCGCTGAAGTACGTCGCCAGCGGCAGGCCGGTCTTGGGGCGGAAGCGATCGGGGCCGGCGCCGCCCTCGCGGGCGAGGGCGTCGCAGAGGTCCTGCGTGCGCGTGTCCTGCCAGACGATGGCATTGTGCAGCGGCCGGCCGGTGCGGCGATCCCAGACGACGGCCGTCTCGCGCTGGTTGGTGATGCCGACGGCGGCGATCTCGCCGCGCCCGCTCGCGCGGGAGGCGGCGACCGCCTCGCTCACCACCTCCTGCGCGCGCTGCCAGATCTCGCTCGCGTCGTGCTCCACCCACCCCGGCCGCGGGTAGATCTGGCGGTGCTCCTTCTGCGCGACCGCGACGGCTTCGCTTTCAGAGAACACGATGCAGCGGGTGCTGGTCGTCCCTTGATCGATGGCGGCAACGAGTGGCGGCGGCGGCATGGATGAGCCCTCCGTGGGAAGTAGAATGCCCGGGCGCGTGGCGGACACCAATTCCATCATCGCCCAGGGCCTGGACCTCGGGAAGCGCGGCGCGTTCGCCGACGCCGAGGCGACCTTCCGCCGCGCGATCGCGCTCGAGCCGGAGAACGGGCGGGCGCACCACGCGCTGGGGCTGGCGCTGCACGCGCTTCAGCGCTACGGCGAAGCGGTGGAGGCGCACGAGCGCGCCGTCGCGCTGGCGCCGCGCGTGCCCGAGGCGCACCACGAATTCGGGCGGGCGCTGCTGCGGCTGAACCGCGCGGCGGAGGCGGCCGAGGCGGCCGGGCGCGCCGTTCAACTCGACCCCGCCCGCCCGGAGCCGCACGGCCTGCTCGCGCGGGCGCTGCTCGTCTCCGGCGATTTCAAGCGCGGGTGGGCGGAGTACGAGTGGCGGTGGAAGTGCGCCGGCATGGACCCGCGCCGCGCGATGAGCGTCCCGCAGTGGACCGGCGGCGAGAAAGTGGCCGGCAGGACCATCCTGCTGCACCACGAGCAGGGCTTCGGCGACACGATCCAGTTCTCGCGCTACGCGCCGCTGATCGCGCAGCGCGGCGCCGACGTGATCGTGCAGGTGCCGCGCAACCTTACGGGCTTGATGAAGCGGCTGCCCGGCGGCCCGGACGTGATCTCGACCGACGACCCCACGCCCGCCGGCGTTCATCTGCACGCGCCGTTGATGAGCCTCCCGCTGGCGTTCAACACGACGCTGAGAAGCATCCCGGCGACCGTGCCGTACCTGTCGGCGGCGCCGCAGGCGGCGGCGGTGTGGTCGGGGCGGGTGAAGGAGGCGGAGACATTGCTACCGGCGGCATCCGCGCCCTCGTCCGCGCCCTCGCGCGCCGCCACAGGCGCGCCGGCGCTGCGCGTCGGGATCGCGTGGGCGGGTCGGCCGACGCACGCGGATGACCGCCTGCGCTCGATCCCGCTGGCGGCGCTGGCACCGTTATCGGCGGCGGCAGCGGGCGCTGCGTTCTACTCGCTCCAGAAGGGCGCGGCCGCCGCCGAGGCGCGCACGCCACCGGCGGGCATGCGGCTGATCGACTTCAGCGATCGCCTCTTCGATTTCTCGGACGCTGCGGCGCTGATCGCCAACCTCGACCTCGTCATCACGGTTGACACGGCGGTCGCGCACCTGGCCGGGGCGATGGGCAGGCGGGTGTGGGTGTTGCTGCCGTTCTCGCCGGATTTCCGCTGGCTGCTGGATCGCCCGGACAGCCCGTGGTACCCGACGATGCGGCTGTTCCGCCAGCCGGCGCAGGGCCAGTGGCGGCCGGCGATCGAAGCCGTCGCCACGGAGCTGCGCACCGCTGCCACTGCCGCCCTCGCTGCGGCCGCCACCGCTGCCGCGGCCCCGGCATCGGATGCCCCTTCGGTCCCGTAACCTGCGGGCGGAGGGTTCCGTTCCTGCCCGTCGTTCAGTTGCTGGCGGATTGCGCCGACATGAGGGAAGGCGACGCGACACCGGCCGATCCGAGCGAGCGCCGGATCGGGTCGCGCCGCAGGCACGCGCGCCGGACCGCTGCGCCACAGTGGACGGCCGACAAACGGGAAGCGGGCGAGATGAGCCTTACATACGATCAGAAATCCGAGATCCGTCTGGCGTTCGATGAGGCCTTCATCCCCGCCGAGCGCCGCCGCGACACGCGGGTGAAGTACAAGGCTTCTGCCGAGATTACCACGTGGAAGCGCGGCAAGGAGGGGCTGCCCTTCCGCGTGCAGATCGAGGACTTCTCCCCCGGCGGCGTCGGCCTGACGCACGGCAGCGCCCTGCCGGAAGGGACGCAGTACGTCCTGAAGGTGCCGCGGCCGGAGCTGGCGGAGCTGAACATCCTGCTCACCGTCGTGCGCTGCGTGCCGCAGGAGGACGGGAGCTACCTGGTCGGCCTGGAGCTCAGCTCCGTGCTGGACCGGGCTAGCTTCGGCGAATTCGTGGACGACCTGGACAAGCGGCAGCGCCGCACCAGCCGGCGGACGAAGATCCTGCTGCTGCTGCTGGGGATCTTCGGCGTGGGGACGTCGCTGCTGATCCGATAGCGCACCAGCGCCTGCGCCCGCGGCTCCACACGCGCGGGCGCGCGGCCGATCGCGCCGCGGCCGCGGTCCGCCCGCTACGCGTCCCGTTGCCGGGATCACACCTTTCCTAAACCCCCGTCCCAGCGCGGCGCGCGCGGCGGCGGAAGCACGTTTGAGATACCGGCGCCTCTGCGGCGATCGTACATTTCCCGCGGCTGCCATCGTTTCGCCAAGGGAGATTCCATGCGCCTCAATTCGTCGCCGCGGTCCGTTCTGCTCGCCCTGCTCGCCGCCCCGTCGCTGGTCGTCGCCGGCTGCGCCGCCGACTTCGGCGCGCCGCGGTCCGCGAAGCCGGCCGCAGTCGAGCCGTCGCACCCGCGCGTGGTCATCCAGGGGATCGACGGTACCGTGCTGGCCGGCGAGCTGCTCAACGGCAGCATCACGCTCGAATCCGGGCAGGGCGAGCTGACCCTGCTCACCGACCACGTGCACTCGCTCACGCTCTCGCAGGACGGCGACAAGCTCGACAGCCAGTCGGTGAAGGTGTCGGGCAAGGTGAAGGACCAGCGCTTCTTCCTGCGCAACGAGCACGGCGTGATCTCGCTGGCGAAGGACCGGCTGCGCAAGATCGAATTCGTCGGCAACCCGGGCTCGGCCCCGCTGAGTCACACGACCGTGAAGGCGGCCGCCGCGCCGATGCGGTAGTTATCGCGGTCGCCGGGCACTGTTCCTGCCAATCGCGTGGGGCCCCGCCCTTCGCACGGGCTCGCGTTGTCGCAACTCTGACCAGCGCGCAAAGCGTCTCGAATGGTAACGGCGGCCCTTGGCACGCGCTCGCGATGTAGGGACGCGTCATCCCGAAGCGTACTCGCGAGAGATCTCGGGACGGAGAGAGCGACGCGGATCCGAGATCCTTCGCGGGTACGGACGACATCGCGCGACGGACCTCGGTGATACGCAGCCGGAGCGTCCACCCTCCCCGCAAGCGCCGCCTTGTCCCGCCCATGCCCAACCAGATCGTCCAGATCGGCCGGCGGCGGGTCACGCTGACGAACCTGGAGAAGGCGCTCTACCCCTCGGGCTTCACCAAGGCGCAGATCATCGACTACTACTCGCGCGTCGCGCCGGTGCTGCTGCCGCACCTGCGCGGGCGCGGGATCACGCTGAAGCGCTATCCGTCGGGCACGGCCGCCGGGCACTTCTTCGAGAAGCAGTGCCCGCCGCACCGCCCGGCGTGGATCAAGACGGCGTCGGTCCCGCGGCAGGTGCGCGAGGGCGACATCGACTACTGCCTGGTTGAAGACGCGGCCGCCCTGGCGTGGGTGGCGAACCTGGCGGCGATCGAACTGCACGTCCCGCTGGCACGGGCAACCCATTGGGATCGCCCGACCGAGATGGTCTTCGACCTTGACCCCGGCGCGCCGGCTGACGTGCTCGACTGCTGCCGCTTCGGCCTGCGGTTCGCCGACGCGCTAGCGAAGCTCGGGCTCAAGAGCTTCGCCAAGACCTCCGGCGGCAAGGGGCTGCACGTCTACGTCCCGCTCAACACTGCCGGCGTCACCTTTGACGACACCAAGGCATTCGCGCGCGCGATGGCGATGATCTTCGAGCGGCAGAACCCGAAGCACGTCACGTCCACGATGACCAGGCGCCTGCGCGGGGGGAAGGTCTTCATCGACTGGAGCCAGAACGACCGGACGAAGACCACCGTGAGCGCTTACTCGCTGCGGGCCAAGGAGGCGCCGACGGTCTCAACGCCGGTGACCTGGGCAGAAGTGGAAGCCGCGGCCGCGCGCGGTGACGCGGCCGGTTTGATCTTCAGCCCGGCCGACGTGCTGGCGCGGATCGAGCGGCACGGCGACCCATTCGCGCCGGTGCTGAAGCTGAAGCAGAAGCTGCCGCACGTGTGACGGCCGCGCGCGCCGCACCGCGGGCGGCAGATTTAGGAAGGCGTGCTCCGCTGCGCGCCGCGCCGCGCCGCGTCGTCAGCGTGGTGCGCGATTGGGTGTAGCGCAACGTGCTGGTCAATCCGCCGACGCGGACGCGGCGCCAGCCAACGGCGGCCGCTTTGACCGGGCCGCGGCGGCGGCGGTGACGGCGTCGGGTGACAGCCGCTGGCGAAGCATCCACGAAACCGCGCCGCTGTCAGCGGCCGCGACCTTCTCCCAGGGGTTGTGGCCCATGCCGGCATACTCCGTCAGGCGCGCGTTGCCGCCGATCTGCCGCAGTTCTGCCACCATCTCGCGTGCGTGGCGGACCGGCACGATGATGTCGCCGCTGTAGTGGAACGCCCAGACGGGCGTGCGCTTCAGCGGCGCGGCGCTGCCTTGATCGCTGAAGCCGCCGACGGGCACAAGGGCGGCGAAGACGTCGGCGTGCCGGGCGCCGATCTGCCACGTCCCCAGCCCGCCGTACGACAGCCCCGCCAGGATGATCCGCTCGCGATCGATTGAGAACTGCCTGGCCGTCTCCGCCAGGCAGGCCATCACCATGCGGTCGTTGGCGTCACCCTTCCACGTCCCCTTCGACTGCGGAAAGATTGTAATGAACGGCCACGCCGCCGGGTCCCTGGCGATCTCCGGCCCCAGGCCGACGGCGAGCGGCTTGGTCACGTCGTCGCCGCCCTCGAACAGCCCGTGCAGGAACAGCACCGTCGGGTACTTGAAGCGCGGGTCGTAATTCTTCGGCAGGAAAACGACGAAGCGGTGCAGCTCGCGGTCCGCGTAGGCGGTGCGGACGAGGAACCCGCGCCCCTTCGGGAAATCCGCCGCCGACCGCACCACGTGCTGCCCGCTCTTGCACCCGGCCGCGAGCAGCACGACGCAAAGGGCGGCGACGATCGGCAGGATTCGCGACAACGACGCGTGCATCACCCGTAGCATCGGCGCGATCCGTATCGTGCTGAACGCCACGACCTTGCGGGGTGGGAAAATTCTTCCGTTGCTACAGAGCGGCGGTGAGGGGCGATTCGGGCGTGCGATGCACAAGCCGTCCCGGAAGATCACCGGCAAAGGGTGGCAACAGTCGACCCGCTCAATGCTGCCGCCCCCGCTGACGGTCAGCGGGGGCGGCGGGAGAGAGAGAGCACAGGTTGGAAGCCACGGCGCGGCGCACCTTGCCGCCGGCCGCGGCCAATTACTTTTTAGCGGAGACTGCGGCGGCGGCGGCGGGCGAGCAGGCCGCACGTGGCGGTCAGCAGGACGCCCAGCGACGCGGGCTCGGGGACGGCCGTGACGCCGCCGTCGATCCCGCCGGCGGCGGCGGCGGAATCGGCGATCCCGCCACCCAGCGGCTGCCCCACCGGGATGGCGGCGGCGCTCTGCCGGCCGATGTTGCTGTCCAGGATGAAGTAGTCGTCGCCGTTGATCTTCCCGTTGTAGTCGAAGTCGCCCTTGGTCCACCCGGACGCGCCGGGGGCATTGACGTAGGAATCGATCTGGAAGTAGTCGTCGCCGTTGAGCTTTCGGTCGAGGTTGGCGTCCCCGCCGTAGGTGTAGAGCACGATCATGTCGCCGGCGGCGAGGACCTGCCCGCCGAAGGTCTGCCCGACGCGATTGAGCTCACTGGCGCTGGCGACGGCGAGGCTGGTGAGGTGTGCCGCGGGGGCGGCGTCGGCGTGGCTGGTGACGATGCCGGTGCCGGTCCAGGCGCCGCCGGCATAGCCGGACTGCACCAGCCCGGCGACGCCGCCGTAGGTCGTGCCGCTGACGGTGTGACTGCCGGCGGCGTTGTTGACGATCAGCTTGTTGTTCACCAGGTCGAGCTGCCCGCCGCCGGTGATCGAAAGGGTGGGCGCCTTGATGACGCCATCGGCGGCGGCGGTCGCCGAGCGACGCAGCGCCCCGCCGGTGATGGCGATGCCCGAGGAGGTCGTGAGGTTCGTTCCGAGATTCAGGTTGCCGGCGTTGACGGTGGTGCTGCCGGTGTGCGTGAGCGTGCCGTTGACGGTGGTCGTGCCGGTGCCGGCCTTGGTCAGGCTGCCCGCGCCGGTGATGGTGCCGGTGTGGGCGGCGGGGCTGAGGTTGTTGCCGCCGACGGTGATGCTGACGGTGTTGGCGGCGTTGTCCACCAGGTTGATCGTCCCGGCGCCGGACAGGCCGCCGAACGTGAAGTGGTGCGAGCCGACGCTGGCGTCGAAGACGAAGTTGCCGGTCGCGGTCTGACCGGAGACGCTCGCCTGCCCCAGGGCCGACGCGTGGGTCAGCAGCAGCGTCCCGTTGTTGACTCCGGAAACGCCGGTGAAGGTGTTGGCGGCCGGGAGGGTGAGCGTGCCCGCGCCGGTCTTGGTCAGCCCGCCCGCGCCGTTGTTGCCGATCGGGTTGGCGAAGGTGACGTTCATGCCGTTGGTGTCGATGGTGCCGTTGCCGGTGAAGGTGACGGTGCGGGCGGAGATGTCGTCGGTGTTGCCGTTGTAGCGGAGGGTTCCGCCGTTGAAGGTGAAGCCGCCGGTGCCCAGCTCGTTGACGGTGGTGAAATCGAAGTTTCCACCGGAGAAGGTCGTGCCGCCGGAGTAGGTGTTGGTGGTGGTGAAGCGGACGGTCCCGCCGCCGACCTTGTTGACGGCAACGGTGCCGGTGCCGTCCTGGATGACGCCGCCGAAGGTGCCGCTGTTGCCGTTGCCGCCGATGCCGACGGTGGCGGCGGTGGCGCTGCTGTTGGTGACGGTGCCCGAACCGGTGAGGGAGGTCAACGTCCCGTTGACGCCGCCGGCGCCGTTCATGTCCAGGGTCCCACCGGCAAGGATGGCGTTGTTGATCTGCCCGGACGGCGGGTTGAACCCGCCCGTGGTGGTGTGAAGGCCGAACTTGACCGTCGCGCCGGAGTTGATCGTCACGTTGTTGAGCGCGTGAGCGCCGCTGGCGACGACGGCGGTGTCCTTGTCGGCGACCACGGTCCCGGCGTTGACGACGACCGACATGAACGCGTTGTCCAGGGCGCCGCCGAAGGTGGTGGTGCCGGTGCCGTTCTTGGTGATGGTGAAGGCGACGTTGCGCGACACGTTCCCGAGGGTGAGGTCGCCGGTGCCATCGATCGTGAAGTTGCCGGGGTTGGTGATCGTCGAGGTGACGGCGGCGGCGGTGGTGCTGTTGTTGAGGATCGTCGCGTTGGTGGCGCCGCCGTTGATGGTCAGGACGTTGGCGATGGTCTGCCCGTTCAGGTCGAGCGTGTTGCTCGGCGTGGAGGCGGCGCTGGCGTTGATGGTGACGCCGCCGGTGCCGAGCGACGTGCCGGTGCCGAGGCGGATCGTGCCCGCGCCGAGCGTGGTCCCGCCGCTGTAGGTGCTGGCGTTGCTGAGGGTGAGGACGCCCGCGCCGTTCTTGATCAGCGCCACCGTCTGCCCGGCCGAGCCGTTGTTGATCGCGCCGGCGTAGGTGACGTCGGAGGCGTTGCTGGTGCTAAGGGTGGCGGCGGTGGTGGCGCTGTTGTTGGTGACGACCGCGGCCGGGGCCGAGCCGCTGAAGCTGGCGACGGTGACGTTGTTGCCGTTGAGGTTCAGCGTGCCGCCGTTGACGGCGAGGTTGCCGGTGACCGCGCCTAGGGCGGTGGCGCTGCCGAGGGTGACGCTCCCGCTGCTGATCGTGGTGCCGCCGGTGTAAATGCTGTTGCCCGAGACGACGAACGCGCCGGTGCCGGCGTAGGTGAGGCTCCGCAGCGGGCTGCCCTCGCCGATGTTGCTGCTGACGGTCATCGGGGTGGCGGAGTTGTTGGTCCAGGTCTGGTTGCCCTCGAGGATCAAGCCGGTGGTGCTGATGTTCAGCCCCGCAGCGCCGCTGGCGACGGTGATGCCGCCGTCGCCGATCGACAGCGTGTTGGCGCCGGTGGCGGTGCCGGCGATGGAGACGGGCGTGGCGGCGCTGGGGCCGGCGCCGGTGATGGTCAGGCTCTTGATGCTGGTGTTCTGCCCGAGGGTGGTGGCGAGGTTGCTGGCGGTGTTGGCGGTGAAGATGACGTCGGTGGTCGCGCCGACAAACCCGCTGACGGAGGTGCCGCCGGCGGAGCTGGTGGCGAAGTTGAACGTGCCGCCGTTGGCGCTGCTGAAGCCGTTCCACGCGTTGCTCACGCCGCCGGTCCAGTAGGCGACCGTCGGGGCGGCGCCGCCGCCCTCGATGATCAGCTTGACGCTGGTGGCGTCGACCTGGAGCTTGGCGGTGAACGGGCCGAAGTTGACCGACGGGTCGAGCGTGAGGTTGCCGACGGTGGTGCCGGTGCCGGTGGTCAGGCCGGTCGCGCTGGGGAAGGTCATCAGCGTGTAGGGCGCGCCGCTGGTGAGGTTGCCGAAGTTGGTGACGTAGATCGTCGCCCCGCCGCTGTTAAGCGTGAGGGCGCCGGTGGCGATGTTGAGCAGGTCCGAAGCGTTGGCGTTGTTGCCAGCCTCGAAGTAGAGGTTGGATGACTGTCCGGCGGCGCCGCCGAGGGTGAGCCCGTTGTTGAGCGTGAGGGTGGCGATCTGGCTGTCGAGCAGGTCGATGGCGCCGCGCGCCGCCGGGGCCGAGCCGCCGGCGACGGTGACCGGCCCCGCGATCGCGCCGCCCGCCCCGCCGAGCGCGCCGCCGCCGTTGACGGTGACGACGGTGTTGTCGAGCGAGCCGGTGATATTGAGCTTGCCGGCGTTGACGTTGGTCGGGCCGGTGTAGAGGTTGACGCCGCTGAGGGTGAGGGTGCCGGTACCGACCTTGGTCAGCGCGGTAATTCCGCCGCCGGAGGTCGGGTGATCGTTGCGAATGATGCCGCCGAAGGAGGTGCTGGTGTTCAGCCCGCCGATGGCGTAGGTGGCGGTGGTTCCGGCGCGGGCGTTGCCGACGATCGCCTGCGCGCTGACCTGCGAGCCGGTCAGGGTGGAGCTGAGCGCGCCGATGGGGATGGTGGCGCTGGTGGCGGTGGCGGGGTTCCACATCAGCCGGACGTGGTTGGCATTGCCGGCGCCGAGCGGGGCCAGCGTGACGTGGGCGTTGGGCGCGCCGGGGGTGGCGGTGTTGGTGAAGTTGTAGCGCGAGTTGGCGGAGTTTGAGCCGGCGTTGTTCCCGGCGAGCGACAGCGTGCCGGCGAAGCCGCTCATGTCGCCGTTGAAGTTGAAGTTGGGGTTATCGAAGCCGGTGCCGAGGCGCAGGACGGTCGGGTTGGCCGACGTGCCGGTGGTCGAAAGGCTGCCGTTGAAGGTCAAGCCGGCGTTGTTGATCGAGACCTCAATGGCGTTTTGCGTGCCGGCCTGGACCACGATGTTGTTGGCGAGGGTGGCGTTGCGGGTCACGTAGATGTTGCGTGACGCGCTGGCAAGGGCCGCGGTGCTAGCCAGGGTGATCGTGCCGGTGCCCAAGGCCGCATCGTTCTCGAGGCGGGCGGTGCCGCCGGTGATGGTGGTCCCGCCGGTGTAGGTGTTGGCGTTGTTCACCTGCCACTGCCCGGTGCCGGTCTTGACGACCGCCACGGTGCCGGAGCCGGTGGTGCGGTCAGCGATGAGGACGGCGGAGCCAAAGCCGGCATTGTTGTTGCCGACGGTGAGCGTCGCGGTGCCGGAGCCGCTGTTGTTCAAGACGGTGCCGGTCGAGCCCGACAGGTTGGAGGCGGCGGTGGTGAGCCCGCCAACGCCGAGGTTGAAGCCGTTCAGATCGACGACCGCGCCCTGTGCGACCGTAAGGGTGCCATTGCCGTTGCCAAAGGCACCGGAGGTGCCGGCGATGGTGGAGACGCCGACCTTCGAGGTGCCGTCCACCACCCAGGTCTGCCCGGTGTAGGTGCTGGGGGCGGCGAAGACGGTGGTGCCGGTGCCGCCGACGGTCAGGCGGGACGCGCCGGCGTTGTTGACGATGGGTGCGGTGATGTTCAGGGCGCCCGTGCCGTAGTTATGGACGACGACGTCGGAGGCGCTCGCCTGCCCCCCGCGGATCGTGCCGCTGCCGATCGAGTAATCGCTCGCGCCGGTGAACAGGATGCCGCCGGCGTTGAGCGTGAGCACCTGCCCGCCGAGGTTCAGCGACTGGCCCGCGCCGGTGTTGGTCAGCTTGATGGTGTTGATGGTGCGGGCGGCGGTGAGGGTGGCGCTGTCGGTGACGGCGACGTTGTTGGCGGCGGCCCAGGTGGCTTCGGCGGTGGTCGTGTAGGCGCTGTAGGCGGTGATGGGACCGTCGGCGGCGTTGGTGCTGTTGATGCCCCAGTCGCTGCCGGCAACGGTGATGACGGCGCGGCTGCCAAGGGAAAGGATGCCGTTGGTGTTGGTCGAATCGGTGTCGGCAAGGCCGGCGGCGCCGATGTTGGCGATGCCGCCGACGTTATTCGTGATCGCGTTCATCCGGAGGGTGCCGGTGCCGGACGGGCGGGTGAGCTTGAGCGCGCCCGGGTTCAACGTGGTGGCGCTGACGATCTCGGTATGCGAGCCGCCGGAAAGCACGAGGTTGACGCTGCCGCCGATCGTGAGGGCGGTGGCGTCGGCCAGCTTGCTGTTGTTCTGCGCGGAGTAGTCCAGGATGACGGTGCCGCCGCCGAGGTTGGTGGCGCCGCCGTAGGTGTTGGCGCCGGACATCCTGAGGGTGCCGGTGCTGCCCCAGTTGAAGGGTGCGGCGGTGGCGGTGCCGCCGTTGGCGAGCGCGCCGGTGAAGCTGACGTTGGCGCTGCCGTTGATCGTGACGGTGCGGTTGGTGGCGTCGGGGCCGAAATTCAGCCCGCCGAGGATCAGCGTGTTGCCGGCCCCGTTAACGGTGAGCGTGCGGTTGCCGGCGTTGGTGTTGGACAGGACGCTGTCAAAGCGGATCGTGCGCCCGGTGCCGCCGATGTTGATGGTGCGCTGGATGTCGGCGCTGATCCCGGCGGTGTTGGTGAAGGTGAAGTCGTTGCTCCCGCCAAAGTTGGGGTTGTTGGTCCAACTGACGGCGTTGGCCAGGGTCAGCGCGCTGCCGGTGGTGTTGTCGAGCGTGCCGCCGTTGAAGGTGATCACGCCGCTGCCCAGGGCGGCGGCGTGTCCGACGTTGACCTGCGCGCCGCCGTTGAACGTGACGCCGCTGGTGGCGTTGGCGCCGTTAATGGTGAGCGTGCCGGCGGCGACGGTGGTCAGCCCGCTGTAGGTGTTGCTGCCATTGAGGACGAGGGTGCCGGTGCCGTTCTTGTTCAGCCCACCGGCACCGCTCAGGGCGCCGCTGAGCGTTGCGTCAAAGCCGTTGGTGTCGATCGCGCCCGTGGCGGTGAGGGTGACGTTGCGGGCGCTGGTCAGGGCACCGAGGAGCCGCAGCCCGCCGCCGCCCAGGACGACGTTGTTGCCGGCCGCGCCGAGCGCGCCGTTGCCGTTGATGGCCAGGGTGCCGGCGTTGACGACGGTGTCGCCGGAGTAGGTGTTGGCGCCGGTCAGGGTCAGGACCTGCGCGCCGATCTTGGTCAGGCCGGACGTGCCCGACAGGGTCGATTCGATGGTGCCGGCAGCGTTGGCGCCGATGCCGCCGGCGCCGATGTCGATCGTGCCGCCGGTCAGCAGGTAGCTGCCACCGACGACGCCGATCTGGAAGTCGATGTACGCGGCGGAGACGGCGCCGGTGACGGTGACGGTGCCGGCGGTGCCGTTGCCGCCGCCGCCGAGCAGCCCGAAGCTCGCGCCGTCGGGGTTGGCGCTGCTCCAGGTGGCGTCGGCGCCGTTGTTCCAGTTCCCGCCGCCGTCGGTCCAGGTGCCGCTGCCGTTGGTGATCTCGGCGTCGCCGGGGAGGATGTCCCAGGTGAGGTCGGCGGCGCGGGCGCCGGTGGCGGCGGCGGCGGTCAGGCCGGCCGCCAGCATGATCGCCACCCGCCCGCGGTCGTTGCCGAGGAACCGTTGACGCCGCGAAGCCTGCCGTGCCGCCGAGCCACGTTGATCACTCATTGTCCGTCCTCCGGGGGAGAGATAACCCGCCCTGCGCTGCGTCTGCCGGCGTACCGGCGGTCCGCGACGCGCGGGCGGGAGATGTCGACCTAATCAGATGCCCTCGATCGCTTTCTGCCGCCCGGCGCGACCCGCGCCGGCGGTTGCGCCGCTACCGGCGCTGCTGCCCTTCGGTCTCCGCGCGCTACCATCGCGGCCGGGGTTGGGTGGGCTCGATGAACACGCCCTCCCACTCGCGCGACGGCGTCTTGTCGCTCTTGACCTGAACGCCGCGAACCGAGCCGTCGCAGTAGGCGACGTTGTTGATTCCCACGAACGCCATCCGGTTCGCCGCCGTGTTCCAGCCGATGGCCTTGCGCTGATGCACGACCTCGACGGAGTTGGGCGTGTGGTACCGCGAACCGGCGCGGAGCCCCGCGACGACGGGATCCTGGAAGAAGGTGGAGTTGGCCGGGGTCGGGCCCTGGCCGTCGTCCTCGAGCTTGGCGTCGATGAACAGCGCCTGCATCGACGCCTGCTTCACCTGGACGATCTTCCACGGCGCCAGGAAGATGGCGTTGGTGTGGGCAGGCTTGCCCACCACTTGCAGCTTGGCCCAGTCGTAGTGCCCGCCGAGGATCTTGTTATAGCGGTAAGAGTACCCCGTGCCCTCCGCGTAACCGACGGACACTTCCAGCTCGGGGCAGACGTAGGTCTTGCTGGTGTCGTTGGTGAGGTATCGCCGCAGGAAGATCGTCCGCTGCGCCTCAACGTCACCGCCGCGCGGCAGGAGGACCGGCCTGCCGTAGCGGCCGACCTCGTCGGTGGTGCTGGCGCAGGGCGGGAGGGTGCCCTTGTTGTCGTGCACGTAAAGCAGCGCGGCGGTGGCGAGCTGCCGCAGCCGCGCGGCGCACGTGACCGTCCGCGCCGCGGCGCGGGCGCGGCCGAGCACCGGCAGCAGGATTCCGATCAGGACCGCGATGATCCCGATCACCACCAGCAGTTCCACCAGCGTGAAACCGCGGTGCCCGCGCGAACCGCCCCGCACGCCTGGCGTGGGGATGACTTTAGGCTGATCCATGTTGAACTCCGCGCCAACGGAGAGGCGTTGAAGGTGCCGGGCGTCGCGCCGCGTGATGGTCTGACATATCGCGACCCAAATGGATGACGCCGCTCGCAAATCAGAAGTGGCCGGCAGCATCCTCGCCGTCGGCTGACGCGGTGATCTTGAACCATTAACCTACCGCTGTCTAACTCAAATTGCGTCGCTTATTTATCCGCCTGCGACACCCAGCACGAGCGTGGTAACTTGCTCCGGCTGGCGGCGCCGTGGCCGTAAATACGAGCGTTTCTTACGGTTGGAGCGTGAACAGGCGACGCCGCACGTGCCGCCCGACAGCATCTGGCGCGTCGCATTCCGATGCAAGCCGAACGCAAATCGAGCCATGCGTTTCCCCCCGTGGGTTACTTTGAGAAGCAGGTGGGGGTCAACAAGGGATCGGAGAACGCGGTCGCATCAGTCCGTCGCAGGCGTTGTCACAGCCACCTTCCGGAGTCGAACCGGAAACCGCCGGTTTACAAAACCGGTGCTCTGCCAATTGAGCTAAGGTGGCGGGAGGGGGAAAGGATGAAGGCGGAAGGATGAAGGATGAACGATGAAAGAAGGAGGAACGACCGGACCGGCCTTTTCGTCTGTCCGACTTCATCCGTCACCCTTCGATCCCCCCTACGTCACGATCTCCATAATCTTGAATTCCATCGTGCCGCGCGGGGCCTTGACCTTGACGGTTTCGCCGACGCGGGCCTTCATGAGGGCCTCGCCCATCGGGCTGTTGACCGAGACGTCCATGACGTCGCCGGTGGCGCTGGGGGCGGCGGCCTCGCCGACGATGCGGACGAGCTGCTCGCTGTCGTCGTCGAGGTCGAGCAGCTTGACGGTGTGCCCGAGGAAGACCACGTCCTCCGGCACGTCGTCGGTGCTGACGACCTGGAGGTTTCGCAGCTTCTGCTCGATCTGCGCCAGCTCGCGCTCGATGCTGCGGTTCTCCTCCTTGGCGAAGTGGTACTCGGCGTTCTCCGAGAGGGCGCCCAGCGCCGCCGCCTTGCGGATGCGGTCCTGGACGTCGATCTTGGACTTGTAAAGCTCCTCGCGCTTGGCCTCGAGGGCGGCCTTTTCCTGGGCACTGACGATCTGCATGACTGACGGCTCCGTCTCTCCCGCGACAATCGGCCGGCGCGGGCGCCGCGAGCGATCGCGAGACCCGCGCGCGCGCCGCGCGACACAAAACGCAAACCACCGCGCGGGGCGGCGCGGTGGGGTTCAACCGGGACACTTCTCGACCTGGCGTATCATAGCCCAACGCGCACCGGTGGCAACGCCCGGCGCGGGCGGAAAGGCACCGAATTGACGGGTCCGGCGGCTTTCCCTAGACTCGCCGGCCGCGCGGCGGGCGCCGTTGGAGCCAGCCTTTTGCCCCACCTTTGAGCCGAGGAATCGCATGGCCTTCCACGTGGTAATCGTGACCCCGGAGCAGCAGGTGCTGGACGAGACCGTGACGCAGGCGATCCTGCCCGCGCACGACGGCGAGATCGGCATCCTCACCGGCCGCGCCCCCCTGCTGGTCAAGCTTGGGCAGGGTCGCTTGCAGCTCGAAATCACCGGCGGCGCGAGCGGCACGGGCGGCGGCGGACGCGCGGCGAGCCGGCTGCTTTACGTCGAGGGCGGCATCGCCCAGATGAAGGACAACCGGCTCACCGTGCTGACACAGATGGCCGTCCCGGTCGAGCAGATCGACCTGGAGGCCGCCCGCGCCGAGTACGCTGAGGCCTCCGCCCAGCGCACCCTCGACGAGCGCGGCTTCGAGGACCGCCAGCGCCGCATGCAACGCGCGCGGGCAATGCAGGAGCTGGCGGGGAACCGGCGGTAAAGATCGCGGCAACCGGGCCGGTGGCAGGCAAGGGCGCCCGCCAATGCACGCGTTTCGGTCGCCTGCGCAGGCGGCTGGGAATTCCCGCTCCGAATCAAGAATTTGCTTCGCGCCCGCGGCAGGCGCGGCGTATACTTCGCGCCACGCGGGTCGGCCCGATCCGCGGTCAGTGGAGAGGGGAGCAATTCCGGGGACTCACCTTCACCGGACGGTGCCCGCATGCTCCGCTACACCGCCAGGAACGGGACCACCTTTCACCTCGACCCCGACGCCGCCCGCTGCGTGCAGGTGATCAGCGCCGAGTGCGACGGCTCACTCGTCTCGATCGACCTCGACGACCTGCGCGAGTTCCTCGCCTACGCCGACGACGTTCTGGGGGCGCAGCGCGAGCCCGAAACCGACGCCGACTGCGCCGCCATCGGGCCGGACTAGCCGGCGTCGGGCGTGCTTCGCGTTGTGATCGTCGGCGTCTTGCAGCGTTCGGGCGTGAGGCGTGCAAGCCTGCGTGCGCGGGGAGTGAAGGATCGTTCCTTCAGTAACTGAACCCGATCCCCACCCCGCCCCAGAGTTCCGTGTCGGCGCGAAGCTTGTTCTGGATGCCGTCGGTGTAGAACAGGTACCCCTTCAAGTCGATCTGGCCGTAGCGGCTGGGGATGTTCAGCAGGGAATTAAGGCGGTACGTCGCTTCCAGGCCGATCTCGTAGTGCTGGAAGCCGGAGGCGTCCTCCCCCTCGCCGGGGGCGAAGCCGGGGTCGGGGTTGGTGGCGCCGGCGCTCACCCGGCGGAACTGCGCGTGGTCGTTCACGTAGGCGACCGCCGCTCGCGGCGTGAGCGTCAGCGGCGTGTCCTCGATCTCGAAGTCGTGGCTGACGCCCAGCTCCACGTACAGGCCGCTGTTCACGTCGTAGTCCCACGCGGCGAAGACGTACGGGTTGAAGACGCCCCGATCGGTGCGGAAGAAGTACGAGTCGTCCAACGTCAGCCGGGCCCACAGTTCGGCGGTATTGAAGTCGTCGCGGTCGGGGAAGATGTAGCTGTAGTGCCCGATCGCCAGGATGATCGGGCGCGCGGTGTACTCCACGCCGAAGTACGGGCGGATCTCCTGGAAGCGGCTGAGCGGGTCGGACTCGTAGACGTTGGTGAAGACGCCGATGAACGGGTGCGGCCACTTGCCAAGGTCCCACTTGAGCGCGCCGTCGAACTGGAGGTTCGGCGAGTCCTCGGTGCCGCCGGTCTCGCTGCGGTCGATGCCGCGCCAGACGTAGTCGGTCAGGTACGAGACGCGCAAATCGATGGAGACGCCTCCCTCGTTGGTCCCCTGATCCTCGGCCGTCACCTCGGGCGGCGCGTAGATGCTCTCGGGAAAGTCCGACTGCATGGAAAGGCGCAGCGGCGACAGGATGGCGTCGGCAGCGCCGAGCTGCGCTTCGCCCGCCCGCGCGGGCGCGGCGGCGGCGGTGGTCATCAGACCGGCGAGGCCGACGGACGCCGCCACGATGCTCCACCGCTTCATCATGCCCGCACTCCTTCGCCAGTCGCTCGCGCGCGTGCTCGGTTGCTGCCGGCCGCTGGATCACACGCGAATGTACCGGCCCCCCGCCGCGATCGAAAGAGAACGCGGCCGCCACAAACACCCGCCCCGCCTGAGCCGGTCGTGCGGTTGTCGCCGGCCCGCCCCGGGCGTACCCTTCGCCGCATGCCAACGGAACCCGAAACGAAGTCGCAACGGCTGTCGGCCTTCCTCGACCGCCACGGGCTGGACGGCGCGCTGCTGACGTTGCGATCGAACTTCGCCTGGATCACCGGCGGGCGCGACAACCATATCGCCAACAACTCCCCCGTCGGCGTCGCCAGCATCCTCGCTACCAAGGACGGAAACCGCCTTTGCCTGGCCAACCGGATCGAGGCGCCTCGGATGAGCGGCGAGGAGCTGGTGGGCACCGGCATCGAGACCGTCGAGTTCTCCTGGCACGACCACGACAGCCGGCAGCGGGCGGTGCGCGAGGTGATCGGCGGCCGCAAGATTGCTGCCGACTCCGAGACCTTCGGCCTGCCGCTGCCGCACCTGCCCGGCGACTTCAACGAGCTGCGTTGGTCGCTCACGCCGGAGGAAATTGAGCGATACCGCGACGGCGGGCGGCGGGCGGCGGCGGCGATGGAGCGCGCCTGCCGGGCGATCACCCCCGGCATCAGCGAGCACGAGGCGGCCGGGCTGCTCGATCACGAGATGCACGCGGCGGAGATGAACCCGCTGGTGACGCTGGTCTCGTCCGACGAGCGCCTGCCCCGCTACCGCCACCCGATCCCGACGGCTCGCAAGATCCGCAATTACGTGATGCTGGTGACCTGCGCCGAGCGCGGCGGGCTGATCTCGTGCCTGACCCGCTTCGTCCGCTTCGCCCCGCCGACCGCCGAGGAGCGGGCCAAGCAGCAGGCGATCGCCAACATCGACGCGGCGGTGAACCTGGCGACCCGTCCGGGGCGGACGCTTGGCGAGATCTTCGACGACCTCCGCCGCGCCTACGCCGCCAACGGCCACGACGGCGAGTGGGAAAATCACCACCAGGGCGGCTCGTGCGGATACCAGCCGAGGGATGTCGTAGCGGTGCCGGGCAGCGGCGTGCGCGCGCTCGCGAACCAGGCGTTCGCGTGGAACCCGTCGATCGTCGGGGCCAAGTGCGAGGACACCGTCCTGTGCACCGACGCCGGCATCGAGGTCCTGACCGCGCACTCCGCGCAGTGGCCGACCACCACCGGCCAAGCCGGCAACGGCCAAACCCTCCGCCGAGCCGACGTGCTGGTGGCGGCGTGAGCGCGAGACGGCTGCCGACCTACCGCGGGCAGGCGACGGGTGTCTAACCTCGGCCGGCGGCACGCGGGCCGGTTGCCGGGCGCACGGGAACTCGTTAGCTTTTCGTGGGAAATCGCTGTTACTCGAACATACGGAGTTGATCTATGCCCAGGTCTTGGTTCGCCGCGGTGATCGCCGTCGTGGCCGCGGTTTGTCTGGCGCTTCCGCCGGCGGCGCGGGCGGCGGCGGACGACATCGTCGTCGGGCACTTCGCCTCCATGACCGGCGGCACCGCCACCTTCGGCATCTCCACCGACGAGGGGATCCGCCTGGCGCTGGACGAGATCAACGGCTCGGGCGGCGTGCTCGGGAAGCAGCTTCGCGTCGTCACCGCCGACGATCAGTCCAAGCCGGAGGAAGCCGTCACCGCCGTGCAGAAGCTGATCAACCAGGACAAGATCGTCGCGCTGATTGGCGAGGTCGCCTCCAGCCGCTCGATCGCCGCGGCGCCGATCGCGCAGCGGGCGCGCATCCCGATGCTCTCGCCCGCATCGACCAACCCGAAGGTCACGCAGCTCGGCAACTACATCTTCCGCTCCTGCTTCATCGACCCGTTCCAGGGCTCGGCCATGGCGAACTTCGCCATGAGCGACGCGGCGGGCCCGAAGGCGAAAAAGTTCGCCATCCTGTACGACGTGAAGAACGACTACTCGCTGGGGCTGCGCGAGTTCTTCACCGCCACGGTGAAGCAGGCGGGCGGCACGATCGTGGCCGACGAGGCGTACGGGGAGGGGGACATCGACTTCAAGGCGCAGCTCACCAAGATCAAGAACGCCAACCCGGAGGCGATCTACTGCCCGGGCTACTACACCGAGGTGGGGCTGATCTGCCGGCAGGCGCGCGAATTGGGGATCAACGTGCCGCTCATGGGCGGCGACGGGTGGGACAGCGACAAGACCTTCGAGATCGGCCGCGACGCCGTCAACGGCTGCTTCTTCACCAACCACTACTCCGCGCAGGAGGACCGCCCGGAGGTGAAGAAGTTCGTCGATAGCTACCGCGCCAAGTACGGCGGCAAGACGCCCGACGCCATGGCGATCCTCGGCTACGACGCGATGAAGCTGATGGCCGACGCCATCAAGCGCGCCGGCAGCACCCGCGGCGCGGCTGTGCGCGACGCGCTGGCGGCGACGAAGGATTTCCCCGGCGCCAGCGGCTCGATCACCATCGACAAGGACCGCAACGCGCAGAAGCCGATCGTGGTCCTCCAGGTCGTCCCCGGCAGCAAGCCGGAAGAGCGGACGAAGTTCGTCGGCAGTGTTAAGCCGTAGGGGAGGATAGTTGCCAGTTGATAGTTGCCAGTTGCCAGAGGGAAGAGTTGCCAGTTGTTAGTCGCCAGTTGCCAGTGCAGGCAAAGACGACTTCCTCACTCGCAACTGGCAACTAACAACTGGCAACTATCCTCGCTTCCTTTATCCTGCCGGCCGCGACCGATGCAGGAGTTCATTCAGCAGATCATCAACGGGCTGTCCGCGGGGGCGATTTACGCGCTGATCGCGGTCGGCTACACGATGGTTTACGGGGTGCTGCGGCTGATCAATTTCGCCCACGGCGACATCTACATGATCGGGGCGATGACCTCGATGTACGCCTTCAGCCGCGTGCTCTGGACGCCAGCCGATGGCGAGAAGCCGCTGCTGATCGGGCTCGGCATCGCGGCCGCGGTGGTGGCGCTGCTGATGGTGCTGTCGCGCAAGCGCCTGGTGCGCGACTGGGCGCTCGACGCCGCCGCCACGGTCTTCGCCCTGCTGGTCGTGGCGGATCTGTGCTTCTGGCACCAGCGCGGCGGCGTTGCGCGCGAGCCGTCGTACACCACGTTCCTGCTGGTGCTGCTGGCGGCCATGTTCGTCTGCGGGTGCCTCGGGTTCGCCATCGAGCGCCTGGCGTACCGCCCGCTGCGCAACCAGCCGCGGATCACGGCGCTGATCACCGCTATCGGCGTCTCGCTGCTGCTGGAGTTCGGCGGGCAGCGCGTCTTCGGCGCCACGCCGCAGGCGCAGCGCCCGCTGCTGCCCGGCGTCGAGCAGGCGCCGGAGATGTTCACCCTCCTCGGCGCCAGCGTCGGCAAGGTCGACGTGCTGATCTTCGCCACCACGCTGGTGCTGATGGTCATCCTCTGGGCCCTCGTGCAGCACACGCGCACGGGGATGGCGCTGCGGGCGGTGTCGTTCCGGTTCGACACCGCCTCGCTGATGGGGATCAACATCAACCGGATCATCTCCTTCACGTTCATCCTGGGCTCCGCCCTGGCGGCGGCGGCGGGCGTGCTGGTGAGCGTGAAGTACCCGCAGGTCAGCCCGCTCATGGGGCTGATGCCGGGGATCAAGGCGTTCGTCGCCGCGGTGCTCGGCGGGATCGGCAACATCCCGGGCGCCGTGGCGGGCGGGCTGCTCCTCGGGCTGGTCGAGACCCTCGTTGCCGGGTACCTGCCGCAAGGTTCGCAGTACCGCGATGGCGTGGCGTTCGTCATCCTGATCGCGGTGCTGCTGGTCAAGCCGTCCGGACTCTTCGGGCAGCACACGATCGAGAAGGTGTAGGCCGCCGCGCGCGCGAGCGACAGTTTCCCGATGACCAGCTCGACCACCACGCTTCAGGAAGACTTCCCGCTGCCGCCGCAGCGCTCGGGCAAGTCGTTCTGGTTCTACACGCTGCGCACCAACGCGCTGGTGCTGGCGCTGCTCGCGCTGCTCGTGCCGATCTCGTGGTACGCGGAGAATCCCGACCGGCTCGACCCCTACTACGCGCGCATCCTGATGCTGATCGGCATCAACGTGGTGCTGGCCGTCTCGCTCCAGCTCATCAACGGGATCAGCGGTCAGTTCTCCCTCGGCCACGCGGGGTTCATGGCCGTCGGGGCGTACATGGCCGGGTATCCGGCGACGGCTTACTCAAACGAGCTTCACGACCCCGGCGCGGTGCTGCTGTTCTACGTTGCGCTGTTCGTCACGCTCGGGACGATCGGGCTGCTGCTGTGGGGCCTGTTCGCGCTGCTGCGGCTGTCGCGCCGCGCGTACGGCGGCGCGCCGCTGTTGCTCCTGCTGGCGCTGCTCGCCTGGTTCGTCTGGGACATCTCGATGGCCGCGCGCGTGACGACCGGCCAGGGCGCGCCGCCCTACCTCGTCTGGTCGAGGCTCATCGTATGGATCCAAAGCGGCTTCACGTGGATCCTTGAGCGCGGCACGCCGGCGGCGGCGTGGGTCGACGGGCACCTGCCCGAGGCCGGCCGCAAGCCCGTCACCTTCCTGCTGCTGCTGCTCGGCGGCGCGTGCTGCGCGGCCGTCGCGGGGTTCCTCATCGGCCTGCCGACGCTGCGCCTGCGCGGCGACTACCTGGCGATCGCGACGCTCGGGTTCTCCGAGATCATCCGCGTCGTCATCACCAACGCCGAGCCGCTCGGGCGGGCGACGGGGCTGAGCGTGCCCGTCTACTCCAACGTCGGCAGCGGCGAATCGCCGGAGTTCCGCATCTTCCCGTGGGTCTTCGGCGCCGCGCTGGTGACGACGATGACCATCTGGCGGTTGCAGCACTCGGCCAAGGGGCGGGCGATCGCGGCGGTGCGCGAGGACGAGATCGCCGCCGCCGCCGTCGGCATCGACACCACGCACCACAAGGTGCTGGCGTTCGTGATCGGCGCGTTCTTCGCCGGCGTCGCGGGCGGGCTGTTCGCGCACTACGACGGCTACCTCAACCCCAACGCGTTCGGCTTCATCCGCTCGATCGAGGTGGTCGTCATGGTCACGATCGGCGGGCTGGGAAGCGTCTGGGGCGCGATCGCGGCGGCGGCGGTGCTGACCTGGCTGCCGGAGTTCTTGCGCGACCCGGGGAGCTGGATCGGCATCGTCACGTCGGCCGAGCTTCCGAGGTGGCTGGTGGATTCCCTGGCGGCGGTGGGCGAGAACCGGATGGTCGCTTACTCGCTGCTGCTGATCCTGATCATGCTCGCGCGCGGCGGCGCGTTCGGCTTCCGCCGCCCGAGCTTTTTGCGCTGGAGACGCGAGCCCGGCGCGCCGGCGGCCGGGGCGACAGCTTCCTGACGACACCGCAACGCGCCCGCGCGCGACGAATCACCATGCCCTTGCTGGAAGTGCAAAACGTCTCGGTGCGGTTCGGCGGCCTGCGGGCGCTGGGCGATTTCTCCTTCGGCGTGGACGTCGGCGAGATCGTCGCGCTGATCGGGCCCAACGGCGCGGGCAAGACGACCGCCTTCAACGTCATCACCGGCGTCTACCGCCCCACCGCCGGTCAGATCGTGCTCGGCGGCAAGCGGATCGACGGCCGATCGCCCGTGCACATCAACCGGGCCGGCGTCGCGCGGACGTTCCAGAACATCCGGTTGTTCCAGAACCTCTCGGTGCTGGACAACGTGGTGATCGGCTTCAACCGCTCGGCGGAGCGCGGGCTGCTGGCGACGCTGCTGCGGTCGCCGCGCTTCGCGCGACAGCGCGCGGACTTCTACGACCGCGGCATGGACCTGCTCCGCACGTTCGACCTCCAGCCCAAGGCCAAGCTGCTGGCCAAGAACCTGCCCTACGGCGACCAGCGCCGCCTGGAGATCGCCCGCGCGCTGGCGACCGACCCGAAGATCCTCCTGCTCGACGAGCCCGCCGCCGGCATGAACCCGCAGGAGAAGCAGGACCTGATGAGCCTTATCCGCTTCATCCGCGACCGCTTCGGCGTCGGCGTCTGGCTCATCGAGCACGACATGAAGCTGGTCATGTCCATCAGCCAGCGGATCACGGTGCTGGACCACGGCGAGACGATCGCCATCGGCTCGCCAACGGAAGTTCAGGAGAACCCGAAGGTGATCGAGGCCTACCTGGGGGAACCGGTATGATGACACCAGATGAAGTGAAGGACCTGCTTCTGACTTACGCGCGCAACGCGGTTTTCACCGCGGTCGTGGTGGTGACGTGGGTGATCGCGGGGTTTGTCTTCGGCAGCATCGTCGCGGGCGTGCGGGCGCCGGACGCGGCGCGCTTTGGGTCCCCCGGCCACTCCTATGTCTCCACGGAATCGTTAAATCGGTATTACGCGGCCCGGGATGGAATCGTCCGTTACTTCGCCTGGGCGGGGCTGGTGACGGCGCAGGTCAGCTTCTTCCTCCACGAGAGCAGGCGGGGGCGAGGCCGCAGTGATTCGTCCGCGCCCGCGATCCCGCCGCCCCCCTCGGCTCCGCCGTTAGCGCCCCCGTCAACGCCACCGGCCGGGTCGGCTTGGGAGCGCATCTAATCGTGCTGCTTTCGGTGCAAAACCTCCAGGTGCGCTACGGCGGGATCGTCGCACTGCACGATGTCTCGCTGGAGATCAACCGCGGCGAGATCGTCACGTTGATCGGCTCCAACGGGGCCGGCAAGACCACGCTGCTGCGCACGATCAGCGGCCTGCTCCGGCCGACGCGGGGGAGCATTTCGTTTGCCGGCGACGCCGCCGAGCTGCACCGAATGCCGCCGCACGAGATCGTGCGCGCGGGCGTCTGCCACGTGCCGGAGGGGCGGCAGGTGTTTGCCAACCTGACGGTGCGGGAAAACCTCATCCTCGGCGGCTACCAGGAGCAGGACAAGCAGCGGCTGCGCGCGGGGCTCGATCGCTGCTACGCGCTCTTCCCCGTGCTGGCCGAGCGGCGCGATCAGAAGGCGGGGACGCTTTCCGGCGGCGAGCAGCAGATGCTCGCCATCGGCCGGGCGCTGATGGCCCGCCCGCAACTGCTCCTGCTCGACGAGCCCTCGCTCGGCCTGGCCCCGCTGATCGTCCGCAAGATTTTCCAGATCATCCGCGACATCAATGCCGAGGGAACCACCGTCTTCCTCGTAGAGCAAAACGCCCACATGGCGCTGACCCTTGCCCACCGCGCGTACGTCCTGCAGACCGGCCGGGTGATCAAGAGCGATGACGCCAAGCGACTGCTGGAGGACCCGGAGGTGAGGAAAGCGTACCTCGGCGGATGACAGTTTACCCCGCGCTCGGACCGGCGTCGGACCCGCGCTTCGTCCCGCGGGCGGGCTGCGACGGGTCCTTGTGGCCGTTCTTGTTGGCGGCGACGTGGGCGGCGGCGGTTTCCAGCGCCGCCAGCTCGGCGCGCTGCTCGCCCAGGTGGGCGTTGAGCATCGCCGGCACCTCGTCGGGCACGCGCGGCAGGTGCTTCACGCCGTCCAGCGCGTTTTCGTACCGCTGCACGCACAGCCGCTTCTCGTCCACCAGCTTGGGGAGCAGGAACTTCAGCGACAGATAGGCCAGGTACTGCTCCTCCGAGCGCGTGGCCGCGCGGACGGTCGGCGTGCCGCCGATCGACTCGACCAGCCGCGCCAGCTCGGCGGCGCGGCGGTGGTTGGCGGCGGTCATCTCCTGGAGCGGGCGGCGGACCTCCACCGTGGCGCGGCTGAGGTACGGCGAGCCGTTGGCGATGAAGCGAAAGACGCTGTTGACCGTCGCCTCCAGCAGGCTGGTGACGAGGTCGATGACGGCGACGGGTGCGGCGGCGGCGGTCATGGTGTGGGCCTGGGTGCGGTGCGTCGTCGCGGTCGCGGGGGTCGCTCGGGTCGCCGGTCGCGTCGTGTGTTCATCTTAGCGCTGCCCCGGCGCCATCGCCGTTTGCGTGGTGGGCGCTGCCCCGCCGCCGCCGCCACCACCAGGCGCCGGTGCTGTGGTCGGACTGCCCGACGGCGCGGCGGGCGCCGCCGATGCGGGTGTAGTCGTTGCGGCGGCGGCGGTCGTCAGGTACAGCCGCCCGTAGTCGGTGGTGACCCGGCCGAGCGGGCCGTAGCCGACGAACATCAGCAGCAGAGCCGCCGCGCATGCGACCGCGAGCCCGAGCCCCAGCGGGTTGACCGGCACGGCGGCGGCGTCGCTTGGGCTGAGGTACATGATCTTCACGATCCGCACGTAGTAGTACAGGCTGAAAATCGTGTTTGCCCCGATGACCGCAACGAGCCACCACCACCACCCGCCGTTGCTCCCCAGCGCCCACATGAGGTTGAACTTGGCGGCGAAGCCGGCGAAGGGGGGCAGGCCGATCAGGCTGAACATGAAGGCGGTCATGCACGCCGCCGCCACCGGCGAGCGTCGCCAGAGGGCGGCGTAGTCGTTGACGTCCTCGCTGCCCGTCTGCCGCCAAATCAGGCCCGCCACGGTAAACGCGCCGAGGTTCATGAACAGGTAGACCGCGAGGTAGAGCAGGATCGCCTGCGCCGGCGCGGACAGCCCGCCGTTGTCCACCAGCACCGCCTTGTTCCGGACCAGCAGCGAGACGGCGCAGAGCATGTAGCCGGCGTGGGCGATCGAGCTGTAGGCGAGCAGCCGCTTGATGTTGTTCTGGACAAGCGCGCCGAGGTTCCCGACGGTGGCGGTCACCGCCCCCATCACGCCGATCACCGCCGCCAGCGTCGTGAGCGAGACGCCGGCATTGCCCTGGAACCCCAGGCCCTGCGCCAGCGTGGTGACGACGCGCAACAGCAGCACCAGGGCGGCTCCCTTCGAGGCGACGGAGAGGAACGTGGTGACGTCGATCGTCGCGCCCTCGAACACGTCCGGGCACCAGAAGTGGAGCGGGACGGCGGAGATCTTGAAGCCGATGCCGACCAGCAGACCCGCCATCGCCACCGCGAGCAGCGCCTGCCCGCCGATGCCGGCGGCGGCGGTGGTCTGCCCGATGCGGGCGGCGATCTCCTCGAGCTGGAGCGAGCCGTAGAGGCCGTAGAGGTAGGTCAGCCCGAAGACCATGACCGCCGCCGTCGCCGCCCCGAACAGCACGTACTTGAGCGACGCCTCGGCCCCGATGCGGTGCGTCTTGCGAAAGCCCGCCAGCACGTAGCTGGGCAGCGACGCCATCTCGACGGCCAGGAAGAGCATCAGCAGGTTCGTGGTGGAAGCCATCAGCGACATGCCGAGCGTGGCGGCGAGCAGCAGCGTGAAATACTCCGGTCCGTCCCCCTCGTGCATCGCCTGGGCGGAGGTGGTGAACCACATGAGGATGACGCCGGCGACGAACAGCAGCAGCAGCAGCTTCCACATCCCGCCGAACGGGTCGGCCACCAGGATGCCGCGAAAGTGCAGCCCGTCGTCGCCGCCGGCGAGCACCACCGCGAGCTGCGCCGCGAACGCCAGCGCCACGCCCGCCAGGGCGACGATCGCGCAGGTCAGGTTCGTCCGCCGCACGGCGAAGAACGGCGCGAGCAGGACCGCGACCGTGGCACCGATGAGGATCAGGTCCCCCACGAACGGGCGAAGCTGCGCCCAGCCGGGGATGAAGGGGAGACCGATTGCGGCAAGGCCGATCAGCATGGGTTATTCCTGATGATCCGCAGCGCCGAACCTTCGCTCCACGTCATCGAGCGACAGCGAGGGCTCGCCCGTGTCGGCCTGCTTCGCCGCGCGCAGAGCAAGCACGTCCTCGGCGTCCTCAAGGCGCTCCTGGATGGCGAGGAACTCCTCGTACGGCAGGACCACGAACTGCTCCTTGCCGTCCTTGCGAATGATCTGGGGGTGCAACGTCATGCGCCGACTCCTCGTGTCACCCATCATAAGCGGCATCGCGCCGGCGGACGCGGTGCACGATGATCCGCTGGTCCGCCACCTCGAACAGCACCCGCCAGTCGCCGACGCGCAGCCGGTACTCCGGCGTGAAGGTGGTCAGCCGCTTCACGTCGCCCGCGAGGTCGTCGGACATCGAGCGGATCTTCGCCAGCACACGACGGCGCACCTGGGGATCAAGGCCCTGAAGATCGCGAACCGCCCGCGGACGAAACTCGACCTGGTAGAGCATCGGCGCGCGTCCGTCACAGCCCCGCCACTGCGCCGCCGACCCCCCGGAACAGCCCGAACAGCGCGTCCACCGTGCTTTGCGTGAACACGAAGAAGGTCAGCGTCGGCAACACGCCCAGCGCGATCGCCATCACCGTCAGCGGCGTCAGCACGGTGACCTCGCGGCTGTTCACTTCGCTGAAGCCGCGGTACTCCGGCTTCTCGGGGCCGAAGAAGACCTTGCGCATCGTGTCGAGCATGTAGCCGGCGGTGAGGATGACGCCGAAGCAGGCGATCACCGCCAGGGTGAGGATCGTCCCCTTGCCGGCGTAGCCGCTGGTCATGAGGATCGAGTCGTTGCGGGCGGCCTGGAACGCGCCGAGCAGGACCATCACCTCGCCGATGAATCCGCAGAGCCCCGGTAGCCCGAGGTTGGCGAAGAAGCCGACGGTGGAGAAGGCCCAGTACTGCGGCATCGTGGTCGCCAGCCCGCCGAAGCGGGCGATCTCGCGGTGGTGCGCCCGCTCGTAGATCACGCCGACGATGAAGAACATCATCGCGCTGGTGATGCCGTGGGCGACCATCATGAACAGCGCGCCGTTGAAGGCGGCGTCAGTCATCATCGCCGCCCCCAGCACCACGAACCCCATGTGCGAGACGCTGGAGTAGGCGACCAGCTTCTTGAAATCCGTCTGGCTCATGGCGCACAGCGCGCCGTAAATGATGCTGACCACCCCGATGAGCGCCACCAGCAGCCAGAGCGACTTGGCGGCCTCGGGAAACAGCGGGTAGGCGATGCGGAAAATGCCGTACCCGCCCATTTTCAGCAGGATGGCGGCCAGGATCATGCTGATCGGCGTCGGCGCCTCCACGTGCGCGTCCGGCAGCCAGGTGTGGAACGGGACGGCCGGCACCTTGATCAGGAAGCCGAGCATCGCCAGCAGGAAGAACGTCTTGGCCAGCGCCGTCGCCGCCCCGATCCCCTGCCCCAGGTGCGCCTGCGCCTCGGGCGAAGCCAGGCGGACGAGGTCGAACGTGCCGTTCGGCGCGCCCGGCATCCCGCGGCTGTAGAGGTACGTGCCGATCAGCACGATCAGCAACCCGATCGATCCGACCAGCGTGTAGAGGAAGAACTTGATCGCCGCGTACTCTTTCCGCGGCCCGCCCCAGATGCCGATCAGGAAGTACATCGGCAGCAGCGACACCTCGAAGAAGACGTAGAACAGGAAGAAGTCGAGCGACAGGAAGACCCCGAGGATGCCGGTCTCGAGGAACAGGAACAGGGCCATGTACCCCTTGAGCATCTTGTCGATGTTCCACGAGGCGACGCAGGCGAGCACGCAGATGAAGGTGCTGAGGATGACCAGCGGGAACGACAGCCCGTCGATGCCAACCTTGTACTTGATGTCGAACGCGGGGATCCAGTTCGCCTCCTGCACCATCTGCACGGTGCCGGTGCCGGCGACGTACGCGCCGTCCGCCCCCACCTGCGCGTACGCGTAAGGCCCGGTCAGGCCCCACTTGAACGTCGCGAACAGCAGCAGCGACAGTGCGAACGTGACGATGCAGGTGCCCAGCGCCGTCCATCGCACCGCGTCGCGGTCCCGCGCCAGCAACACCAGCACCGCCCCGGCCATCGGCAGGAAAATCAGGATCGTCAGGAGCCAGTGGTTGATTGGGGACATAGTTGCCAGTTGTTAGTTGCTAGTTGCCAGTTCCTAGGGGCCAGTTGTTAGTTGCCAGTTGTTGGGAGTAGCCAGTCGCACTTGACCGCCTCCGGCTTCCTCACTGACCACTAGCCACTGACCACTAGCCACTTATTCTTCCCCTCACTCAACTCAGCGCGACCAGGATCGCCACCGCCACGCCCAGGGCGACGGCGGCCATCAGGATTGTGACGTACATTCGGATCCGGCCGGACTGGGGCGCGCGGACGGCGGCGCCCAAATCCTGCGTAACGGTGGCCACGCCGTTGACGGCGCCGTCGATCACGTAACGGTCGTGCAGCCCGGCGACCACCGCGGATCGTCGCACCAGCCACGCCGCCCCGTTGACCAGCCCGTCCACCACGTAGCGGTCGAAGACGGCGCTGAGCCACGAGACGGTCAGGACGGCGTTGATGAAGACGGCGTGGTAAAGCTCGTCGAAGTACATCCGCCGGTAAAGCCAGGTCCGCACATACGCCAGCGGCCCGCGACGGGTCAGCGGGCCGGCGATCCAGTAACCGTTCCAGTAGACCACGACCCCCAGCGCGATGCCGACGATGAAGCCCCAGAAGATAACGGTGTGGACGTAGTGCCAGCCCGCCTCGTGCGGGTCGTGGTGCGCGACGACATCCGCCGGACGGTCGGCGTGAGGCGGCGCGGCGCCGCCCTCGAGCAGGTCGGGCGTCTTTGGCTTCACCGTCGGATCAGTCGGTGGCCAAGTCGTGTCGAAGCCGCGGAAGGTCGCGCCGGCGTACGTCGCCTGCACGCAATTCTTGGTTTCGATGGTGCTCGCGATCAACAGCTCTTTCACGTTGAGCGCGTACCCCGCAATGACGCTGAGGACCGCCAGCACGATCAGCGGGCCGTACATCACCGGCGACTCGTGGGCGTGCTCGTGCAAGCGCGCGTTGCGCGGCTTGCCGGCGAACGTGAGCATCCACGCGCGGGTCATGTAGAATGGCGTGACGAACGCGATCGCCGCCGGCATCCAGAACAGCAGCTTGTACCACCCCGAGCGCCCCTCCTGGTGCGCCAGCGTCCAGAACGCGCCGGCGTCGGCGAGGATGAGGTCCTTGCTGTAGTAGCCGGACAAGCCGGGCGTGCCGGCGATCGCCAGCACGGCGATGCCGAAGGTGATCGCCGTCACCGGGATCTTGCGCATTAGCCCGCCGTACTGCGGCAGCTCCTGCTCGTGGTGGGCCGCGTGGATCACGCTGCCGGAGCCCAGGAACAGCAGCGCCTTGAAGAACGCGTGCGTGATCAGGTGGAACAGCGCTCCCACCCACGAGCCGATCCCCATCGCCAGGATCATGTACCCCAGTTGAGACAGCGTGGAGTAGGCCAGCACCTTCTTGATGTCGGTCTGCGCCACCGCGATCAGGGCAGCCATGGTCAGCGTGGTGCAGCCGATGATGGCGATGAACAGCTTTGCGTCCGGCGTGAGCACCGGGAAGATCCGCCCGACGAGGTAGACGCCGGCGGCGACCATGGTGGCCGCGTGGATCAGCGCGCTGACGGGGGTCGGGCCCTCCATGGCGTCGGGCAGCCAGACGTGCAGCGGGAACTGCGCGCTCTTGCCGACGGCCCCGAAGAACAGGCCGATCCCCATCACCGTGAGCAGCGTGGACGTGATCGCCACGCCGCCGGGCAGGGCTAACTCGGTCACCAGCCTGCCGTCCACCATCCCCGCCCCGCCGAGCGCGTTCCACAGCGCCGGCAGCGTGGCGTTGCCCAGGTGATAGAAGAGGATGCCGAAGCCGATCAGGAACCCGAAGTCGCCGACGCGGTTGGCGACGAACGCCTTGATGGCCGCGTTGCTGGCGCTGCGCTTCTCGTACCAGAAGCCGATCAGCAGGTAACTGCACAGGCCGACGAGTTCCCAGAAGATGAACAGTTGCAGGAGCGTGCCGCCGATGACCAGCCCGAGCATCGAGAAGCAGAACAGCCCGAGATAGGTGAAGAACCGCGGGTAGCGCACGTCCTCGCGCATGTAGCCGATGGAGAAGACGTGAACGAGCGTCGCGACGAGCGTGATCATCGCGAACATGCAGATGGTCAGGCTGTCGACGTAGATGCCGACGTCGAGGAACCCCGGGTGCGCCTGATCCACCCCGCCGCCGACCGGAATCCAGCCGTGCGTGAGCAGGATGGGCGAACGCTCGAACCCCCACTCGATGCCGTGGTGCGTGCCGCGGCTGTACCACGACATCATCGCGCCGATCGAGCAGAGGAAGCTGAGCCCGATCATCAGCGTCCCCACCCACCCTGCCAGCGGGCTGCCCATCTTCTTGCCGACAAACAACAGGATCACGAAGCCGAGCAGCGGCAGGAGGGTCGCGATCAGGAGCAGTGTGGCGGGGGTGGGCATGGGAGTCAAAGAGAGCGAGGGAGGGGGAGGAGAGGAGAGCGACGAAGCGACGGAGCGACGAAGCGACGGAGGGGGGAGAGAAGAGAGGGACGGAGCGCGAAGGGGAACGAGGGACGGCCAGGCCCGACGCGAGGGAGCGCGGAAGCGGAATAAGGCAAGGAAACCACGCGCCCTCCGCGCCTTCCCCTTCGTCGCTCCGTCCGCTCGTCGCTTCGTCGCTCTTCCGTCATCTCATCCCCTTAGGTTCTGCGCCCTCTCGACATCCACGCTGCTGAAGTTGTTGTAGAAGTTCAGGAAGATTGCCAGGGCGACGGCGGCCTCGGCGGCGGCGAGGACGATGACGAAGATGGCGAAGACCTGCCCGTCGAGCTGCATCGCCCCGCCGGGGCCGCCGGGGTGGGCGAAGCGGTTGAAGGCGACCAAATTCACGTTGGCGGCGTTGAGGATCAGCTCCACGCCGATCAGGATGCCGATCGCGTTGCGCTTGGTCAGGATCGTCAGCAGCCCGCAGACGAACAGCAGCGCCGCCAGCAACAGGTAGTGCTGGAGGCCGATGACGCCGAAGCTGAGGGCGATGACGTGCATGCGATTGGTTAGCTCCACTCCCGCGCCTGGCGAGACATCGTCGCCTCACCCGCGCCTTCACCCTCGTGCCGCCGGCCCTTGGCGAGGTAGGCGGCGCCGATCATGACCGCGAGCAGCAGCACGCTGACGACCTCGAAGGGGACGAGGTAGTCGCCGAGCAGCACCTGTCCGAGCCGGTCCACTGGGTAGCCCCCCTCTTCAGCGACCAGCCCGCCGGCGCCGTCCCCGCCGTCGCCATTTCCGGCGGCACCGGTGAAGCTCGTCTTGAGCACGCCCAGCACCAGCGCGAACAGCACGATGGCCGCCAGCGACACCGCCGTCACCACCTCGCCCAGCTTGGGCTCGAACCGGCTGAACGGGCTCTTGCTGGTCAGCATCACGCCGAAGACGATCAGGATCAGCGTCCCGCCGGCGTAGACGACGATCTGCACCGCCGCGAGGAACTCCGCGTTGAGCAGGAAGTACAGCCCGGCCACGCCCGTAAGCGTGAACAGCAGCGCCACCGACATGCGCACGATGTTCCGGCTCACCACCACGAGCAGCGCCGAACCGCCGGTCATCAGCGCGAACAGGTAGAACAGGACCGCCGTCACCGTCCCCGCGGCGTCAGAGCCATCGATCTGTGCGAGCGGAAAGTGCATTAGTTAAGGATGAAGAATGAAGGATGAAGGATGAATAAGAGATGCCGCTGCCGCATTGAAGTGATCCTCCGCCTCGAGCATTCCGCCTTCATCATTCATCATTCATCATTTCCCTACGTCGTCCCCTTCGCCAGCCGCAGTTCCTCGCCCTCGGACAGCTCGTCGATCGCCGCCGGGTCGGTCAGGCGTTGGCGGATGTTCCGGCCGCTGGCGATGGCGTAGCCGACCCACATGACGACCGAGGTCACCATCGCCAGCCCGACCAGTGCCAGGATCACCTGCGTCACCAGCGCGCCGGCGAAGCCGCGTTCGATCCAGGCGGCGAAGTTCCACGGGTTGTAGTCGCGCCACGGCACGCCGTGCCGCTCGGGGATCAGCCACTGCCAGATCGCCCCGCCCAGCAGCAGCGCGCACGACAGCGGCAGCAGCACTTTGACGCAGGCGTAGAGCACCTGGTCGATCCGCGGGCGCGGCAGCGTCCAGCGCAGCCACATCTGCACGAAGATGATCGCCAGCGCCTTGGAAGTGAAGATCCCGGCCCCCACCAGGTTGAGCAGCAACAGGGCTGCGACGCTGTAGTGCTCCGGGCGCGAGTAGTGCCAGTAGAACGAGCCGATGATGCCGAACGGATCGTTCCACGCCCCGAGGAACAGCGCCGCCTGGATCCCGCCGACGACGAACATCGCGCCGTACTCGGCGAAGAAGAAGAACGACCAGCGCAGCCCGCTGTACTCGGTGTGAAAGCCCGCCACCAGTTCCGATTCCGATTCCGGCAGGTCGAACGGCGCCCGCTTGTTCGAGGCCAGGCTGGCGATGAAGTAGACGAAGAAGGCGATGAACGCGAACGGGTTGCGGAAGATCAGCCAGGTGTGCAGCCCGCCCCCCTGGATGTGCCCCAGGGCGACCATGTTCAGCGTGCCGGCGGTCATCACGCCGACGATGATCGAGATCCCCAGCGGGATCTCATAGCTGACCATCTGGCACGCCTCGCGCATCGCGCCGTAAACCGACCACTTGTTGTTGCTGGCCCAGCCGGCGAGGATCACGCCCATCACCTCGACCGAGAGCATCGCCAGGATCCAGAACAGCCCGACGTTGAGCCGCGGCTCGAAGGTCAGGTCCGGCCCGAACGGCAGGGCGAGGAAGGCGGCGAACGCCGGGGCGAACGCCAGATAGGGCGCGATGCGGAACAGCAGCGCGTCCGCCTGACCGGGGACCAGGTCTTCCTTCACCAGCAGCTTGATCCCGTCGGCCAGCGACTGGAGCAGCCCGAACGGCCCGACGCGGTTGGGCCCCAGCCGGCTCTGCATGTGCCCGGCCACCTTCCGCTCCCACCAGATGCAGAACATCGCCACCAGCGAGACGATGCCGGCGAAGACCGTGGCGCAGATGACGACGCTGTAGAGCAGCGTCACCCCGAGCCCGGGGTCTTCCTGGAACACCAGCTTCTGGAACAACGTTGGCGAGGATTGCGCCAGGATCGGCAGCGACATAGCGGGCCCGTGCCACCCCGCCCCCGCGGGGAAGTGCGCGATCGGTTGTAGCGGCTCAGATATCAGGGTGTCAAGGAATCGCCGGGTGGGTGTTGAACCACGCAGGCACCACGAAGGCACGAAGTGACGAAGTCGTTGCACCTTGATCCACGTCACGCAGGCGGTGCCATGGCTGAAGCGTGTCGAGGTCTCCGCGATCTCTTCGCGTCTTCGTGACTTCGCGGTCTAACCCCCCAGCTCACCCGCGACGGCCGCGACGCCTGCTGTTCAACCAGCGCGGGCACGGTCGGGCCTCCCGTGTATGCTGGTCGTGCTCCGTCAGTGAGGATTCCGCGTGCGCTGGGTCATCGGCGACATTCACGGCATGCTCCGCCCGCTCGACGCGCTCGTGCGCGCCGTCGAGCGGGCCGACCCGCAGCGCCAGCTCCTGTTCGTTGGAGACTACGTCAACCGCGGCCCGGACTCGCGCGGCGTGATCGACCTGCTGATCAACCTCCCGCAGGCGCACTTCGTCCGCGGCAACCACGACGACGTGTTCGACCACGTCCTCAGCGCCCAGAGCTACTGCGGCGAGGCGGGGCCGGACTATCGGATGACCGCCTTCCACTGGTTCATGCAGCACGGGCTTGACAAGACCTTCCTCAGCTACGGCGTGCCGGAGGAGGACCTGGAGCGCGCGCTGCGTCAGCCGACGCCGGCGCACCTCGAGCAGGTCGTGTCGGCCGTGCCGGAGGCACACCGCGCGTTCGTGCGCAACCTGCCGGTGGTGCTGGAGAGCGACGAGCTGTTCGTCGCCCACGCCAAGTGGGACGCCTACGCCAGCGACGAGAAGCCACCCGTGCAGCAACGGCTCGCCCAGTCGCAACCAACGCGCTACGCCCTGCTCTGGGGCCGCTACCGATTGGATGAAGTGCAGGCCGACAAGCCGTGGCGCCGCACCGGCTACTTCGGCCACACGCCGGTGGACAGCTACATGGAGTTCGGAAGCGATGAGCTGCTCCCGGTGACGGGCCCGAAGATCGTCCTGATCGACACCGCCGCCGCCCTTGTCTCCCACGGCCGGCTGACCGCCGTCTGCCACGAGACCGGCTCGTTCCTTCAAGTGGACTCGGAGGGCAGGGTGGTTGGATAACCGGATGAGGGGGTGACAAGGGACGACGGCAAGAGCCGCGCCTGCTGCGTTATCACCCGGTCAGCCCTGCGCCCTGTCACCGCTCACGTCTTCATCGTCTATCCTCATCCCATGTCCCCGCCGCTCGACCTCGCTCCCCACCGCCTGAAGCTCGCGCTGGTTCGCCCGCAGATCGCGCCGAACACCGGGAACATCGCCCGCCTGTGCGTCGCGACCGGCACCGAGCTGCACCTCGTCCGCCCGCTGGGCTTCATCCTCAGCGACCAGAAGCTCCGCCGCAGCGCCATGGACTACTGGCCGCGCCTGCGGCTCACGCTGCACGATGACGTGGAAAGTTTCCTCGCGCGCGTCGGCCGCGAACGCGCGTGGATGCTCACCAGCCACGGGACCGTCTCGCTCTGGGACGCCGACTTCCGCGACGGCGACTGGCTGATCCTCGGCAACGAGACGCAAGGCCTCCCCGCCGCAATGACCGACGCCGCCCCCGCCCGCAACCTGCGCATTCCGCAAGCGCCGGGCGAGCGCTGCCTCAACCTCTCCACCGCCGCGGGAATTGCGCTCTACGAAGCGCTGAGGCGGCTGCGACAGCCCGGCTAGCCTCGCTGCACCGCTACGGCGCCGGCGGCCTCCCGGCGGGCGCGGTCGTCGCTACCGGGGCGGTCGCTGCCGCCCGCTCGTGAAGCAGCAGCCGATCGAGCTCGGCCCGCATCTGCTGCGTGCTCGGGACGGTGCTGGCGGTGGGGAGCGACGGCCCCGTCGCCGCGGGGCGGGTGGACGCCTCGAATTGCTGCCGCCAGACCCGGCCGGCGGCGAGCAGGCGCTCGCCCTGCTCTTTCGTCGGCTCCAGCCCCATCCGCTCGGTCAGCACGCCGATTTCCGCCAGGCGGGTGTAGGCGCCGCGATGGTTGCCGACCTTGAGGAAGACCAAGGCCAGGTCGATGTGCGGGTCCAGGTTGTCCGGCTGGACGCGAATCGCCGCCGCCAGCGCGGCCGCCGCGTCCTCCAGCCTTCCCTGCGCCATCAGCAGCCGGCCGTAGTCGTACTGGATGGCCGGGTCGCGCGGCGCGAGCTGAACGGCACGGGCGAGGTGGTCCAGCGCCGCCGCCGCGTCGTCCTGCTGGCGCGCGATGCGCGACAGGAACTGGTGCGCCAGCGCGAGCGTCCCGGACGCGACCGGCTGCGCGCGCGACGCGGCCAGCACCTGCTCGAACGCCTGCCTCGCCTCGGGCAGTTGCCTCAGTTCGAGCAGCGCCCGCCCGCGGTCGATCAACGCGTCAATGCCGCCCGGGCGGAGCGCGAGCGATTGGTCGAGCTTCGCCAGCGCCTCCTGCGGCCGGCCGCGCAGCAGCAGCAGCCGGCCCCAGTTGGCCCAGGCGCGGTCGTGCTCGGGTCGGATGGTGACCGCCTGCTCGAACTGCGCGGCGGCGTCGTCGAGCATCTGGTTTGCCTGCTCCGCCTGGTCCGGCCCGAGCAGTTGCGACGCGCCGAGCAGCGCGGTGCCGTAGTTGTTCCGCGCCATCCACGAAGACGGGTTCTTCCGCACCACGTCCGCCCAAAGCGACACCTGGCTGGCGAAGGTGCGCGCGTGCAGCGCGGTGCCGACGGTGAGTGCCGCCAGCACCGCCCCCGCCAGGACGTAAGGGACGGCGGAGGGCGCGGATGCCGAGGGAACGGACGAGCCGGGGGCGGGCGCAGCGGACGGTTCGGACGACGTGGGCAGCCCGGTCGCTGCGCGCGTATCACCGCTTGCCGTCTCGCCGCCGATCCGGCGCAGCAAGATCGCGGCCGTTGCCACCACCAGCGCCATCAGCGCCGGTCCGGCGTGGTACTGGAAGTGGTTGGCGACGAAGGAATACCGCATGGGGTAGATGTTGACGAACCCCATGGCCGGCACGAGCACGCCCAGGTAGATCAGCACCGCCGCGAGCGGCCCGCGGCCGATGCGGTTGCGCAGCGCCAGCAGCGCCACCGGCACCGCCGCCGCCAGCAGCGGGAACGCCCACTGCCAGAGCTGGCGCGGGTCGACGTTCCACCGCGGGTACATGAACGTCAGCCCGACGGGCCAGAGGATCTTCCCGACGTAGAACCACGCCGCCCGCCCGGCGATCAGCACGCGCTGTGCGACCGACAGGTCCCACTCCGGGCCGCGCGCGCCGACGAAGTTCCGCTCCACCCAGCCGGTCATCGCGGCCATCACAAGCCCGATGACGAAGAACGGCACCAGCGGCAGCACGTCCCGCCCGCGCAGCGTCCCCCGCTTCCACCAGATCAACACCAGCACCACGGCCGGCATCGCGCACGCGACGGTCTTGCTGAGGACTGCGCACAGGAACAGGACCAGGGCGAGCCAGTAAAGCCAGGATCGGGTTTCGGGTGTCGGGGATCGGGTGTCGGGTGAAGAAGGCGCGGCCGCGGGTCCCAGCCTTTCCCCAAAACCCGAAACACGAAACCCGAAACGCGATCTTCCCGCTTTCACGTATGCCAGCAGAGACGCGACGAAGAACGCGCCGCTCAACACGTTCTTGCGCTCGCTGATCCACGCGACGGACTCCACCTGGATCGGGTGCAACGCGAAGATCGCGGCGATCACCCACGACCCCGGCACGGCCAGCTCGCGCAGCAGGAACCACAGCAGGATCGCCGCCGCCGCGTGCAGCACGCCGTTGGTGACGTGGAACACCACCGGGTTGATCTCGCCGGCGCGCTGGCCGGTGAGCTGGTACTCGAGCCAGAACGACGTGTGCGTGAGCGGGTAGTACTGCGGCGTGAAAGGCCGGCCGCGCTCGCCCTCGCCGCCCAGCAGCAGCCGCCAGTGCCCGGTCCAGATGTTCCACAGCCCGCCGGCGTCGCGGAGCGTGCGGTTCTGCTCGACGTGGCGGTCGTCGTCCCAGACGAACTGCCCGTGTAGCGCCGGCGAGTAAGCCGACAGCACCGCCAGCAGGATCACGCCCGCCCAGAGCAAGAAGTCCTTCGCGGTCCGAGCCTCCTCCGGGGAGTTGAGCACGAGCTTCTCACCGGCGTCGTCGGCGGGCGGCTGCGGTGGTTCGGTCGCGGGCGCATCAGGATCGGGCTGCGTCATGGGCCGGAGAGATTAACCGTAAAGACGGTTCGGACACAGATGTAGGACAAGGATGAAGGCGGAAGGATGAAGGATGAAGGATGAAATCAGAAAGACTGATCTTCTTCATCCTTCATCCTTCATCCTTCATCCTTCCCCTTCTCCGCTCGCGACAGCAAGTCGAGCGACGAATACAATCGCCGCGACGCATGACCACCGCAGCGACCAATCCCGTCACCATCACTGATCCTGTCAACGCGCGCATCCTGGCGATCTCGGAGGACAAGCTCCAGGGGTTTCAGCCGGACCCGATTGGCGAGATCGCCCGCCTGTCCGGCCTCGACGCCGCCACCGTGATCGAGCGCGTGCAGGCGATGCTGCGGGCGGGCACGATCCGCCGGGTCAGGCAGACGCTGATGGCCACCAACCTGGCGCGCGGGGCGCTGGTGGCGTGGGTCGTGCCGGAGGAGAAGCTGTCCAGCGCGTTCGACTGGATGTTCCAGAACGACCCCTTCAGCGGGCACGTCGTCATCCGCTCGACCGACCAGGCCATCGCCGGCGCCAAGTACCGCCTGTGGACGACCCTGAAGGTGCCGCAGGGGTACTCGATGACGAAGCACTGCGAGATGCTCTGCACGAGGACGGGCGCGAGCCGCTTTGTGCTGCTGCCGGCGAAGAAGCTGTTCGTCCTGGGCGTCGGCCACGTCCGCCGCAAGGGTTTGGAGCCAGGCAGCAAGAGCGACGCGCTCGCCGAGGCGATCGACACCGGCATCGTCGAGCTATCGGACCTCGACTGGCGCGTGCTGGTCGAGTTGAAGCGGGAGTTCGCGCCCGAGGAGATCACCCTTGACCTTTGGCGGCCGCGAGCGTCGGCGTGCAGTCTTTCGTCAGATGAGTTCCACCGCGTCGCGCGCAGCTTGAACGAGCGGAAAGTCATCGGCCGCTTCAGCACGTTCCTTGAGCACGTCAAGCAGCTCAAGAGCGGCGAGCAGGTGACGAAGTACAACGCCCTGTTCCACTGGGCCGTCCCGCCCGGGCGCGAGATTGACGCGGGGCGCGAGGTCGGCCGCTTTCACGTGATGACCCACGCCTACTGGCGCGAGGCCGGCCCGGAGTTCGGCAACGTCAACGTCATGGGCGTCGCCCACGGCACCGACAAGGACCTGGTGCTGGCCCACAAGCGGGCGATCGACCAGCACCTGGAATCCGTCGGCATCCCGCTCGCCTACACCAACGTCTTCTGGGGCGGCCGCAGCGAGATCAAGCCCAGCGAGATCAGCCCCGTCGCCTACCGCGCGTTCTGCCAAAGCCAGGGCGTCGACCCCGACGCGATGCGGGAGTAATTCCTCGAGGTGGCACGGGCGGCCTCGCCCGTGTCTGCGGACTGGCCCAGGCCGGCCCGGCCCTTGGCCGGACACGCGTGCGGCAAGAGGCTCCGCCGTTCCCCTCCACAGCTCATATCGCCGCGTCTGCGGCTTCTGCCGAATCCGCGGATCTGTGGAAACTTTCGCGCCTCACGGGCGTCTGAGCCTCTCATACCGGAGGTCCAGCCATGTCCAGCCGCTTCCTTTCCGCCTGCTTCGCCGTGCTTCTCTCCGCCTGTCCCGCGCTTGGCAACAGCCGGACGGAGGGGAACCAGCTCGTGGTGCACGAGTGGGGGACGTTCACGTCGCTCCAGGACGAGACCGGGCGGGCGATCGGGGGGTTGAACATCAATGATGAGCCGCTGCCGAAGTTCGTGCACCGGCTCGCGGGGCCAACGGCGCCGGTGGACCCGGCGGCCCTCTCCAAGGGGTTCGCCACGCTGCACCCGGAGGTGACGATGCGGCTGGAGACGCCGGTCGTCTACTTCTATCCGCCCGCCAACGGCGACAAGATTCCGGTGGTGGACGTGTCGGTCGCGTTCCGCGGCGGGCTGCTCAGCGAGTTTTACCCCAGGGGCGACGCCGGCCCGGCCGGGGCGTCGGCGGGCACCAAGGACCTCGGCAAGATCAACGGCACGCTGGGGTGGAAGAACGTCACGATCGGCGCGGGTGGCGACCGCCTGCCGGTGACCGACTCGCACGTCTGGCTGGCCCCGCGGCTGGCGAGGCACGCGGCGCCGCTCACGGTCGGGGCCGAGAGCGAGCAGTACCTGTTCTACCGCGGCGTGGCGCAGCTCGATGCGCCGGTTCGCGTGGTGCGCAGCGGCGGCAGCGGGGAGCAGATCCGGCTGTTCGACGGCCGGCCCGCCAAGGCGCAAGCGTCGCCGCTGAAGCTGCGGGCGATGTGGCTCGCGGAATTCCGCGCCGACGGGGCGTGCGCGTACCGGAAGATCGACGCCGTCCCCGCGGCGGCCGAGGGAAACCCCGTTGGTCAGCCGGCCAGCTTCACCGAGGGGGAGTTCTCCGTGATCAACGTGGACAAGCTCCGCGTCGAGATGCACGCCGCCCTGGTGGCCGACGGGCTGTTCGACGAGGAGGCGTCGGCCATGCTGGAGACGTGGAAGCTGTCGTACTTCAAATCCGTCGGGCAGCGGCTGTTCTTCCTGGTCCCGCGTGACTGGACCGACGGCGTGCTGCCGCTGACCGTGAGCAAGCCGTGCGAGCTGACGCGCGTGATGATGGGCCGGATCGAGCTGGTCACGCCGGCGCAGCGACAGTCGATCAAGCGGCTGGTCGAAAACAAGAACCTCACGCCGCCGGAGGCGCAGGCACTGCACGCTAAGCTCGGGCGGATGGCGGCGCCAATGCTGACCGACGCGATGCCGAAGAAGCCGCAGGCGACGACAACGGCGGCGGCGGCGGCACGAACCCCCTGAGCCGCGTGGCGACGCCGTAGCCAAACAAGAAGGCCCGCGGATCGGTGAGGATCCGCGGGCCATCGCTTGCGCAACGCGTCGCTGTTCACTCTCCCGGAGTAAACGACACGGCTACGCGGCCTCCAGAAGTAAGCCGGTCTTCCCGCCCCACCGCAGCTTGCGGTAGGTCTTCACGGTCACGTGATTTCCCTGGAGCATCGGCTGGAGCGTCTGCGCGGCGCTGTCCGCCTGGTTGACGAGCAAACTCAGGTGCGGGGACTGCTGCGGGTCGATGGCCAGTTGGGGCATGGCCATCGCGATCAGCGGCTGGTTCTCCTGGAGCCAGCGGTACGCCTGCCCGATGCTGTTGAGGTCCTGCAGCCCCTGGCGGCTGACGGCGAGCATCACGATGCGGCGGTCGCGCCCGACCGCGAGCCGCGCCTTGGGACACATCGGCGGCGCGATCGGGCACTCCACCAGTTCGCCGGAGCAGTGGCGGAGGATGGCATCGACGATGCCGATCTCGGTGAGGTCGTGGCCCGGCAGGTCGATGACCTCGGTCGCGCCATCGCTGGACTCGACGGCCACCGCCGCGGTCGGCGAAATGGTCGTCGCCCAGGCGGCGGTGATCGGGGCGACCGCCGCGACGGCGGGACCGGTGGCGGCCGGGCCAGTGGCGGCGGCGGCGGTCGACATCATGGGTGCGTCTTCGATGGTGTTGGACATGGGAACCGCCTTGCCTTGCGTCTCGTAGATCTGCTCGCCCGCCGCATCGCGGTCGCGATCACTGACATCGGCCAGCGGCGCCGCCGAACTTTGCTCGGCCGCCACTGCCGCCGGCGCCTCCGCTTCCTCGGTCGCTTCCTTCGATCGCGCGATGAAGTCGGCGACGATCTCCCACTGCGGAGCGGTGGCGACGGCCCCCTTCTCGCGCGTCGGGCGGCAGCACATCACCAGGTGATCCGACACGTTTCCCACGCTGCCCGCCACGTGCGGCTCGGACTCGAGCGGCCAGTTGAGGAACTGCTGGCAGACGCTGGTCAGCTTGGCGCTGACGCGTTCGGCCTGCTCCTCGTCGGCGGCGTCCAGCAGCGCCAGCGAGAGGCTGGGCTTCTCCTCGGTCTTGCCGCCAGGCCACAGGTCCAGCAGCCCCTTGAGGGCGCGGTAGCAGGCGATCACGCCGTCGTGGTCGCAGGTGGAGAGCATGGTCCAGCGCGACACGCCGCGCAGGAGCACGCGCGCCTCGGGGACGCGCGGCTGCGGCAGGACCAGCAGCCAGCGCTGCACGTCCCAGCTCATCTCCGAGAGCACCTCGTTCATCTGCCGCGGGTCGAAGCACTCGGCCGGCGGCTCGGGCGGCGCGTCGGTGTCGTCGGCGTGGCGGTCGAAGCACATGACGCGGAACTCGCTGGGGCAGACCTCGATCACCCCGACGCGCGTCCCGTCGGCCGCCAGGTGGCGGGCGTAATCCTTGATCCGGTCGAACTGCTTGGCGCCCAGGTGAGAGGCGATCACCGCCGTCACCCCGCGCACCGGTGCCGGCCGCTGCGCGTCGTCCACGCCGGCGGGGTCGGCGGCGACGGGATCCTCACCGGCGCCGAAGACCTGCGCGAACTCCTCGGGCGTCAGGTCGATGCTGACGTGGACCGGCGACTTCGGCGGCGGCACGCGCTTGGGCCGCTCCGACGTCCCGTTCGCCGCCTTCTCCCGCACGCTGCTCAGAAACAGGTGGCTGATCTCGCTGAGGCTCTGGTTGGGGTCGGGCATGGGTGTCCTGGAGAGGGCTGCGCGTCCTGATTGCTGAGTGCTGAGTGCTGAGCCGCGCGTATCGATGGGCGGTGTGCGCGGCAGTCCGCTGAGCGCTGCACCTCGCACTTCGCCGCGGGGACGTTGGCTTCAGTCGACCTCGACGATGTTGTTCAGCTCTCCGTACTCGTTGGTCTCGACGTAGGAGTTGTTCGGGTCGGTCATCCATTCGCCGTCCACGATCAGGCGGTAGCGGTACCGGCCGCGCTGGAGCGGGAGCTTGGCGACCCAGACGCCGGGCTTGCCATCGGTGTGCAGCGGGGTGCCCATGGCGGACCAGCCGTTAAAGTCGCCGGCGATGAGGACCTTCTTGGCCCGGTCGAACTTGACGGCGAAGACGACCTCGTCGCCCAACTGCTTGACGCCGTAGAACTCCTCGATCTTCTGCTGCGTCGTCTTCGGCTCCGGCACGGCGGCGGGTGCCGGGGCGGCGGCGGCGGCGGCGGCGGGCTGACGGTCCATCTGCGGCGGGATGCTGATCCGCGGCGCGGGGGCCAGCCCCTGCGGGGGCGACTCGAGGTGCTGCGCCACCGGCGCGGGCGTCGCCGGCGTTGCCGTTCGCTCAGCGTTGCCGTTGCCGTTGCCATTGCCGTTGCCGTTCGCCGACGGCGCGGCGCCCGGCTGCGGAACGGTGTTGCGGCCGAACTGGAAGTTGGTGAGCTGCGAGAGCTGCTTGGCGCGCTGCACCAGCTCGGCGGGGCGCGAGAGCTTGTCGGTCGACACCGGCTCGACGTCCACCGGCTTGTGCCCCATCAGCTCGCGGGCGAGGTTGACGAAATCCTTGTACCCGCGGCTGCCCGGGTCGTACTCGGTGATGGGCTGGCCGAAGCTGGCCGCCTCCTTCAACTTGGGGTTGAAGTTGACCGTGCTGTCCATCAGGTAGTCGCGGAACTTGCTCCGCAGCTCGCTGAGCACCTCGCGCGCCAGCTTGGTGCGGGTGTCGTACAGGGTGGGCAGCACGCGGATGAGGATCTGCTTGGAGCAGCGCTCGCGCATCAGTTCCAGCGTCTCCATCATCTTGGCCAGCCCGTGCAGGCTGAAGAAGCCGGTCTCGACCGGGACGATGACCTCGTCGCAGGCGCGCAGCGCGTTGAAGGTGATCAGGCCGACGCTCGGCGGGCAGTCGACGATCGCCCACTGGTAGGTGCTCTTCACCGCCTCCAGGGCGCGGGTCAGGCGGTCGTCGCGCCCGGCGCGGCCGGCGAAGACCTGCTCGAACGCCGCCAGGCGGATGTTGCTGGGCGCCAGGTCGAAGTCGGTGGCGATCTGCCAGACGATCTCGCTGACGCGGGCGGGCTTGCCGTCGGAGTCCTCGATCAGCGCGTCGTAGATCGTGCGCTCGATCTGGTCCTCGGGGACCGCCAGCCCGACGCCGCAGTGGCCCTGCGGGTCCATGTCGACGAGCAGCGTCTTCTGCCCCAGGCGGGCCAGGCAGGCCGCGAGGTTGATGCTCGTGGTGGTCTTCCCGCAACCGCCCTTTTGATTGATGATCGCGATGGTTCGCATGGCAGCAGCCTTCCTTGCAACGTGACGGGGACGCGGATCGGCCCGCGCGCCTGCCCGGTCCCTGGTGCGGCGCGCGGCCGCGGGTCGCTTCGCTTCGGGCGCGGCGGGGATCGAATTCCCCGCCGGGCCACGCTCCTGCCCGCGAGGCAAGAGTGCGATGTCCCGCCGGTTCCCGCAGAAGTTATCGGAGCGGGGATTTGGAAAACTTGAGCGTTATGGGACAACACCGCGTTTTCAGCACTGAAAGCCAGCGCGGCGGGCGCGGCGACCGCGTTCCCAACGCTGCCGCGCTGCTCCTGCTGCGCCGCTCCTGCCGCGCCGCTCCTGCCGCGCTGCTCCTGCCTCGCTGCTCCTGCTGCGCCGCTACCGGGACGCAACGTGCCGCTACCGTGCGGCGATCGCCGTCGTTCCGCGCTCGGCACCGCGAGGGTCCGTGCGGGCGCGCTCGTCAGACGCACTTCGTGTCGCGACACCGAAGCACGATGACGCAAAGGCGTGGTGAAGCGGCGCACGGCAGTGTGGTACACGTCACAGTTCGGGCAGGAATCGCGGCAAAACTTGCGAGAGATGAAACGAAGGCGGTGACGCGGTGTCACTTATCTCGGGGCGCACTGCGCCCGCCACCAACGCCACCGTTGCGACGCACCCGGCGCGGCCGGCTTGAATGCCGCGACAGCCATTTGACGCTCGCGCGGGCGTTGCCGGACGTGCGACCCTGCCGGGAGCGCACGATTTGGCGGTCGGGCGGAGATATCGTAAGTCTCCTGCGCGGCTGGGCCGAAGAGGTCGGCAACTGTTTCGGGTTGCATCTTGCCGATAACCTCTTAAGTTTTTCGCGCTTTGTCGTTCTACAACCCTCACTCGGAGAGACTCGCATGTTCCGTCGCCTCGCAAGCTCACTTCGTCGTCGCAGCACTCAGCCGCAGCAGGACCAGGTCACGCGCGCCGCCGTGGCCCCTGTGCTGGAGCAGCTCGAGCGGCGGCAGCTGATGGCCGTCAGCCCCGTCACCGCCGGCACCAAGATCAAGGGCGTCAACCTCTCGGAGAACAACATCTCCAGCAACTCGACGCTGATCACCATCCCCTTCTCCAACAACATCAACCTGGTCGACGCCAGCAAGCTCCGACTGTTCGGCTACGCCCTCAACCCGCTCAGCAGCAACCTGGCGCAGGTGAAGAAGACCGTCAACATCACCAAGGCCGAGGTGCTCACGCTCGACGCCGACGGCGACGGCGACCAGGACCACTCGCTGCTCCAGATCACCACTGACCGCCTGATGCGCAAGGGCGGCACCATCATCATCAACGAGGGGGCGCTCAACGACGACAACGGCGACACCGTCGCCACCCAGCAGCGCAAGACCCTCAAGGGCCAGAACAAGGAGCGCTTCACGCTGGCCAACCGGCTGTTCACGGTGACCGACCAGACGCGCTTCACCAACGACCTGTACGCCGGCGCCAACCCCGCCAGCGCCAGCACCACGGTGCCCGAAGCGACGGCGACGGCGAACCTGACCGCCTTCCTCAACAAGAAGGTGACCGCCGGCATCCTCACCCAGGCCAAGGCCGACGCCGCCATCGCCCGCTACAACAGCGCCGCGGCCAAGGGGACGGTGCCGGACCACAACCTGCGTGCGGCGCTGTTCTCGCTCACCGGCACGTTCGCCGAGAGCGCGATCGGCGCTTACCTCGACGGGCAGAACATCACCGGCAAGCCGTACACGATCATCGATTTCCAGACCCCCGACGACACGTCGGTGCCGGTGGCGCAGACGTCGGCGCGCCCCAGCGACGGGCGGCTGCGCACGATCTTCAAGCCGGAGTTCAAGGGCGAGCCCTTCCAGGCGCTCAGCGCCTGGCTGGCGCACGAGGCGCTGCACCAGGACAGCGCCATCGGGCTCCAGGAAGAGGAGTTCTCCACCATCGTCGAGACCCTGGTGATCGCCCAGCA
>DASQDR010000048.1:0-113681 GCA_035634055.1 Tepidisphaeraceae bacterium | reverse complement strand
ATCGCGCCGCCGCAGCTTCCCTGGCGGCAGCCGTTCCGCCGGCTCGAGCCGCCCGCGCCGTCGACGCGGCCGGCGCCGTCGCCCGCGCGGCCGTTCGGGTTCCAGATGCCAAGCCCGCTCCCGCCGCGCTTCCGGGCCGATCCCGAATACCGCTTCCAACTCCCGGCCCCCGGCCCCGGTACGCGCCCGGGCACGCCGCCGTTCCAAATCCTCCCGGCCCCCGCGCCCGGTGGCGTCCCTGACAACTGGCAACGCCGCGACTTCAACGGCCAGCCGGTTTACGTCATCCCCTTGGAGTAGGGCCGCTAAGCGCGAGATCGACCCGCATCTGGCCCCGCTCGCTGTTATGAGTCCATCGGCGCTCACGGGAGGTGCGGTGCAGGCCGAGGTTGAGCAGTCGATGCGGGAGACGGACCTGACGGTGTCGGCGGAAGACGGGCTGCCGCTGGCGGGGACGCTGGCGCTGCCCGCCGGCAAGGGGCCGCACCCGGCGGTGGTGCTGCTCTGGGCGGGGCGGCTGGACCGTGAGGGCAGCACGCGGCAGGCGTCGCTGGGGCTGGGTCGCGCGATGGCCGCGGCGCTGGCGAGAAGGGGAATCGCGTCGTATCGCTTCGATCGTCGCGGCGTCGGCGCCACGCCGGGGGAGTGGCGCGCGGCCGGGTTCTTCCAACACCGGGACGACGCCGCCGCCGCGCTGCGCGTGATCGCGGCGCGGGCGGACGTCAGCGCCGCCGGCGCGGTTGGCTACAGTGAGGGCGCGCTGCACGCGGCGTGGCTGGGCGCGCACGCCGGCGCCGCCGCCGTCGTCCTGCTCGGCTGCCCCGCGCAGCGCGGCGACGAATTTTACCTGAACTGGGCGGACCGGTTGGGCAAGGATCAGGTGCCGTGGTGGCTCCGGCTGGTGATGCGCCCGCTCGGGCGGACGCCGCGGGAACAGGTGGCGCGCGTCAACGCCAAGCTGATGGCGACCACAGGCGACGTCGCGCGCGTTTACGGCTTCAAGGTGCCGGCCCGCATGTGCCGCGAGTACCTCGCGTACGACCCCAAGCCGGACCTGGCCGCCATTGGCGCGCCGGTGCTGGCGATCACCGGCGACAACGATCTGTCGGTGGACCACCGCGACCTGGACGTGATCGCGCGCCTCGTGCCCGACGGCCGCGCCGAGATCCGCCGCGTCGCGCACCTCACCCACGTCCTCCGCCGTGACCCGCGCCCGGCGTCGGCCCGCAGCTATCGCGAGCAGTACCAGCGCCCGGTGGACGCCCAACTGCTGGAGGAGGTGGCGGGCTGGCTGGCTGAAAAGCTTCCGCCCGCGCGGCCGGCGGCGGAAAACGAATAGCCTCCGCCGCCCGTGCGACCGCGCCAGCGCCCCCGCGCGGCGCCGCCGCCGCGAACTTGACTCGCCACCGGCCGTAACTACTATGAAATCCTACTTGGGGTATGGTGTAACGGTAGCACAGCAGACTCTGGATCTGCTTGTCTAGGTTCGAATCCTAGTACCCCAGCTTTTCTCCCTACATCTCAAATCGGCTCGAACGCGCTCGGGAGGCGGGATTTTGCCGCGCCTGTCGCTGTTACCTTGCGTTGGCCGCGCAGGGCAGATTGCTTCTGCCCCTCACTGCGTTGCACAAGTGTCCCATCATTTTGCCACCCATTTCGTCCTCGACAGCGCTTTCGTAGTGGCGCACTCGCGGGGGATCTGTTGCGCGGGTGACGCGGCGGGCGGCCGTGGAGCGCACCTGTCGTGAAAGGCCGCTCCGGCTTGAAAAAATTCGGTGTGGCGGCATGATGGGCCGGTGGCGTTGGCGGCCCGCAGAATGGGGCGCGGCCGCCGGGCGCCGCGGGGTTGTCACCACCCGCGTGAGGACAACTCACCTCGCCGTGTCGTCGAAAGGAGTCGCGACTGATGTCTACCGAAGCCGCTCCGCGCGAAGCTTCCACGCTCGCCGCCATCTTTCAGAAGGCTTATGCCCGGGCCGTTGCTTTGCAGCGCTTGGACGAGCAGATCAGCGCGTTGCTCGACCAGCGGCAGAAGCTGGAGAGCGATTTCCGCGAGGCGCAGGCGGAGGTCAACCAGGAGTGCGAGCGGATGCTCACGTGCAGCAGCATCGCGCCGGCAAAGCTGCTGGCGCAACTGGCCGAGAGCGGCGCCGCGGTCGACCCGCACCTGGTGGCCGGCGGCAACGGCCGGCTGGCTCGAGTGAAGCCGGCGGGCGTGCGCTAGCAGACGCGCTCGAGGCACGGCACGCGTCGCTCGGCCGCGCGGATGATCCGTTCAATGAGGCAGCCAATCCTCCCGCCCCGGCCGAGCGGGCCGGGCGCTTTCCTCGCGCCGTCACCTCATCGGAGCCGGCGGCTGGAGCGGGAGTGATCCCTGTCGCGTCGGCACTTGCGCAGCTCATCCCATCCAGCGATCGCAGCCGCGCGATCACGAAGCCGCGGCGCAGTTCTTGCCCAGAGCGCTCTTTGAGCCGCTCGCGCTGTCGCGTCAGATGACGGCGACTTGCTCAAGGCTGCCGCGGACGTCGATGCCGTCGCAGATGGCGCTGTCGGTGCCGCTGCCGCCGTAGAGTTCGTCGACGGCCTGATCGTAGGCGTAGAGGTTGTCGTTGCCGCTCTGGCCGAGGAGGGTGTCGATGCCCGCCTCGCCGTACAGCTTGTCAGCGGATGAGCCGCCGTCGAGGTAGTCGGTGCCGGCGCCGCCGTAGAGGCGGTCGCCGCCGCCGTTGCCGAGGAGCTTATCGTTCCCGCCGTTGCCGCTGAGCTTATCGTTGCCGACGCGACCGTCGAGCTGATCCTTACCCGCGCCGCCGACGAGGGTGTCGTTGCCGTCGGAGCCGGCGATCTTGTCGTTGCCCACGCCGCCGTTGACGTACGCGCCGACGAGGGCGCCGATGAGGAGGATGGTGTCGTTCCCGCCGCCACCCTGCACGTTGTAGCCCGCCAGCGTCGCGGATTGGAACTCGCCGCCCGAGCCCCCGTTGATGATGACGGTGGCGCTGCCGGCGACGACGGTGATCTGAATGGTGTCGGCCGCCTCGGTCGCCGACACCTGGAGAACGTTCTGCCCGTCCACGGACGCCGCCAAGAGGCGACGGGTTTCCAGCGTTTCCAGCAGGGCACGGCGGTGGCGGGGCGACTGGGTCATCAAAATCTTCTCCCGGGAAAAACTCGATCGGCCGAAGGGGCTCGCTTCGTCGCGCTCGCGGACGCGCAGCGGCGCGTCGGGCAGTCTACCTGCCCGCGCCCGCGCAGGCCAAACTCACTCCGGCCCAACATCTTCGTACGCCACGCCCGGCGTGAGCGGGCTGTAGGTGAGGTAGGCGGGATCGAACTTGGCGAAGGTAGCGGCGTGGCCGTCGGCGAAGAGGACGTTGTTGCCGACGCGGTGCATGTTGAACCCGCCGGACGTCCCGGCGAACGCCAGGCACTCGCTGGCGCCGTCGTCCTTGTCGATGTCCTCGTTGGGCGAACTCGTGTCGTTGCCGAAGGGCGGGGGGTAGTAGGCCTGCGTGGTGCAGTCGCCGCTGAGGATGTAGGTGGTGGACTGCCGGATCCGGCCGAGCGGAATTGTGCGCAGCAGCGGCTGCTGCTCGTGCATCCAGCGGGCGCCCAGGAAATAGTTCATCCGCTTTTCGGTGTCGGGCCAGGCGGGGCAGTGGTAGAGCGGGCCGAGCGGCTTCTGCCCGACGTAGCGCTCCAGCAGCACCGGCCAACCGGGGCCGGGATCCGGCGGGTAGGGATCAATTGGGTACTCGTGCCGGCGCGACCAGACCGGCAGTCGCCCGGCGTTAGACACGGCGTAGCCGAAGAACCCCTGCCCGAGCTGGCGGAGCTGAGCGAGGCACTGCACGGTCTTGGCCTGCTCGCGCGCGCGGCTGAGCGCGGGCAGCAGCAGCGCCACCAGGATCACGATGATCCCGATGACGACGATGAGCTCAATGAGGGTGAAGCCGATCAGGCGGCGGCAAGTTGGAGATCGTCCGCCGACTCGAACGCGGCGCGGGCGGGCGCCGGCGCGGATCGAGCGGGACGCGGCGCGGCGGTCGAGGCCTGGGCGGCCACCGGCGCAACCCGCGCCGGCCGGGGGGCCGCCCAGTCGCAGCGGTTGATCAGCGCGATCACGCCGAACAGCGCCGGCACGGCCATTCCGGCAATCGCGGGGGGGATGGTGAAGAGCAGGACCGTGCCCGCCCCTTGCGGGTCCGCTGCCGACCACAGCACCGCGCCCAGGACGTACGTCCCGAACCCGCACGCCATGGCCAACAGCAAACATACGATCACGCGCATCCGCAACCTCGCAGAATAGCCTTCCGGACATGCCAGAGACGACGGACCGGCGCATGGTATTTCGCCGCGCATCGGCGTCCAAAGGAAAATTCATTCGCGACCCCGCCTAGTCGGGCAGGAACACGCCGGGCATGGTGACGATGACGCCTTCCTGCCCGAGCAGCTCGAGCCGGCTCAGCGCCGAGCGCACGGCGTCGACGCGCACCGGGTCCAAACCTTTCAAATACGGCAGCGCCATGCTGAACAGCGGCCCCGCGGCGCCCGCAGCACCCGCGGCGCCGGCGACCCACTTGCTGTCGCGCTCGGAGCCAGCGCCTTCCTCCATCAGCTTCTCGATGAAGTTCTTGGGCTGCGGGACCGTGCGCACGTCGTAATCGCTCACGCCCGCGCGCTCGGCGGCAAAGCGGATGGCGTCGTCCAGGGTGCCGATCTTGTCGACCAGCCCCAGTTCCAGCGCCTGCTGCCCGGTGAAGACGCGGCCCTGCGCGAGCTCGTCGATCGGCTTCTTCAGCTTATCCTTGCGCGCTTCGGTCACGTGCCCCTTGAAGGTGTCGTAGATGGATTCCATCCACTGCCGCATGTGCTGGCGCTCGGGGTCGGTGAAGGCGTGGTCGCTGGCGAGGATGCCCGCATTGGCGCCGCGCGAGTACGGCTTGAAGGTGACGCCGACCTTGTTCCACATCTCGGTGGTCACCAGCTTGCCGCCGACCACGCCGATGGAGGCGGTCAGGGTCATGCGGTCGGCAAAGATGGTCTCGGCGCCGCAGGCGACGTAGTACCCGCCGCTGCCGGCGACGTTCCCCATCGACACGACCAGCGGCTTCTTCGCCCGCACGCGCTTGGTGGCATCCAGGATGATCTCGCTGGCGACCGCGCTGCCGCCGGGCGAGTCGACGCGCAGCACGACCGCCTTCACCTGATTGTCGCGGGCGGCGTCGTCGAGCGCGTTGCGGATCTCGGTGCTGTTAGCGGCCGCGCTGCCGAAGATCGACCCCTTGCCGCTGCCGGGCATGATCGGGCCGTCCACGTGCACGATGCCGATGGTCGGGCGGGTGCTCGGCTGCTTGCGCTGCCCGCCGCCGAGGATCTCCCCGAAAATCTGGAACATCGCGAACGGGTTGTTGAAGTCCAGCTGCGGCTGCCTGGGCGCGCCGTAGCGGCGGTCGTACGCGAGGTTCTGGCCGAACTTCTGCTTGAGCATCGCGTCGAAATCCTGCCGGTGCTCGACCGCGTCGATCACCCCGGCCGACCGCGCCTGCTCGGCGTTGAACGGGCCCTGGTCGATCCATTGCCGCACCTGGTCCGGCGAGACCTTTCGCCCCTGCGCGATCAGGTCGACCATCGACCCGTACAGGCTGTCGACCAGCCAGTTCATCATCGCGTCGGCCTCGGGGCTGGGGGCGTCGCGGGTGAACATCTCGCTGGCGCTCTTCCACGCGCCGACGTGCTCGAAATCCCCCTTCACGCCGATCTTGTCCAGCAGCCCGCGGAGGAAGACGCCCTCGACCCGCACGCCGTTGACCCACAGGTCGGCGCCGGGCACGACGCTGATGCGGGAAGCGCCGGAGAAGAGCACGTACTCCCCGAACTGCATCGAGTCGGAGTGGACGAACACCTCCTTGTCCTTGGCCCGCACCCGCGCGATTGCCTGGCGCAGCTCCTCGACCTGCCCGGGCCCGGCGCGGACGCGGTCGGCGAGCAGCACGACCGCCTTGAGCTTCTCGTCGTCGGCCGCGTGGTTGAGCCGGCGGACCAGCTCGCGCAGCGACACCGGCTGCGGCCCGAACGGGAACGCGTCGGCGGACGATTGCTCCATGATCGGCGTGTCGAGCTCGAAGATGGCGACGACCGGCCGAGCGCCCGCCTTGGCGTCCGCCTTGGCAGACGTTGGCCGGGTGGACGCCGGCGCTGCGTTGAGCGTTGGCGCCAGCGCCGCGCAGAGCGTCAAGAGGACGAGCAGCAGGGGACGAGGGCGCATCGGGGGCTCCTTCGGCGCAAGTGGGTCGCGACGGTGCAAGAGAATGTCGCGCCCGGGCGGCGGGCGGACAGCAAAAAGCCTCGCCGCGAAACGGGCCCGCGTCAATTCAAATCGGTGATGAGCCACCGGCGGTAGGCGTCGTAGGTGATGCCAACGCCGAGCAGCAGCAGCAGGGCGACCAAGCCGGCGCCCAGGAGTGGGAACTGCCCGATGAGCGCGGCGACGAGCGCGATCAGCAGAATCTGCGCCGCCGCCGACCCTGCCAGCGTGGCCAGCGAGAGCCAAGCGGATCGCAGCCGCAGCACCCACACGTTCGCGCCGAACAGCAGCACCTGGGCGCACGCCATCGCCAGCAGGGAAAACCAGATCGCGCCGCTGAGGAAGTTGCGCGGGTAGAGGATCACCGACGGCAGCAGCGCGCCCAGCATGATCAGGCCCCATGCCATCGCCAGGTCGAGCGCCATCGCTGCGCCCTGCTCGCGGATGAACTGACTGCGCGGGATCGGGCGGAGCGACGCCACCCCAAGCACCTGCCACCGCCGCGGCCATGCCTGCCCGGCGAGCACGATCGGCAGCATCAGCGCGAACACCTGGGGAGCGACCACGACCAACACGCCAGCGCCGGCGTCGTGCCCGCGGGCGAGGTGCGGGACCAGGCTGCCCCACAGCGCGACCAGGGCCGCCCACCAGGGCGTAGACGTGCCCCATCCCCAGGCCGGCCCGCCAGTACCACGCGCGGCGCCAGAAGCCTGCGCCGTGCGCCGGCCAGGGCCGCTGGAGCGCAGCGGTGCCGCGCAGGAACTCGTTGGCGCCTCCCGCCTCGGCGGCGCCCTCGCGGCGGGCGCGGGCATCGCCGGTCATCGCCGGGCGCAGCCGGCCGTGCGTCACGTCGAGCCGCGCGTACTCCGCCATCCCCTCGTGCATCGTTGCCAGCCGCCAGAACAGAACCCCCAGCGCCGCCGACGACGCCGCGATCATCCCCCAGCACGCTGCCGGCGAGGCGCCCGAGAGGATGTGGCCGACGAAGCCCTGCCCGCCGCTCGTCGCCAGCGGCGTGAACATGCCGAAGAACAGCGCCAGGAACGGCAGCGACTGAAGGTTCGCCAGCCACGCCGACATCGCCACGACCGCGGTCGTCAGCGCGATCGTGCCCAGCGCGGTGACGTCGAAAGCCGCCCGGTCACTTCCTTCGTGCACGGCCAGCAGCGAGCGCGCCGTCAACCACGGCAGCGCGAAGGCGACGGCCGCCATCAGCGCCGCCGCCACCACCAGGTGCGGCCCGCGGAAGCGCGGCACCAGCCGCGACCGCCAGTCCGCCAACTGCTCCTTCGCGTGGGCCGTCACCACCAGCGCCAGCCCGCCGCACACGGCGATCCCGAGGATCAGGATCGCGACGCGGGCCTGGACCGGGTAGGTGAAGATCGGCCACCGCGGGCGCTGCAGGGCAAAGCCCCTGAAGCCGCTCGCCAGCACCAGCAGGTGGATTGCCAGCATCGCGGCGCCGATGCGCGGCCCAGCGCGCGGGCGTACGCGAGGGCGACCTGCCCGTAGCGGCTACGCATAATGCAGCTCCAGGAAGATCTCCTCGAGGTTCAGGTCCTGCACGCCCACGGTGGCGGCGTAGCCCCCGCGGATCTGCTCGACGACCTGCGGCGACACGTCCCGCACGCTCACCAGCGCCTCGTTCCCCTCGATCCGCAGCCGCACCGCGCCCGGCACGGAGAACGTCGGCGGAAGCGGGGCCGACGACGTCACGTGCAGCCGCTTCACCGAGTCCTTCAGCTCGTCCAGCTCCCCGTCGTACGCGATCTGCCCACCCCGCAGGATCGCCACGCGGTCGGCCACGCGCTCCAGGTCCGACGTGATGTGCGTGGAGAACAGCACCGTGCGCTTGCCGTCCACGGCGATGTCGAGCAGCGTGCGCAGAAAGTCGCGGCGCGCGGCGGGGTCGAGGCTGGCGGCGGGCTCGTCCAGCACCAGCACCTCCGGCTCATGCCCCAGCGCCAGCGCGATCGCCAGCTTCTGGAGCGTGCCGACCGACAGGTTGCCCACCCGCTCGTCCATCGGCACGCCGCCGGCGCTCGCGCCACCGCCCAGCAGGTCGTCGACCAGCCGCTCGTTCCAGCGCGGGTAGAACGACGACGTGTAGTTCACCACGTGCCGCACGCGCATCCACGGGTAGAGCGAGATCACCTGCGGCACGTAACCGACGCGCGCCTTGGCGCCAGCCGACAGCTCCCACGCCGGCTCGCCGAGCAGCGTCGCCTCGCCGGCGGTGGGGCGGACCAGGCCGAGCGCGCACTTGATCAGCGTCGTCTTCCCCGCCGCGTTCTGACCGAGCAGCCCGACGACCGAGCCCGCCGGCACCGACCAGTCCACGCCCGCCAGCGCGTCACCCTTCTCGTACGACTTGCGCACCCCGCGGAGCTGGATCGGCGGCTGAAGCGTTGGCGGCTGAGGCGAACGGGTAGGGTCAGGCATCGTCCGGTTCCTCCAACAGCGGCTTGAGCTGTGCGATCACCTGCTCCGGCTTAAGGGCGAGCTGCCTGGCGGTGGCGGCGACCTGCTGGAGCAGCGGCAGGATCGCCTCGCGGCGGACCTTCCCGTTGGTCGGCGATTCCCTCACCCGCATCCCCTGCCCGCGCACCAGCTCGACCACGCCGTCGCGCTCGAGCAGCGAGTAAGCCTTGGAAACGGTCATCGGGTTGACCTGCAACTCCTCGGCCACCTGGCGGACCGACGGCAGCAGCTCGCCCGCCGCCAGCCGCCCCCCCGCGACCTGCGCGCGGACCTGGTCGACGAGCTGCCGGTAAATCGGCACGCCCAGGTTCGGAAGCACGCGAAGCGACACGCCCGGCTTCATGTGTACTACTGTAGTAATACACCATTCGACCCGTCAACGGGAAAATCCGCCCCCGCCCCCGTGTGCTGGCGAGCCGTGGGCCCGTTCTTGCCGCGCCGCGCCGCTTCCGGCATAGTGCGGGGCCTATGCGCAAGTCGATCTGTGCGGCGGCGGCATTGGTGGCGGCGGCAATGCTTTTCAGCGCGGCGCCCGCAGCGGCGCAGACCGGCCCGGACCTGCTCCTGCGCCCGCTGCTGAGCGAGAACGAAACCTGGGAATCCCGCGGCGACGCGCTGATCTTCCCCGAAGCGTCGGCCACCGGCGGCAACGATTACCAGATGTCGATCTACACCTACCAGGGCCGCTTCCGCGAGCAGCGCGAGCGCCTTATTCCGCGCATCGGCTGGGACCTGAGCTACTTCAACCTCGACAGCGAGATCCCGCTCCTGGACCAGGACCTGGTCGACGTTTCCGCCGCCGTCGGGCTTGAGCTGGGCACCTACTACGACTGGCGCGCCGGCTTCACCGTCGGCCTGGGGTACGCCGGCAACGCCCCGTTCGGCGAGTCCAGCGCGTGGTACGGGAAGGCGACCCTCCTGCTCGGCCGAAAGCTCGACGCGCGCACGCAGCTCGCCCTGGTGGTCGATTACGACGGCAACCGCTCGATCTGGCCCGACGTGCCGCTGCCCGGCTTCGCGTACATCCACGAGTTCGACCCCGCGCTGTCGTACACGATCGGCATCCCGGTCAGCAGCGTGACGTGGAAGCCCAACGAGTCGTTCCGCCTGGACGTGACCTGGGTGATCGTCGACACCTTCGAGGCGCGCGCGGAGTACAAGATGTCGCCCAACTGGACCGCGTACGGCGCGCTCGAGCAGCGGCAGGAGGCGTTCAGCGTGGACGACGTTCCCGGGCGCGACCGGCTGCTCTTCCAGCAGCGCCGCGCGGAGGCGGGCGTGCGCTGGACGCCGTGGGAGCACACCAGCCTCTTCGTCGCCGGCGGGTACGCCTTCGGCGGCGAGTGGAGCACCGGCTGGGACCAGCGCGAGTCGGACCTCGTGGCCGATATCAGCGATCAGCCTTACGTCCGCTTCGGTTTCGAGCGCCGCTTCTGATTCGGCGCGCCTCGTCCGCCGCCGCCACCACCTCATTGCTCGCGGCGCACACGCGCGCGCTGAACGCCCCCCGCCGCCACCTCATTGCGTGCCGCGCGCTTAACGCCGCCGCCGCCGGCGTGTAACGTGTGCGGCACACGCATGAGCACCATCGAAGAACTCAACAACCAATTCGGAATCCCCGGCGTAGCACGCGTGGAGGGCGGCGCGGGTGGGCTGCCGCGGGTGGCCGTCACCGCGCCCGGGGGCGCGGAGGCACACGTCTACCTGCACGGCGCACACGTCTCACACTATCGCCCCGCCGCGGGCGCCCCGCCGGTCCTCTACCAGAGCCCCAGGAGCGCCTACGCCGACAGCAAGGCCATCCGCGCGGGCGTGCCGGTGATCTTCCCGTGGTTCGGCCCGCGCCACGGCACCGACACCGCCGCCATGCACGGCTTCGTCCGCACCCGCGCGTGGGAGCTGCAAGCGATCTCGCGCCAGGGCGACGACGTCCGCGTGTCCTTCGCGCTCTCGTCCACGCCGGAGATGCTGGCCGCGGCGAACTTCCCGCACGCCTTTGCGCTCCGCCTGAACGTGACCGTCGCGGCGACGCTCGCGATCGAGATGGAGGTGGAAAACCGCTCGGCGCAGGAGCTGCCGTTCGAAAACGCGCTGCACACGTATTTCCACGTTGGCGACGTCCGGCAGATCAGCGTTTCTGGGCTGGCCGACACCGACTTTCTCGACAAGAACCGCGGCATGAGCCGCTTCACCGACCGCGAGGACCCGCTCCGCTTCGCCGGCCCGACCGACCGCGTCTACCTCGACACCCCCGCCACCTGCACGATCGTCGACCCGGTGCTCGGCCGGCGGATCGTGCTCGCGAAGGACGGGTCGCGCACCACGGTCGTGTGGAACCCGTGGTCGGACAAGATCACGAGCATGGCCGACCTGCCGGCGGAGGACTGGCCGAAGTTCGTCTGCGTCGAAACGTGCAACGCCCGCGACAACGCGCTGCGCCTCCCGCCGGGCGGGCGGCACGCGATGCGGCTGTCGATTCACGCCGAGGCCCTGTGAGCGCGGCCGGCGCCAGCGACGCCGCAGGCGCGGGCGGATCGGCCGGCGGCGGGACCGGCGGCAGGGGCAAGCCCGTCGCTATTGTCACCGGCGCTGGCAAAGGCATCGGCCGCGCGGCGGCGCTGGCGCTGTCGGCGGCGGGGTACGCGGTGGTGGCGGTTGCGCGGACGCGGGCGGACGTCGAGGCGACCTGCGCAGCGTGCGGCGGCGGCGGCGGTCTGGCGGTGGACGCCGACGTCAGCCGGCTCGACGATGTCGAGCGCGTCGTCGCGACGGCCGTCGAAGCCTTCGGCCGGCTCGACGTTGTCGTCAACAACGCGGGTTACGCGCCGCTCCGCCTGATCGAACAGATGACGCCCGACGAGTGGCGGCGGGTGCTCGACACCAACCTCTCCGCCACGTTCTACTTCGCCCGCTCCGCCTGGCCGATCTTCCGCCGGCAGGGGGGCGGGGTGATCGTCAACCTCTCGTCGCTCTCGGCGCGCGACCCGTTCACCGGCTTCTTCGCCTACGGCGCCGCCAAGGCCGGCATCAACCTCATGGGACTAGAGTTGGCGCGCCAGGGGGAGCCGCACAACATCCGCGTCCACACCGTCGCCCCGGGGGCGGTCGAAACCGAGATGTTTCGCGGCTTGGCCAGCGAGGAGCAGTACCCGAGGGAAAAGACGCTCCACCCCGAAGAGGTCGCCCGCGTCATCGTCGCCTGCATCCGCGGCGACCTCGCCCACACCACCGGCGAAGTGATCTGGATGCACAAGCGCATTACCTGAGGGCGCCGTCCGCCCCGCGCTTAGTTGCCGGGCACGCGCAGCGGCGGGAGCAACTTTTCCAGCGCCGCCCGGTGCGCCTCGACGGCGCGCGGGAGCATCAGCTTTTGGCCCAGCGCTTCGGGCGATTCATCGGCGGTGAAGCCGGGCGGGTCGGTGGCGATCTCGAACAGCACGCCGCCGGGCTCGCGGAAGTAGATCGAGTGGAAGTAGGTGCGGTCCATGACCGGCGAGACGTTGAACCCCCGCCGCACGATCTCGCCGCGCCACGCCTGCTGCTGCGCGTCGTCGGGCGTGCGGAAGGCGACGTGGTGGACGATGCCCGCGCCGAGCGTCCCGTGCCGCCCGTCGGGCTGGCAGAGCAGGTCGACGACCGAGGCAAAGCCGCCCCCCGATGCCGCATCGCCTCCGGCACGGTAGCGGAAGCGGTTGCCCTCGCTGCCGTCGGCGCGGAAGCCCATCAACTCCGTGAGCAGCCGGGCCGAGTTTTCGTACCCTTCTTCCGAGAGCGTCACGCCGTGGAAGCCGCGCAGGGCGTTGTCGTTATCACCGCCGCCGGGCGATGCACTGGCCGAGGCGCTGTCGGTGCCGACGATCTCCAGGCGCATGCCGTCGGGGTCGGCGAAGCCGATCACGGCATCGCCGAAGCGCGGCGGGGCGGCCTGCACGTCGACGCCGTGCTGCTTGAGCCGTTCCGTCCAGTAGCCCAGCGCCGCCGGGGGGACGGCGAAGCTGGTGGCGACGACCTGCGGCGGCCCGACCCGCCCGCGCGGCGCGCCGGGCCAGGCGAAGAAGGTCATGATGGTCCCCGGCCGACCCAGCGCGTCGCCGTAGTAGAGGTGATAGCTCGATGGGTCATCGAAGTTCACCGTCCGCTTCACCAGCCGCAGCCCCAGCACGCCGACGTAAAAATCCACGTTCTTCTGCGCGTCCGCGGTGATCGCCGTCACGTGGTGAATGCCGGGTAACCTTCGCGTCTCAGCCATGATTGCCTCGGGTTTTTACGTGCGGGAAGAATTGGAACACGAATGGACACGAATGGACACGAATCAGAGAAGCATATTTGCTTTATGCAGACGCAGGTCCTTATTCGGTCTCTCCTGATCTTATTCGTGTTGATTCGTGTCCATTCGTGTTCCGCATTTTGGTCACTCTAAGACGATGAACACCGACCGCCGTTCGGTCGGCTCGACGTGGCGGGTGCGATGGCCCTTGCCGGTGGTGTCTTCCATCAGCAGGACGTCGCCGCCGCGGAAGGTTCGGCGGGCGCCGTCGGAGGTCTCGATCTCGATCGCGCCGTCGAGCAGCACGATGAACTGACGCGCGGGCGCGACGTGCCAGTCGTAGTCGTAGCCGGGATCGTTGCGGCGGAAGACGACCGATTTTGCCGGGATCGGCTCGGAAAGGTGCCCGATGGAGCCGGCGTCGCGAAGGGCGAACTGCTGCTCGGCGAAGTGCGACTCGCCGGCGGCGTCGGCGTAGACCCGCGTCACCGTCACGGGCGGCCCTCCGCGGTGCCGCGGCTCGCGCCGCCGCTCTCGCCGCGCGGCGGGATCCCTTCCAGCAGCGCCCGGCAGGCGAGCAGTTCCTCTTCGTTGATCGTGTGCGGCATGCCCGGATAGCGCCGAAGTTCCACTTTCGCCCCCATCGCCGACAGCACCGCCTGCGTCTCGCGCACGCGCTCGCACGGCACGTGCGGGTCCGGGTCGCTGCTGCCAAGGAAGACCGGCGTGCCGGCGAGCGAGCCGGCGTAGTCGCGCGGCGTCCCCGGCGGTCCGATCACGCCGCCGGTCAGCGCCATCACCGCGGCGTAGCGGCGCGGGTGGCGAGCGGCGAACTCGCATGCCAGGCACGCCCCCTGCGAAAATCCCAGCACCGCGATCCGCTCGCTCGGCGTGCCGCCGGCGACCAGCTCCGCCACCAGCGTCTCGAGCCGGCGCAGGGCGGAATCCAGGTAAGGCTGGTTTGACGCGATCGGTGCGAGGAACGACTGCGGGTACCAGGTGTGGTTCGCCGCCTGCGGCGCCAGCGCCGCCACGCGCGGCAGGTCGAGCTGCGCGTAAAGGTCGATCATGCCGTCTGCCGACGCGCCGCGGCCGTGGACGAGCAGCAGCACCGCGTCCACCCCCTCGATCGCGGGGCCGGCGGTGACGACGGGTTGGCGGGCGTGCGGATCAGGAGTTTGGGCGGCCATGGGCGGTTCGCCTCCGGCAGGTGGAAGGGAGAACTGCGGAACGGTACTCACTGTCGCCGCACAATGCAGCGCCCGGCGCCAAAGGTGTCGCCGCCGTGATGCTGTCGCCGCGCAACCCGGGTGCAGCTCCGCCGCGCCAGCGCGACGGGCGGTCCGGATTCCGTTCGGCGAGGCGCGACGACGCCGCGGGGGATTCTAGCTCGCTCCGGCCGCGGGGCCAGTTAGAATCTTCACCCGGCGCCGCGGCGCCGCTGCCGTCGCCGGGGGAATCCTCGCCGCAGGGGGAACTCTCCGCCCGCGGCGGCGTCCGAAGCTCGCTGCCGTGCAAGGAGTACACCCGATGAAAGCGCACCCCCGCCCGTCCGCCGCCGCCGCCGCCGCCGCCGTCCTCACGATTGCCCTCGCCGGGGCCCTGGTCGTTTCGCTTGCCGCCGGCGATGCCGCAGCAGCGCGCGTGGTCCGCGCCGGCGGTGGCGCCGGGGCGGCGGGCGCGATCTCGATGCCGCACAGCGTCACCGACGCCAGCGGCAACCAGTGGATGATCTACCCCACCGGCTGGGTACAGCTCCAGGGCAACCAGCCCCTGTTCAGCCAGGCCGGCATGTTCACCATCAACGGCTCGCAGCCGGGCATGCGCAACAACCAGGCGAAGCTCGACGACAAGACCGGCGAGGTCGTCTTCGAGAACATGAGCATCGCCGGCTACCAGCTGACCCGCCGGATCCTGGTCGACAAGGAGGGTTCTTACATCCGCTACGTCGACATCCTGAAGAACCCCAAGGCCCAGGACGAGTCGGTCAACGTGCAGCTCGCGTCGAACCTCAATTTCGGCATCGAGGCGGGGCAGAACATCCAGGACCCGCGCAGGAAGGACAACGCGATCGGCTTCACCACCAGCAACGGCAACGGCCGGGCGATCGTCGACATGTACGCCGGCAAGGGGTCCAAGCTCCTGCCCAACATAAGCTACCAGCAGGGAAACAACACCGTGCAAGCGCAGATCCAGGTGGCGGTGCCGGCCGGCAAGGAGGTGGCGATCGTCCACCTGCACGGGATCGTCGCCACCCCGGAACAGGGCGTGCAGTTCGTCGAGAAGTTCAAGGAGGGCAAGCTCCTCGCGTCGCTGCCGGCGGAGCTGCGCAAGGCGGTCGTCAACTTCTCCGCCGGCCAAGGGTTCATCAACGACCGCGAGCTGCTCCGCGGCGATTTGTTCGACGTGGTGGAAATCCGCGGCGGGGACCAGATGCGCGGCAGCATCAAGGAACAGAGCTTCAAGCTCACGACCTTCTACGGCGACGTCGAGCTGCCGGCGTCGCGCGTGGTCGGCGTGATCAACGTCGGCGAGTTCCGGCCACGCCAGCTCATCGTCACCGTCGACGGCGAGATCTTCGGCGGCAAGCTCGCCAAGGAAACCCTCGACCTCGAGATGGGCACCGGCCAGACCACGCAGATCCCCCTCAGCCAGGTCACCCGCGCCGGCTACCGCAAGCGCGACGGCGAGCCGGAAGAGTGGACCTTCGACAAGCCGTTCGTCTCCCTTCGCAGCGGCGAGCGCGTGGGCGTGGAGATGCCGGCGGATCCGATCGAAGTCGTTACCCGCTACGGCGTGCTGAAGCTCGACCCCAAGAGCATCGCCACCGTCGTCTTTCAGTCCGAGGAGCACGGCGTGCACGACATCCACCTGACCGACGGCAGCAAGTTCGCCGGGCTGGTCAGCGCCGCGCAGTTCGAGATGAAGCTCAGCACGGGATCGAGCACGACGCGCCCGGCGGGCGACGGCGGCGGGGCGGCGGCAGCGGCAGGGGCGGGGGCGGCGAGCCCGGCGCCGCAGGTGGTCCGCTTCCCCGCGAGCAGCGTCAGCCGGATCCAGTTCGCCGGCCCGCCCGCGGAGGCGGCGCGCGACGATGCGCCCACGCTCACGCTGATGAACAACGACACGCTGGTGGGCGGCCTGGTCGGCGCGATGAAGCTCGACACCGCCTTCGACACCCTCACCATCGACGCCGGCCAGGTCCGCAAGCTCGGCCGCGGCAAGGAAGGGGCCCTGGACGTTCAGGTGACGCTGTGGGATGCCTCCATCGTCTCCGGCCAGCTCCAGGAGCCCACGCTCACCTGCCAGCTCGAGAGCGGCGTGACGGTCGGCATCCCGGTGGCCTTAGTCGAGGAGTACAACCAGCCGCAACCCCAGCCGGCCACCGGGATGATCGACAAGATCAAGGCGACCGTCGGCCAGCTCAACTCCGATGACTGGAAGGTGCGCGACCGCGCCGAGGCCGAGCTGACCGCCATGGGCCCGGTCGTCACCGGTGTCCTCAGGCAGCTCCGCGCGACCCAGCCGCCCGAAGCGCAGCAACGGATCGATCAGATTTTGGCGAGCGTGGGGAGGAAGAAGTAGGGGAGGGGAGAGAGACAGAGCGACGAAGCGACGAAGGGAAAGGCGGTCAGCCTTCCACGTCCAACGCCTGAGCAATCGGCACTCGTGCGCTCCGCGAGTAGGTGTAGTGGGCAGGCCGGCACGAAGTGCGGGCTGGAACGACACGCGAGTCGGCGCGCTCCGCGTGGGCAGCACGCGTGCTGCCCACGCACACCCGGACGCGAGCCGCTTTAGCTCGCGCCGCGGCGGCGCCGCCGCGGTGGGCGAGTTACGCCGGCAGCGCCTCGCTTCGCTCGGTGGTGGCGGCGGCGAGTTGGGCGATTTTGCCGCAGATGTCGCGGACGCCGTCGGTGTCGCTGAGGATCTCCAGCGCCCGCTCCAGGCAGTCCAGCTCCTGCTTGCTCATCAGCACGCAGCGCTCGTCGCTCCCCGGGCGGGTGATCTCGATCCGGCCGTTGCAGCGCGTCACGAATTCGTGAAGCTGCCCGAGCGACTGGGTGACAATGGCGACGTCGTAAGTGCGGCGGTTTGTTTCGTCCGACATGGGCTCGACTCCTCAAGCGTGAGGTAGCCTTCCAACTAAAGCGCGAGAACCCGAACTGTTCCCCCGCGTGCGCACGGGGCACACGCGTCAGAAGTGAACGGCTCGAAAGCCTCTCCCACCAGTCGGTATGCCGGAAAGATCGCGGAAGTTCGCCCGCGGCGCATTTTTCGCGCAGGCGGTGACCTGCATCACGATGTTGGGCTCTTGCTAAGCCGCCGGCGACGCCCAGCTTGGCGCGGCTCGGTCGGGCGCGGGTGAGCTGCGCGGCAGCGGGTCGCGCTGCGGCGCCCGCCCGACCATCCCGTTGAGCGCCCGCGCCGCCAGCGCCAGGATCCCCGCCGCCGCCGCGACGTGCAGCAGCGATACGATGACCGCCACCAGCGCAAAGCCGCCCAGATCCACCCGCGTGTCCAGCCCGCCGGGCAGCTCATAGACGCGTGCATCCCCGCCCATGCCTCCCCAGCCGCTCGGGCGGGTTCGCAGCCCCTCGGTGAGGTAGTAGTAGGGCAGGTACCACAGCACCTGGTTCAGGAGCCCCTCGCGCGCGTGCAGCAGTTGGTCGATCACGGCCACCACCAGCGTGAGCGCGCCATAGAGCGCGACGGGCAGCGCGAGGTTGACGATGACGGCGACGGCGACCTTGCGGAACCAGAGCGACGCCAGCACGCCGGTCGCCACCCAGATCAGGTTGAAGCAGATGATGACCGCCAGCACCAGCACCAGCGCCGGCGGCCGGACGATGCCGGCAACGGCGAACGCGATGAAGTGAGCGCAGATCAGCAGCACCGGCCAGAGCAGCCGGCGGAGGACGCCGACCGCCTTGCCCCAGATGATCTGACCGCCCGATAGCGGGCTGGCGAGCAGGACGATCCAGGAGTCGCCTTCCTTTTCCTGCGCGATCGAGGTCGCCGCCAGCACGCACGCCAGCACCGCCAGCAGCGTGTGGAAGGTGCAGGCGATCATGATGTGAAAGTCGCGGTCGTTCAAACCGTCATTGGCGTAGGCGGCGCCGTACGCGAGGAGCATCAGCGCGGCGACGACGATGCCGGCGGCAAACCGGTGCCACCGCTTGGCCATCAGCGGGCGGCGCAGCTCGCGCCAGGCGACCGGCTGGTCGGAGACGGTCCGGCCGTGGCGGGCGCCGCGCGCCGGTCGCGCCGCCCGCGCCGCAGACGACGCGGACGCCCCGGCGTCCGTCGCCGCCGCCCGCGCGTCGCCCGGCGTGACGCCAACCGGCTGACCGTCCGCTGCTGTCGATTCCCCCGAGGCCGGCGTCACGACCAGCGCCGCTCCTTCCCCCTCGCGCCGCGCCAGCCGCCGGACCATTGCCGCCGACGCCGCCAGCAGCACCGCGATCACCGCCAGGTGCCCCAGGATGCACGCCAACGGCGACGGCGCGAACATCCGAGCCTGCTGCATCGAGATCGTCATCACGGCGAAGAACGGGTTGTAGCCGGCGATGAACTTGAACCACGGCAGCATCCCCAGCCGCCCGGTCCCCGCGATGAACGACATGATCAGGATGGGCGTGAAGATGTAGACCACCGCCATCGCAAAGTAGGCGAGCAGGATCACCGCGTACGCCCGCCGGTTGACGATCGACAGCAGCAGCCCGACGGCCGCGCCGGTCATGGCGACGGTCGCGCTCAGGCCAATGACCGAGAACATCTCCCACAGCTCGACCCCGCCCAGCAACCGCACCAGCGCCAGCACCGGCAGGCTCAGGCCGATCAGCGTCAGGGGGGTCAGCAGGCGGGAGAAGAGCTTGCCGGAGACGATCTGCCACGCCGTCAGCGGCGTCATGAGCAGCACGTGCAGCGTCTTGGCCTGCCGCTCGCCGTTGATGGCGGTGGAGGTGACGACCGGCCCGATCAGCGCCATCGCCCCGGTGCAGAACATCGAGAAGAAGACGAAGAAGACCCGCCCGAGCTGCTCCTGCGCCTGCGCCCGCGCCGAGGTGCTGCCGCCGAAGTCCGAGCGGGTGCTGGTGTACGCCAGCAGCAGGAACAGCAGCAGCCCCCCGAGGTAGGCCACGCGCAGCAGGTAGTTTCGCCTTCGCCGGGCGGCGGTGCGAAGCTCCTTGCCAAAGATCGGTCCGAACGGGCTCAGGCCGGTGAGGGGCATGGAGGGAAGATAGCCGCACGCCCGCCCGGCGTGACAGCCCCCGCGCGAGAAGGTGAGCAGGCGGCGGCAAGCGCCTCTCTCAGCTCGGTCACCTCGTCATCGCGGAAAAAATCAGACCTTCGCCCGGAACTGCACGGCCATCTCGAAGCGGCCGTTGCTCAGCGGGCGCGAGCGGATCACCTCGCAGCGGTGGGTGGTGGTCGAGGCGCCCGGGCCGGGCATCTCGATGTGGCACTCCTGCCCGACGCTCAGGCTCTCCTTGAGCAGGAACGAGACCCCGCTGAACGAGAGGTCGCGGGTCATGATCTCGTGCGTGGTGTTGGCGCCGGGGCCGTCCAGCACCTTCAGGACGGCGTGCCCGTGCAGCGGCTTGCGGTTGTCGCGGCGCCGGTCCGGGATCGCGGTGATCGCGGAAAGCGTGACCGGCGGACGCACCTTGTCTAAACGGCTCATCTTCGATTCGCCTCCATCGTGCGATCGTGCGTGTGGTACGGATTCCCCGTAAGGGCCCGGCCTCGTGCCGGGACTGCGCGAAAGACTTGGCTTCCTCTACATCGTCAAACAACGGCTCGGCGGATTACCCTGCAACAACTGGGGTCCGCCCGTGAACTGCCCCGAGTTTCGCCCGGCTGCTGCCCACCTGCTCCGGGCCCGGGCCGCGCGCTTTGGACGCCGCGCGACGCGCGGGCGTCAGCGCGGGTCGGACCGCGGCGGCGGCGGATGCACTTCGACCCTCTGCCCGACCGACACGCGCCTGCCGCACCGCTGGTCCTACACTCAGTAGGCAGGCAGCGAAGCGGCGCGCTCCGTCGGCGGCGGCAACGATCGCATCGGGTTCCGGTTGTCCGGATCAGGTGCGAGAGCTGTTGAAGGGAGCACTCAACCCTGCTCGGAATCTTACACTACCGGCCGCCCCCGGGACAACTCCCGAGCCGCGGCGAGACAAGGGGGCTCAGAGCAATTGCCGGGCCGCCACCGCCAACGGATAATCCCCGACGCCCCGGAAGGCGTTAAAAGGACCACGTGATTACCCCGTGCCGACGGCGTCATTTTCGGGCCATTTTCCTCGCGTTGGCCACCGCCTGCGCGCTGCTCACCCGCGCCGCCGGCGCCGCCGACGCACCGGGCGGCGACCGCGACAGATTCCGCGCCGACCTGCGTCAACTCTGCGCCCACCCGTCGCGCGTCGTCGGCTCCGATGGCTACCAGGCGGCCGGGCAGTGGATCGAGCGGCAGCTTCGCGAGCTGCCCAACGTCGACTTCCGCCGCCACGAGTTCGAGGTGATGGTGCCCATCACCCGCTGGGCGGAGCTGGTGCGGGTCGGCGGGGGCGGGGGGGGCGGCGGGGCGGGAGAGAAGATCTACCCCTTCTGGCCCGCCGGCGTCCGCGTCAACGCCACGCCCGCCGACGGCATCACCGGCCGCTGCGTCTACGTCCGCCACGCCGGCTTCGAGCAGATCACCCCGCGCGACCTGGCGGGGCAGATCGCAGTAGTCGAGGCGGCGGCGGGGGCGGCGTGGACCCACGCCTTTTCCTTCGGCGCCCGCGCGGTGCTGATCCTGGGGAACGACCAGACCAACAACGCCGACCTGCGCCACCACGAATTGGTTGCCCCGGCCGACCTGCCGCGGTTCTACGTCCCGCCCGGCAAGCTCGCCGACGACCTCCGCTCCGGCGCGATCCAGCACCCGGTGACGCTCCGGGCCGCCGTCGATTGGCAACCCCGCAGCGCGACCAACTTCTACGCGCTGGTCCGTCCCGCGGGGACGCCGGTCGCGGCAAATCGATCCCCGGGCAGCCGGGGCGGCAGCGGGGGCGGGAGCGCGGGCGTGCGGGGCGGCGCCGCGGGCGCGTTGGTCATCAGCGTCCCCTACGACTCGACCTCCCTCGTCCCCGACCTCTCCCCCGGCGCCAGCCAGGCGGCGCAGACCGCGAGCGGCCTGGCGCTGCTCCGCCACCTTGCCGCCAACCCGCCGTCGCGCCCTGTGCTGTTCTTCTTCGGCGGCGGCGACGGCGTGCAGATGCTGGCGACGCGGAACCTGTTCATGGCCCTCGGCGACGTCCCCGCCCACTGGCGGCCGGAGATCGGGGAGGTCGAGCGTAAGCTCACCAGCACCCGCGCCATCGTCGATCGCCTGGCGGCCGTCGCGCAAACCCCGGCGCAGCTCGATCCCGCGCGGGACCGCGCGGCCGTCGACCGCATCGCCAGCGTGATCGAGACCGATGCGGCGCTGGAGCAGGACATCCTCTTCCGCGTCCGCCGCGACCTCGGCCTGGCGTCCAACGCGGAGGCGCTCCAGCGCGAGAAGCATTTGGACGATCGCCAGGGCCTGCTCGGCCGGCTCCGCTACGCGTTCGTGCAGCGCCCGGGCGACCTGACCGGCGAGATGGACCCGCCGGCACGGGAATACCTCGTCCGCACCCTCTCGCGCGCCCGCGCGCTGGCGTCGCAGCACGAGGCCCGCCTGAGGGTGCTGCGCGACCGCGTCGACCTTTACGAATGGCTCGCCCGCGCGATCGGCCGCGACGTCAATCCCGCCGCCCGCGCCAACGACAGCCGATTGATCGAGCTGCTGGTCGCCCTGGACCTCTCCGACCGGGGCGTGCGGGTCGGGCCGATGTTCGTCGGCAACTTCCAGGACACCTCGAACATCAGCCAGATCCAGGACCACCGCGACTGGTTCACCCGCCAGGAGCGCGCGTTCCTGGACAACGATCCGGCGGCGGCGTGGTGGGGCGAGATCGCCGGGCGAGTCGACCTCGCCCCCTTCGCCGGCGCGCGCAGCGCCGAGACCTGGCGGGCCGCGCCGGTGGCGATCGGGTCGGAGCTGTGCCAGGCGTGGGGCGTGCCCGGGTTCACACTGATGACGCTGGACGACGTGCGCCTGCGCCGCGACACGCCGACCGACACGCCGGAGCGCCTCGACGCCGACGCGATCTTCCGCCAGTTCCAGGCCGTGCGCGAGCTGTTGCTCCGCGCCTGGTCCGACCCCGCGTTTCGCGGCCCGGCGGAGCTGAAGTGGCAGCGGACGCAATTCAGCGGGCAGGTCGTCAGCGCCGCCCCCGGCCGCCCGGTGCCCGACCTGCCGCGCGACGGGTTCCTCGTCACCTACGCGCACACCGAGAGCAACCTGCCGCGCATCCCGCAGCCCAGGGCGATGCCCTACGCCATGGGCGTCCGCCGGAGCGAGGTCCGCGCCACCGACGCCGACGGCGCGTATTTGTTCGAGGCGATGCCGCGCCTTGGCGAGCAGCAGATCGTCGCCGTCGCCGCCTTCCGGCCGGAGCCGGGCAGCGGGCAGATCACCGCCTGCACGGACCTCGGCCGACAGCTCGGCGCCATCAAGCTCTACGCGGACCTCAAGCAGGACCTGCCCCCGCTGCGCAGCGTCGTGTTCACGTGCGAGGAGTTCCCGCTGGTCGGGCTGTACGACCCGCGATTCCTCCAGGACCTCGGCGAGGTCGTCCCGCTGGACGCACGGCGCAACGCCGAGCCGCAGCGGTTCAACGTCGTCGTCGCCGACCGCGTGATGGCCGGCTTTGTCGAGCCCGGGGCGCGCACGTCGCTGATCTTCCGCTTCGGCCGGGTCGGCAACCGCCTGCTGCTGACCAACATGAGCGGCGGGCGCGCCATGGCGACCTCGCGCCCGAGCGACGCCGGGCGGGCATCGCTGGAGCTGGGAGCGGGCTACACCGTCGCGGAGCTTCGCGCGCTCCACCCGCTGGCGCTGGCGACGGCGTGGGACTTCAACCGGCTGGACGCGCTGCGCCAGGCGGACTACCGGCGGGCGGGCGTGAGCAGCACGCTGATCGACTCGTTGCAGGTCAGCGCGACGTCGCAGGCGCAGCTCGCCGCAGCCGCGGTCGTTGCCGGGCGCGACGCCTCGGTGGTCATGGGGCACGCCACCGGTGCCTGGGCGAGCGACGCGCGCGTCTACTCGGCGACGCAGGACCTGGCCAACGACGTGGTGCGCGGGGCGATCTTCCTGCTGCTGCTCTGCGTGCCCTTCGCGTTCTGCATGGAGCGGCTGCTGGTCGCCGCCAGCAGCATCTACCGCCAGATCGCCGCCGCCGTCGGCATCTTCGCGCTGATGACCGCGGCGCTGTGGGCGTTTCACCCGGCGTTCCGGATCAGCTCCTCGCCGCTGATCATCGTGTTGGCGTTCGCGATCATCTTCATGTCGGCGGTCGTCACGTACGTCATCTACGGCAAGTTCGACGCCGAGCTGAAGCGCCTGCGCGCCGGCGGCCGCGGCGAGGCGCCGGCGACGTCGATGAGCTTCGCCCGCGCCAGCGTGCTGACCAGCGCGGTGCTGCTCGGCATCGCCAACATGCGCCGCCGGCGGTTCCGCACGGTGCTGACGTCGACCACCATCGTGCTGATCACCTTCGCGGTCCTGTGCTTCACCAGCACCACGCGCTACCTCGACACGATCACCCTGCCGGCGGGTGAGGCCAGCCGCTATGCCGGCGTGATGCTCCGCCAGCGCGGCTACCGCCCGCTGCCGCCGGTGATCGTGCAGAACCTCAAGCCACTGGTGGGGCGGCGGCGGGGGGAAGCCGCGGGTCGTCGCGGCCGCGGCGCTGCTCGGGCTGTCGCCGGGGGAGTCGCAGCTTTCCCCGGTCGCGTCGGTCCTCGGGGCGCAGCAGTTCGCGCGGCTGGAGCGCGGCGAGCGCGACATCGTCTACCTCAGCACCGCCATGGCCGCCCCCGCCGGGCTGAAGGAGGGGGACGTCGTCCGCATCGGTGGCATCGACGTGCAGGTGGCCGGGCTGTTCGACGCCGCGCGGTTCGACCGCGAGGTGCGCGCGCTCAGCGGCGAGCCAATCGCGCCGCTGAAGTTCGAGGCGAACCTGCTGGACGCCGGCGGGCGCCAGATGAGCGACGCGTCGGCCGAGTCGCTCGACCTCAACGCCAACGCCGCCGGCCGCGAGCTGGGCGCGACGTACGAGTATTTGCCCGCGCAGGATTTCGCGATCGTGCCGGCGTCGCTGTCGCGGCTGCTGCCCAACGCGGCGTTGCGCAGCGTCGCCGTCCGCGCCGCCGACAGCGCCGCCGGGGGGGCGCGCGCGGATGCCGACGTGAAGCTGCTCGCCGACGAGCTGGCCCGCCGGTTCGCCGTCGCACTCTTCGCCGGCTACAGCGACGGCGTGCGGATGGTCTCGGCCGGCAACCTGTCGTCGGTCAGCGGCGCGGGGCAGGTCGCCATCCCGCTGGCGATCGCGGGGCTGATCATCTTCAACACCATGCTCGGCTCGATCGCCGAGCGGCGTCGCGAGATCCACGTCTACACCTCGCTCGGGCTCGCGCCGCTCCACGTGGGCGCGCTCTTCGTGGCCGAGGCGATGGTTTACGGGCTGATCGGCGTGGTGTTCGGCTACGTGATCGGGCAGGGGGCGGGAACGCTGCTGCTCAAGCTCGGGCTGCTCGGCTCGGGCGTCACGCTCAACTACTCCGGCACCAGCGCGATGATGACGATGGGCCTGATCCTGCTGATCGTGCTGGCCAGCAGCATCGTCCCCGCGCGGATGGCTGCCCGCGTCGCCGCGCCGAGCATCGAGCGGAGCTGGCGCGTGCCCGGCCCGCGCGATGGGCAGATCGAGGCGGACCTCCCGTTCACCATCAACCGCACCGCCGCCGACGGGGCCATCGCCTATCTCGCCGAGTTCTTCGCCGCCCACCGCGAGGGCTCGATCGGCAAGTTCTCCGCCGACCGGATCGAAGCCTTCTCCGGGCCGGGCTATGCCCGGGGCAATGGCGACGGCGATGCCAACCGCGGCAACGTGGTGCTGGTGGACACGGCCCCTGGCCCGGGCATGAGCGCGGTTGGCGACGGTGCCAATCGCGCCGCGCCCGCCGGCGCTGCCAGCCTGACCCACGGCCCGAACAGCAGCGGCAATGGCGACCGAGGCGGCGCCGCCGCGCCCGCCGCCAACGGCAATGCCGGACGCGGGCTGCGGACCATCGTGTGGCTCACGCCGTTCGACCTCGGCGTCCGCCAGGAATTGACTCTCGTCATCCGCCCGGGCGAGCACCCGGATATCTACGAGGTGCGCGTGACGCTCCGCCGGCTCAGCGGCGACGACGGGTCGTGGTACCGCATGAACCGCCCGTTCCTCACCGAGCTTCGCCGCCAGTTCCTCCGCTGGCGATCGCTGTCGTCGGAGCAAATGCTCGACTACGTCGCCGCCAGCCGCAGGTTGTTCGCCGAAGGCCAGGCCCGATAAGGATCCGCTTTCTTCACCTGCCGGCGACCCCGATGACGCGGCAGCCCCAGCGACACGCGCAGCCGTCCCGGCCGACGCGTTATACGGATCCAGGACCATCATCACCCGTTGGGGGCGAGGCCTGACTCGCCTTCTATTTCGGGTCGGCGAAGGACGACGCAAGCGTCGCCGCTACGGCGTCGCGCCCGGCGAACCCGTCCCGTTATTCGCGTTATCCCGCACCGCCCGGTTAACCCGCGCCCGCGGCGTTCCGATAGCTCCACCGTGGGCCCGCTCGTTTCGCGCGGCCCGCGCGATGTTCACCCACGGAGCAGAGAAATGAACCGCCGCCGTCCTTCCTCGTCGTTGTCGAAGTCGCCCAAGTCGTCCAACTTCCCGGCCCCGGCCGCTCGCATCGAGCCGCTCGCCGCGCGCCGGCTCTTCTCAGCGGCGCTGTCGGGCACGCAGCTTTACGTCACCGGCACCGATGCCGGCGACCACGTGCTGATCGCCGGCGACGCCAGCGACGCCAGCGTGCTCCGCGTCAACGTCAACGGCGCCTGGAGCACCTTCGACCGCACGGCCGTCGCCGGTATCCAGGTGGACGTCGGCAGCGGGCGCGATCACGTTGTGGTCGCCTCCGGCGCGGCCGGCGGCATCTCGGTGCCGATGACGGTGCTGGGCGGCGGCGGCAACGACCTGATCATCGGCGGCAGCGCCGATGACGTGCTGTTCGGCGGCGGCGGGCGCGATCGCGTGGACGGCGGCGCGGGCAACGATCGCATCGTCGGCGGCAGCGCTCGCGACCTCATCGCCGGCGGCGACGGCAACGACACCCTCGTCGGCGGCAACGGCGACGACGCCCTCGACGGCGGCAACGGCGACGACGTCCTCACCGGCGGCGCGGGCGACGACTTCGCCGACGGAAACGCCGGCGACGACGCCCTCAACGGCAACGGCGGCTTCGACCATCTCGTCGGCGGCGCCGGCGACGACGCCCTCGGCGGCGGGCGCGGCGACGACCAGCTTGACGGCGGCGCCGGCAGCGATGCGCTCTCCGGCGGCGCGGGGCAGGACGACTTCGCCTCCGAGGATGCCACCGCCCCCGGTGCCGTCCTCGACCTCGTCGCCGACCAGACCGCCGGCGAGGACCGCCTCTACGTGCCCGTCGACCTCTCTTACGTCCCCGAGACCTACCGCCAGGCGTTCGTCGACACGTTCCCGGATTCCGAGCCGGTGGGCGTGCGCGTCAACGACGACCACACCTTCACGATGCTCTACCGCTACAACGGCGACGGCGCCGTCTACCACGCCCGCTTCACCTTCACCGGCTCGCACCCGTTCGAGGAATCGGAGACCGTGGAGCTCGACAGCTACGAGGTGGCCCCGGGCAATCTGCCGTCGGCCACCGTCGCGGCGTTCCTGTCCGAGCACCCCGGTGCGGTGGTGAAGGCGGTGGTGGCCGACCACGGCGACGAGGGCAAGTTCGCCCTCATCCGCTACAGCATCGGCACGGGCGAATCGCAGTGGGCGAAGGTCGAGTGGCCCCAGGCCGCCTGATCGCGGGCCGCACTTAGAATTGCGGGGCAGGAGCCGAGCGCGCTGTACGGGCGCCGGCTCCTGCCCCTTTTTCGTTTGAGCCCCTGCGATGCATACTCCTGCCGGGTCACGCGGCCGCCGGGCCTCCCCGCGTCGCGGCGGTTTACGCTAGCATGTCTGGCGGAGCGAACGCCGGCGATGAGCAACCTGCACCGCAAGAACGCCGCCGAGTGGGTCATGTGGGCGCTGCTCGTGCCGCTGGTGCCGATCGCCTGGGCGATCGAGAAGTTCAAAGGGCGGAGGTGAGCGTGGGCGAGCGCGTGGTGGTAACGCCGAGGCGGGGGGAACCGGATGCGGGACCAGCCGCTCGCGATGCGGGCGGTGGCGCCGGCGGCGCGGCGGGCTCGGCGAGCAGGGCGGGCACGCCGCGCGACCCGCACGTTCGGCTCGAGTACGCCAAGTCGGACGTGAACCCAATCTTCCCGACGTTCTGGAAGGCCGTCGCATGGCTTCGCTACGTCGCCAGCGAGTTCGCCGCCGCCGCCGGTCCGTTCGCCGCGTCCGTGCGGGCTGCCGGGGCCGCCACGGTCGCCCGGCTCGGCGGGCGGAGCCAGATCATCTTCGCGATCGGCGTCGCCTGCGTGCTCGGCGCCTTCGGCGCGGGGCTGTCGCGCGACGAAGCGGTGACGTTCTGGATGATCGTCGGCGGGCTGCTCATCGGGCTGGTGCTCCGCGTGCCGCTGCGGCCTTAGAATCGACAGCCGGCTTTTCCACTCGCCCGCCCGGCGGGCGCCGTGTTACACACACGTCCAAGCGAGGAACCGCACATGGGCCTGTTCAAGAGCAAGGACGAGCGCCGCATCGAGCGCGAGATGAAGATCAAGGCCGGCATGCGCTCGATCGAGCGCTCGATCCGCCAGCAGGAGAAGTTCACCGAGGACTTCATCCGCAACGCCCGCCACGCCAAGCAGATCGGCGACAACGGGCAGTACCTGTTCATCCGATCGGCCCTGAAGAAGACCGCCGCGGTGAAGAAGATGCTCGAGCGGCAACTGCTGGCGATCCGCAACGCGATGCTGATCCAGCAGCAGGCGCAGGCGAGCCAGCAGTTCGCCGAATCGATGAACGTCATGGCGCGGCAGATCGGCGACATCTTCGGCGAGATGGACCTGACCAAGACGCAGACGCAGTGGGAAAAGGCGGTCGCGCAGGCGGGGTCGATGGAGGAGCGGATGGAGATCTTCCTGGACTCGATGGAGGACGCCGCCCGCTCCGGCACCGCCGCCACCGCCCGCGAGGAGCTCGTCAGCGACGACGAGATCGACCGCATGATCCAGGCCGAGGTGCTGGCCAGCGAGAAGCAGGAGCTGAGCAAGCTCGACGAGCTGGAAAGCGAGATCGCCAAGGAGCTGGGGGCGACCAAGCAGAAGGATTGATGGGCGGCCCGTTGGGGCCCGCGTGTCAGATCGCGCCGAGCGAGGTTCGCGCTCACGAACCGTGGAAGAAGCGCAGCGCCAGCGCCGCCAGCCCCAGGGTGGCGAAGAAGCCGCCGCAGTCGGTGACGGTGGTGGCGAAGATGGTCGCCGACTGCGCGGGATCGAACCCGAGCCAGCGCATCACGAACGGGATGGCCACGCCCGACGTGCAGGCGACGACGTGGTTGATCACCAGCGCCAGGAAGATCACCACGCCCACCAGCACGCCGTGCTCCGAGTAGTTGAAGACCGCGGCGATGATGCCGGTGGTGGCGCCGATAATGAGGCCGCTGAGCAAGCCAACGAGGAATTCGCGCCACAGGATCCGCCGCAGCAGCGAGCGATCGACCTCACCCAGCGCGATCCCGCGGATGGCGACCGCCATCGCCTGCGCGCCGGCGTTGCCGCCCATGCCGCTGACGATCGTCTGATACGCGGCCAGGATCGCGACCTCCTCGATCACGTCCTGGAACATGGCGATCACGGCGGCGGCGGCGAAGGCGGTCGCCAGGTTCACCTGGAGCCACCAGATCCGCTTCTTGAAGCTGAAGAACCACGGGCTGGTCAGCCGCTCCTCCGCGCCCGCGCCCGCCATGCGCTGCACGTCCTCGGTCGCCTCGTCCTGGATCACGTCCACCACGTCGTCAACCGTGATCAGCCCGACCAGGTGGTTCCGCGCGTCGGTAACCGGGACGGCCAGGTACTTGTACTTGCGCATCAGCCGCGCCACGTCCTCCTGGTCGGTGGTCGCCTGCACCGACGTGACGTTGCGGTGCATGATGTCGCGGATGCGGCGGTCTGGCTTGGCGAGGATCAGGTCGCGCATCGACAGCACGCCAACGAGGTGCCCGTGGCGGTCGATCACGTAGACGTAGAACATCTGCTCGAGCTCTTCGCTCAGCCGGCGCAGTTCCTCGATCGCCTGCTGCACGGTGAGCGAGTCGGGCAGGGCGGTGACCTCGGTGGTCATGATGCCGCCGGCGGAATCAGGCGGGTACTGCCGGAGGTGGCGCACCTCCGCCGCCTCGCGCGCGTCCATTTCCTCCAGCAGCGCCTCGCGCCGCTCGGGCGCGACGTGGGCGAGGATGTCGACCCGGTCGTCCGGGTCCATCTCCTGAAGGACCATGGCCGCCTCCGGCGGCTCCATGTCGGTAATGACGGTGGCGGCGGCGACGGGCTCCATCTCGGCGAGCACGTCGCCGGCAGTCTCGGGGTCGAGGAACTCCGCCACCTGCGCCGCGGCCCCCGGCTCCAGGTCGGCCAGAAGCTGCGCGCCGTCGGGGGCCGGGATGGCTTCGATGGTGTGGGCGAGGTAGCTCGGCTGGGCGGCGGACGACACCTTGGGCGGGGCGGTTGCCGTCGCGGTCGCACCGGCCGTGGCGGCGCCCGCCGAGGCGGGCGTCCCAGCCTGGGCGTCACCGCCGGACGGCGGCGCAGCGCCATTCCCGTCCCCGCCCGCGGGCGTGCGGGGTTGCTGCGCGGACGAAGTTGTCGGCGTCCTCTCGCTCATGCGTGGCGTCTGACGGCGAACGCGAAATCCGGCCCGGAGACGTGGGGGACTTTAGTCCAGCGGAACGTACCAGAAAAGCGTGACCGCTTCCTTCACCAGGTCGTGGTTCGTCCGGCGGCGCGTGTCGACGCCGCTCAGCTCGAACCCGCACCTGGCCAGCAGCGCGTTGGCGGGCAGGTTGTTCGTCAGCGCCTCGGCGCCGATCGCGCGGAACGCCCCGTCGCGCGCCATCTGGATCAGGTGGAAGACCAGCGCGGTTCCCATGCCCTGCCGGCGGTAGTCGTAGTCGACGCGAAGGTCGACGATGCGCAGCGTCCCCGCCGCCGGGTCCGGGCGGGCCAGCAGCATCGCGACCGGCTGATCGTCGTGCTCGATCATCAGCGCCATCCCCTCCTCGATGCCGCCGGCGACCTGCTTGAGGGTGAACCACGCGTCGTCGTCGAGCCGGTTCGGCTCGATCGTCTTCTGCCGTGCCGGCCGCTGCTCGAGCTGCCACCCGCTCGCGAACCCCTCACCGGTGCGCTCGAGGTGGAGGTACTGCGCGGATTCGACCGTCCCGTCGATCTCGCGCAGGCCGTCAAGGTCGGATTGCGTTGCAGCGCGGATCTCCATCGGCGCAATGTACCAAAGGGGGCGGGCGCGATGGAGGGGGGGAGGAAGAAGCGACGATGCGACGGAGGGACGAAGCGACGGAGGGAATGGAAGCACGAAGGCACGAAGGGAGTGATAAGAGAGAAGGGATAGAGTGAATTCACTTCCTCCCTTGTCCCCTTCAACCCACTTCGTGCCTCCGTGCCTCCGTGCCTCCGTGCCTCCGTGCCTCCCATCATTGAACTTCAACCTCCCAACACCCGCATCAGCCCGTGTTCCAGCAGGAACTTCGTGACCATGCTCTTCTCTCCCTCGGCGTCGAACTGGACGACGACCTTGCCGTCGTCGTCGTAGCGCATCACGACGCCTTCGCCGAACTTGTTGTGCGTCACGCGCGACTTGAGGGGGAAGGGGAGGTCCTTGGTTTCCTCCTCGACCTGCTCGACGGTGCCGGCCTCGCAGTTGTCGCAGTGGCGGCAGGGGTTGGGGTAGGGCTCGCCGAAATAGTTGAGGATGTACCGGCGGCGGCAGTCGCGGGTCTCGGCGTAGTCCTTCATGAGCTGCACGCGCCCCAGGCGGTACTGGCGGTAAGCCTCGTGCTCGTGCACGGCTTCCTCGACGGCCGCGCCGACGTCCATCTTCTTCGATGCCGGCTTCACGTCCCCGCCGGGCAGGATCTTCACCGCGCCGACCTCCTCCAGGCGGTTGATCACCTGCTCGACCTTGCCCAGCTTGAGGTCGGTCGCCTCGGCGACGTCCTTCACGTCGACGGCGTCGCGGCGGTCCTTGATCGCCTCGGCCACCTGCTCGACCTGGTCCTCGGTGAGCTTGCCGCCGGCCGCCATCGCCTTGCGCATGCCGACGTCCTCCTTGCGGTACAGCAGGATCGCCCGCGCCGGCTCCCCGTCGCGCCCGGCGCGGCCGACCTCCTGGTAATAAGAGTCGACCGACTCGCTGATGTCGTAGTGCAGCACCGTGCGCACGTCCGGCTTGTCCACGCCCATGCCGAAGGCGTTGGTGGCGACGATAATGTCGGTCTTGCTGTCCATGAACGAATTCTGTGCCGCGTCGCGCTCGTCCTTCTTCATCCCGCCGTGGTAGAAGCCGGCGTTGAGGTTGTTCTCGCGCAGCAGCAGGCTCATTTGCTCGGCGTGATTGTGCGTGCCGACGTAGCAGATCATCGGCTTGGGCAGGTCAGTCGCGCGCTGGAGGAAGACGCGCGTCTTGGTCTCCTCGTCCGGGCAGGCTTCCACCGTCAGGTGGATGTTGGGTCGCTCGAAGCCCCAGACGATCGTGCGATGATCCTTCAGCGCCAGGCGCTGCACGATGTCGTCGCGCACGGTCGGGGCGGCGGTGGCGGTCAGGGCGAGCACGCGCGGGCGCGGCTGGCCGAGCGATTCGATCATGCTCCCGAGGCGCCCGTACTCCGGCCGGAAGTCGTGGCCCCACTCGCTCAGGCAGTGCGCCTCGTCGATGACGAACAGGCTGGGCGGGCTGGCCTTCACCTTCTCGAAGGTCTCCTCGTTGGCCAGTTGCTCCGGCGAGAGGAAGAGGAACTCGAGCTGCCCTCCCTCGAGCTTGTCGAACGCCTCGCGGCGCTGCCCGACGCGCTGGGTGGAGTTGACGACCGCCGCTTCCGGCAGGTCCTTCTCCTGGATCGATTCCACCTGGTCCTTCTGCAGCGCGATCAGCGGCGAGATGACCACCGTCGGCCCGTCGAGCAGCAGCCCGCACATCTGGTAGATGGCCGACTTGCCCGCGCCGGTGGGCATGATCGAGAGCACGTCGTGCCCGTCGAGGATGAGCTGGATGACCTCCTCCTGCCCCGGGCGGAGGTCGTCGAAGCCGAAGCGCTCGCGCGCCATTTTTCGATACGTCGAGCGGGCGGGACGGGCGCGGGCGGCGGTCGCGGTCGCCGGAGGGGTGGTGGGCTTGGCCATTGCAGCGCGTCCGTGCAATCGCCGTGCCCGGTTCCCGCCGGCATAAAACACCGCGGGCCCCACCTGACGGGCGTCAAAAAACCCCGCCCGCTGCGTCTCCCGGCGCAACGGGAGCGGGGCCGGGTGAAGTCACTTCCTCTTGTCCGGCTTGTTCTGCCGCAGGGCGATCATGTAGTCGGCGACGGCGTCGACCTCGGTTTCGCGGAGGATGTCGGTGCCGAAGGCGGGCATCTCGCCAAGGCCTTGGCGAACCTGCGTCTTGATCAGCGCCGCCGGGAGCGGCTTGTTGTTCAGCGCCGGACCGACGCCCGCGCGGCCGCCGGGGTGGCACTGGTAGCAGTGCCGCATGAAGACCTGCTGGCCCATGCGCAGCTCGGGCGTCGGCAGCTCGACCGGGCCGACGAGCGGTTCGTCGCGCCGCGCGGACGCGCAGCCGGGGGCGAGCAGCGCGCCCGCGACGATGCTCGCAGCGATAAAGCAGCCGGCGACGATGCGGTGCGCCCACGTCATCGCGCCGCCTCCCGCGTGATCCGCCAGAGCACGCCCGTCTTCTGCACCGGCGTCGGGCCCGTCGGGGTGATGGCGAGCTGGCCGAAATCGACGACGTACAACGCCGTGCCGGTGCGGTCGAAGCGCGCGGCGATGGGGCGTTCGAGCCCGCCGGTCTTGAGCTTTGACGCCGGGCCGTTGGTCTTGCCGCCGCGGTTCACTGCGAACGATTCGATCACGCCGGAACTGGGATCGACGCGCACGACAGCGTAGCCGACCGGCTCGAGCACCTTGCCGACCTCGGGCGCCATGTCGCCGAACAGCGCGACCATCGCCTGCCCGGCGAATCCGAAGGCATCGGTGCGGGAGACGTCCAGCCCGCACGCCGACGCGTGCACGCCGAGCACCGCCGCCGGCGCCGGCGGATCGTTCGGGCGCTCCGCCAGAAGCGGGCGCGGCGCGTCCTTGCCGTGCGGCTGGTAATGGTCCTTCCACGCCAGCGGCCGATCGCCGTGAAAGTCCGGCCAGCCGTACCACAGGCCGGGCCGGTCGATCCGCCAGAGCAGGTCGCCCGCCCCCCAGACCGGGCGGCTGCCGCGGTCGTCGAACTGGTTCTCGGCGACGAGCAGCTTGCCCTCGGCGTCGAACGCCAGCCCGTACGGGTTGCGCATGCCCCACGCCACGAGTTCCGGCTCACCGCCGGTGGCGCGCACGCGCATCACCGCGCCGTTGCACGGCATGCGCCCGTTGATCACCTGGCCGGGCTGCGTCGGCGTGCCGAAGGGGACGTAAGCGCCGGTGGTCGCGGTGTCGCCCTGCTCGGCGGTCACGGGATTGTCGGTGGTGACGTTGTGCCCGACGAGCTTCACAGCGCGGGCGGGGACGTCGTGGAAATCGGGGACCCGCTTCAGCCAGCCGTAGTGAAAATTGTCCTCGCCGACGATGCCGCTGTTGGTGGCGGTGCCGACGCCGAAGTAGACGTATCCGTCGGCCGAGACGACCGGACCGTTGGTGTGGTGATCGCCGAGCGACGGGAGGTTCCGCACGATCGGGGTGATGGTGCCGTTGGCGTCGATGCGCGAGATGCGCCCGCCGGACTTCTCGCCCCCCTCGGCGACGAAGAACGCGCCGTCGCGGAAGTCCACGCCGTTCCACGGGCCGGCCTCCGGGCTGCCGGTGGCGATCGGCGCGAGCCGGCCGCCCGGTTCGATGCGCACGAGTCGCGGTGTGGTGAAAACCTCGCCGTAGCTGTAACCGGCCTCGGTGACGCACGGGCGGTTCTGGTCGTCGAACGCGACGCCGGTGGGGAAGTTCAGCCCGGTCGCGACGACCTCGACGCGGTAGCCGGGCGGCACGGCGATGTCCGCCGGGTTAACGCGGCGCGACGCCGACGGGATCACCTGCCCGCCGCCCTTCGACGGCGCCAGCGCCGTACACCCGCAGGCGAATGAGGCGAGAATCGCGCAGCAGAGGATCGGCCGCATGGTCGGCCAAGCGTACGCCGCCGGGCGGCGACGCGCGAGCGCCGGTTCTGCTAAGATCGCGCGCGGCCGCCATGACGCTGCTCGACGCCGATGTCATCCACGACGCGCGCCGCCTCAAGCCGGCGGCGGTGCAGCGCGTGCTGCAAAGCCAGGTGGCGCCGGTCTACCGGATCGCCTACGCGCTGGCCGGGCGGTGGGACGTCGGACGCGGGATCGCGCGGTTCGTGCTCAACCGCAGCGTCAGGATGATGCCCAAGTGGAAGCCGGACGACGACCCGGCCAACTGGTATCACCGCTTCACGATCATGACGTCGCGCCGCTCGGCGCACCACCGCCCGGCCGACCCGCGGCAGGACGTGCTGGTGCTCCAGGCGGCGCCGCCCGCGCCGCCGGAGTACGTCGCGTTCGTCTCGGCTGTGCGCAAGCTCGACGCGCAGCAGCGCGAGGCGTTCTTGCTCTGGCACGGCGAGAAGCTCAACCCGCGCTACTGCGCACTGGCGATGGACTGCTCCACCGAGGCGGCGCAGAACCACCTGAAGGCGGCGGAGGACGCGCTGCGCCTGGTCGCGGGCGCGGATTACGATCCGCTGGTCAAAAAGCTGCAAGACGCCTACGCCCACCTGACGCCCGACGAGGCGCAACTGATCCCCACGGTGAACAAGGTCGTCTTCCGCCAGGTGCGCCTGCGGCGATGGGCGCGGTGGGTCGCGCTGCTCGCCAAGATCATCCTGGTCGCCGCGCTGGCGTGGGGCGCGTGGAAGCTGTACGAAATCGTTCAACGTTGACCCGCGGTGCGGGCGCGGGAGCCGGAGCGGAGCGGGGCGACCGAGGAGCTGAACGCAAATGGACTGGGTCTACTACTTCCTGATGTTGCTCGTGCTGCTGGTCGGCTGGCTGGTCAACATCCTGGGCCTGCCCGGGCTGTGGCTCATGGTGGGCGCTTACGGGCTGTACGGCTGGTGGACCGGGTGGAACAACTACGTCGGCTGGCCGTCGTTCATCGCGGTCTTCGTGCTGGCGGTGCTGGCGGAGGTGGTGGAATTCGTCGCCGGCGCCGCCGGTTCCGCCGCCGCCGGCGGGCGCAAGCGCGGGATGATCGGCGCGATCGTCGGCGGGTTCCTCGGCGCGATCTTCCTGTCGGTGATCCCCATCCCGATCGTGGCGCAGGTGATCGGCGCGTGCCTCGGTGCCTTCATCGGGGCGGCCGTGATGGAGCTAACGGACAAGGATCTGCGCCACTCGCTGCGCGTGGGCGTGGGGGCGGCGAAGGGCAGGCTTTACGGGATCGTGAGCAAGCTGGCGTTCGGGTTCGCGATGTTCGCGGTCGCCGCCGTCGCCGGCCTGGCGTGGGGCGGCCGCCGCGCCGCCGCGCCCGCCGCGCCGCCGTCGCCGCCGGCGGCCGTGGAGGCTTCGTCAACCGAGCCGGCAACAATGCCGCTCTACGTCCCGCCGGCGATGCCAACGACCGCGGCCGCGCCCGATCCCGCCAGCGTCCCGCCCGCCGCGCCCGCCACGCTTCCGTCGCCGTGACGCCGCCACGCTCGTTCTGCTATCTTGGCGTGCGACGTGGGCGTTCGATTCGTTATCGGCCGGGCGGGGAGTGGCAAGACGAAGCACTGCTTCGATGCCATCGTCGAGGCGATGCGCGCCGAGCCGCTCGGCCCGCCGATCTACTGGATCCTTCCCAAGCAAGCCACCTTCTCCGCCGAGCGCGAGCTGACCACCCGCAGCGGGCTTGACGGATTCTGCCGCGCCCGCGTGCTGTCGTTCGAGCTGCTCGGCGAGGAAGTGCTCGCCGCGTGCGGCGGGGCGGCGGTGCCGGAGCTCAGCGCCATCGGGCGGCAGATGCTGCTCGGCTACCTGCTCCGCGCGCACCAGGACCAGCTCCAGTTCTTCCGCAGCGTCGCCCGCCAGCCCGGGTTGGCCGCGCGGCTCGACGCCACCTTCGCCGAGTTCGAGCGCTGCGGCAAGGATCCCGACACGCTCGGCGCGCTGGCGAAGGAGCTGGCCGACAGTGCCGGCGAGCGCGTCGAGGAGCGCGTGCTGCGCGACAAGGTCGCCGACTTCCACCTGCTCTACCGCGCCTACCGCGACGCGCTGGGCCAGGAGCGCGTCGACCCGCACCGCCGGCTCGAGCAGGTCCTGGCCTGCCTGCACGATCACCGCCCGCTGCGCGGCGCGACGGTTTACATCGACGGCTTCCACGAGTTCACCGACCGCGAGCGGCGGATGATCGTCGCCCTGGGCGAGACCTGCGGGCGGGTGGACGTCACGCTGCTGATCGACCCGCGCAGCCCGACCCTTCGCGACGTCCACCACCTGCCGGACGACCTCAGCCTCTTTCATCGCACGGAAACCACCTACCGAAAGCTGGTGCTCACCCTGGCCGAGGCGCAGGTGGAAGTCGAGCCGCCGCTGCTGCTGCGCGGCGCGGGGCGGTTCGCCGACGGCGCGCTGGCGGAGGTCGAGGCGCGGCTGTTCGACGGGGCGAGGCCGCAGGCGCAGTGCTGGGCGGTGCAGTTCGTCGAGGCGCCCGACCGGCGCGGGGAAGTGGATGCGGTGGCGCGGCGGATCCGTGAGATGCTGCGCGGCGGCCGCCGGCTGCGCGACGTCGCGGTGCTGGTCCGTGATATCGACGACTACGACGAGCTGATCGCCGCATCGTTCCGCGAGCACGATGTGCCGTATTTCGTCGATCGCCGGCGCTCGGCGGGACACCACCCGCTGCTGCAATTCACCCGCGCGGTCTTTCAGATCGCCCGCCACAATTGGCCGCACGATGCGGTGATGGCGGTGGTCAAGAGCGGCCTGTGCGGGCTCGAGCACGACCAGGCGGAGGCGCTGGAGAATTACGTGCTGCTCCACCGCATCCGCGGCGGGCCCGCGTGGTCGGGCGCGGACGCGTGGGCGTTCGCGCGCACGATCGCCCGCGGCGACGGCGACGACGTGGACGCCGCCGCCTTCGCGGAGCGCGCCGAGGCCGCGGAGATGGAGCGGCTCCGCCGCCACGTCAGCGATCGCCTCGCCCCGTTCGTCGCCCGCCTGCGCGCCGAGGAGAAGCGGCCGATCCGACAGACGATCGTGGAGCTGTTCGAGCTGTACGCCCGCTTCGACGTGCGCGGCACGCTGGCGACGTGGATCAATGACGCCATCGCCAACAACGATCCGGAGCAGCGCGGCGAGCACGAGCAGGTGTGGGCGGAGCTGGTGAAGATGTTCGACCAGCTCGCGGAGCTGCTCGGCGATGCGGCGGTCACGCCGGGCGATTTCGTGGAGATCCTCGAGGCCGGGCTCGAGCAGTTCGACCTCGCCCTCACGCCGCCGCGCGTGGATCAGGTGCTGGTCGGGCAGGCGGAGCGGACGCGGACGACGCGCGTTTACGCCGCGTTCGTGCTCGGGCTGGCGGAGGGGCAGTTCCCGCGGGTGTCGCGCGAGGATTCGGTGCTGTCCGATTCCGAGCGGCGGTCGCTGCGCAGCCACCACCTCGACGTCGACCCCGACAGCGAGCGGCGGCTGCTGGATGAGAACTTGCTGGCGTACATCGCCTTCACCCGCGCGTCGCACGGCCTGGTGGTGACGCGCGCGACGTCGAACGACAACAAGCCGATCAACGGCTCCGGCTACTGGGCGCGCCTGCGGCGGATGTTCCCTCACAACGAGGTCGCGCGCGAGGAGCGCGAGGCCGACGCCGGCCCGGCGGGAATCGGCACGCCGCGGCAGCTCGTGACCGCGCTGATGCGCTGGGCCCGCCGCTGCGACGACGCCGCCGACGCCGAGCAGCCCTGGGCGTCGCTCTACGGCTGGCTGCGGCAGCACGATTGCTGCGACGACGCCATCGACATCATGCGCTTCCGCGCGTGGCGCGCCGTCGGCTACCAGAACGACGCGCGGCTCTCGCCCGAGACGGCCCAGCGGCTGGTCGGCGGCGAGCTGCACGCCAGCGTCACGCGCATCGAGACGTTCGCCACCTGCCCGTTCAAGCACTTCGCGCGCTTCGGGCTGGGGCTGCAGGAGCGCGAGCAATCGGACGTCACCCCGCTGGACCTTGGCAACGTCTACCACCAGATCCTCGAGGGCGTCGTCCGCCAGACGCTGCGGCAGCGCGCCGACTGGTGCGAGGTCGAGCGGCAGATCACCCGGCAGATGGTCGGCGAGCTGGCCGACCGCGCCGGCAAGGCGCTGCGCGGGGAGCTGATGCTCAGCAACGCGCGCAACAAGTACCTGCTCCAGCGCGTGCGCAGGACGGTCGAGCAGGTCTGCGCCGCGCAGCAGGCGGCGCTGTCGCGCGGCGGGTTCCGCCCGGCGTACGCGGAGCTGGGCTTCGGCCAGGGCGCCGACGGCCTGCCGCCGCTGGAGCTGAAGACCCCGCGCGGGCGCGTCGTGCGGCTGCACGGCAAGATCGACCGCGTCGACCTGCTGCGCGACGGCAACGCCGTCGCCGTCATCGACTACAAGCTGCGCGACGACCGCCTGGCGCTGCACGAGGTCTACCACGGGCTTTCGCTGCAACTGCTGACCTACCTGCTGGTGCTGGAGGCCAGCGGCGAGAAGCTGTTCGGCAAGAAGGTCTCGCCCGTGGCGGCATTCTACGCCAAGTTGCTGCGCAGCCTGGAATCCGTGGATCATCCCGACGAGGCGCCGGACGAGACGGACCCGGCGTTCGACCTGCGCGTGAAGCCGCGCGGGATCTTCGACGCGCGATACGTTCAGCAGCTCGACGCTGAATTGGAGTGCGGCGCGTCGCAGGTCGTGCAGGTTCACGTCAACAAGGACGGCGGGTTCGGCAAGCTCGACACCACCGACGTCGCCGACGCCGGCGCCTTCGCCGCGCTGCTCGGCTTCGTGAAGCGCAAGGTCGGGCAGCTCGCCGACGAGATGATTGCCGGCTCGGTCGAGGCGCGCCCCTATCGCATCGGGCGCGACACGCCGTGCCCCAACTGCCCCTACCGCGGCGTCTGCCGGTTTGACGCGGGCCTTAACCGCTACCTCTCGCTGCCGGCGATGAAGCGCTCGGACGTGCTGGACATGGTGCTGAAGGGGGGCGGCGGCGATGGCGACTAAGGCGAAGAAGCCGACGCGCGACCGCGTGGTGAAATTCCAGCTCCCGCCCAAGCCGGTCGGCACGAACTGGACCGACGAGCAGTGGGCCGGCATCGCCACGACGGGCCAAAGCCTGCTCGTCTCCGCGGCGGCCGGGTCGGGCAAGACCGCGGTGCTGGCGGCGCGCTGCGCTTACCTCGTCTGCGACGCCGAGCCGGCGTGCGATGTCGACGAGCTGCTGGTGGTGACGTTCACCGAGGCGGCGGCGGCGGAGATGAAGTCGCGCATCGAGCGGGCGCTGCACGAGCGGCTGTCCAGGAGCCCCGATGACCGCCGGCTCAGCCGCCAGCTCGCGCTCATCGATCGGGCGCAGGTCAGCACCCTGCACGGGTTCTGCGCGAAGCTGATCCGCCAGCACTTCCACCTGCTCGGGCTCGACCCCGCGTTCACGGTGCTGGACGGCGACGAGGCGGCGCTGCTGCGGCTGGAGGTGGCGCGCGAGCTGTTCGCGGAGCAGTACGAGGCCGCGCCGCCGCGGTCGGAGCAGTTTCAGGCGCTGGTGGACGCCTACGCGGAGGGGAACGACGAGCGGCTGGTGGCCAAGCTGATCGACGCCCACGAGCTGCTCGGCAGCCTGGTCGATCCGCAGCAGTGGCTGACCGACGCGCGGCGGCGACTGGAGGAAGTGTCGGCGGGCAAGCCGCTGGAGGAATCGGAGCTGGGCCGACAGCTCGTCGCCGACCTCCGCCGGCGCCTGGCCGCGCTCGCGCAGCAGTGCGACGCGTCGCTCGCGGCCGTGTCGCGCATGGACGGCTTCGCGAAGTACGTCGAAGACCTCAAATCCTGCCGCCAGATCGTCGCGCACTGGCAGGCCGTGCTGCAAAGCGACGGGCTGGACGCGCTGGCGGCGGAATCGGAGATCCAGCTCCCCAAGCTGCCGACCGTCAGCAACGCCACGCCGGGCAAGGAGACGGCCAAGGCGCTGGTGGAGCTGGTGCGCGACGAGATCAAGTGCGGCCCGATCCGCCAGGCGCTGCGGTTCACGACCGCGCAGTGGATCGAAGGCATCGCCTCGGTCCGCCCGCACGCCGAGCTGTTCCTCGATCTCGTGCAGGCGTTCGGGCAGCGCTACCAGCAGGAGAAGTCGGCGCTACGCGGCGTCGATTTCACGGACCTGGAGCGCTTGGCGCTCAAGGCCCTGCGCGACGGCGACACCGACCGCCCGTCCAGCGTCGCCCGCCTCTTGCACAGGCAGTTCGCCCACGTGCTGGTCGACGAGTACCAGGACATCAACGAGGTGCAGGACGGGATCCTCCGCCTCGCCAGCCGCGAGTGCGTGGGGGATGAAATCGCGGGAAAGGATGAAGTCGGAAGGAGGAAGGATGAAGAAGAGGGAAAGACAAATGCTGCCGCCGACGGCCGTGCTTCTGATTCATCCTTCCTCGATCCCCCTTCATCCTTCTCCTCCAACCTTTTCTGCGTCGGGGACGTGAAGCAGAGCATTTACGGGTTCCGGCTGGCCGAGCCGGCGCGGTTTCTCGCGCGGCACGAGCGCTTTCGTGAAGGCGGCGGGGCGGGCGCGGGCGGTGGGATGGTGGTGGACCTCCAGGCCAACTTCCGCAGCCGCGCGCCGCTGCTGGACGTGCTGAACCAGGTCTTCACCAAGCTAATGACGAAGGAGGCGGCGGACCTTCAGTACGACCACACGCACGAGCTGCGGCCGGGGCTGAAATACCCCGCCGGCGACGGCAAGTCGTGCTTCGCCGGCGCGCCGGTCGAGCTTCACCTGCTGCCGCACGACGTGGATGCCGACCCGCAGGCCGGCATTGACGATCACGGCGGCAGTGGTGGCGGCAGTGGCGCGGACGCGATCGAGCCGGACCGCACCGCGCGCGAAGCGCTGCTCGTCGCGCGGCTCGTTCGCCAGATGACGGGCGCCGACGGCGGGCGGCCGATGTGCGTCATCGAGAAAGATCGTGACGGCATCCTCACCCCCCGGCCGATCCGGCGCAGCGACATCGTCGTGCTGCTCCGCTCCATGCGCTACAAGGGGGACGACTACGCCGAGGTGCTGCGCGGCGCGGGCATCCCCACCCACAGCGAGAGCGGCAGCGGGTACTTCGATTCGATGGAGGTGCGCGACGTCCTGGCCCTGCTGAAGGTGCTGGACAACCGCCGGCAGGACATCCCGCTGGCCGGCCTGCTGCGAAGCCCGCTCGCGGCGCTGCCCGACGCGGAGGACGCGCTGGCGCGCGTGCGGCTGGCGTACGACCGCAAGGAAGTCCCGTTCCACCAGGCGGTCGTGCGCTACGCCAAAGATCACGACGACGAATTAGCAGCCAAGCTGCGCGACGTGCTGGCGCAGCTCGACGGCTGGCGCGACATGGCCCAGCGCCGGCCCCTGGCGGAGCTGATCTGGGACGTGTACGACTCCACCGGCTACCTCGCCTTCTGCGCCGGCCTGCGCGACGGGGAGCAGCGCAAGGCGAACCTCATCGACCTGCACGAGCGCGCCCGGCAGTTCGGCTCCTTCCAGCGGCAGGGGCTGGCGCGCTTCCTGGCGTTCCTCGACCGCCTGCGCGAGGAGTCGGACCTCGGCCAACCGTCGGTCGCCAGCGAAGGTGAAGACGTCGTCCGCATCATGACCATCCATCGCAGCAAGGGGCTGGAGTTCCCCGTCGTGATCCTGCCGGACCTCGGCAAGGCGATCAACGTGCGCGACTGCTCCGGCCCGATCCTGCTCGACCGCCACGGCGGGCTGGGGATGGAAGTGGTCGACGAGGCCAAGCAGGTGCGCTACCCGTCGCTGGCTTCAAAGCTGGTGTCAAACCGCCTGCGGCAACAGGCGATGGCCGAGGAGCTGCGCGTGCTGTACGTGGCGATGACGCGCGCCAAGGAACACCTGGTGCTGATCGGCACGTGCCGCGAGGCCGCGCCCGACACCTGGGCGGCGCGCTGGGCAAGCCACGGCGACGGTCCGCTGCCGGCCGACGCCGTCGTCGGGGCGCGCTGCATGCTCGATTGGCTCGGGCCGGTCGCCACGATCCTCAAGCGCGGCCACGGCGATGGCGAGGGCGCGCAGGAGCCAATCCGCGTCGTCCGCCACGCCAGCGACGATGTCGCGCAGTGGCCGACGCCGGAATCGATGCGCCCGTCCGACGGCGAGCGGCAGCGCCGCCTCGCCCGGCTGGAACCGCTCGACCCGCCGCCGCCGCCCAGCGACGAGGCGGACCGCATCATCGCCCGCTTGACGGCGAAGTACCCGCACCAGCCGTTCACGCGGATCCAGGCCGCCGAGGCGGCGACGGCGCTGGCGAAGCACCCGGCTCACGGCGCGGGCAGCGCAGGGGGCGCACGGGGCGGCGGCGGCGGCGCACGCGGGGCTGACGGCAACGGCGCGAGCGCATCCGAGCCGCCGGGAACCGATTGGGTCCGCACGCTCGAGCTGCCGCGCGCGGTGCGCACGGAAGTGAAGCCGTCCGCCGCCGACGTCGGCTCGGCCACGCACCTGGCCCTCCAGCACCTGGACTTCGACCGGCCGTGCGACATCGATGACCTGAAGCAGCAGGTGCAGTGGCTGGCGGACAAGCGGCTGATCGCGCCCGCCGAGGCGGACCACGTGGACCTCGAATCGCTCTGCTGGCTGGTCGGCAGCGCCGTCGGACAGCTCATCCGCGCGCACGCGAAACGCGTCCGCCGGGAGCTGCCGGTCTACTTCCCGCTGCCGGCGAACGAGCTCGATCCGTCCGCGCCCGCCTCGGGCGACCCGGAGGATTGCGTGATGGTCCGCAGCCGCATCGACGTGCTCGTTCCCACGCCCGCGGGGCTGGAGATCGTCGATTACAAGACCGACCGCGTCACGCCCGAAACCGTCGCCGCGCGGGTGGAGCGGTACAAGCCGCAGATGGAACTTTACCGCCGGGCGGTCAAAGGCATTACCGGGCAGAGCGTCAGCCGCGTTCACCTCGTTTTCCTGTCGGCCCGGATGATCCACAGCGTGTAGGGCCCGGCCGCGCCCGTCGAGATCGCCCGTTCCACAATCGCCGCCGGGAAATTCACAATCAAACTTATGATCGAGGGAGTGAAAGATTATCTGAAGACGCCCGACTGGCGCCGCCAGCACGGGTGGCGGCGGATGGTCTGGATGACGATGTCGCGCATGGGCCTGACCGGCGTCCACGCGCTGCCGCTGAACCGCCGCTGGGTGGACATCCACCGCCGCAAGATGCCCATCGACGGGCTCGACCCGCAGCTCGCCGGGCTGAAGATCGTCCAGCTCTCCGACCTTCACTACAGCCCGGTCGTCTGGCAGCGCTACCTGATCCAGTACATGCGCTGGGTGAACGAGCTGGAGCCGGACCTGGTGGTCATCACCGGCGACCTGATCACCGGCGGGTACCGCTTCGCCCACCGCGTGGCCACCATCCTCTCGCACCTGCGCGCCCGCCACGGCGTGATCTGCACCTTCGGCAACCACGACTACTCGATCTACGGGAAGAACGGCTCCGGCGAGGGCAAGCGCCGCGCCGACTACCTCCAGAAGTGCCTCCAGGACCGCCACCTCATCGTGCTGCGCAACCAGACGGCGTACGTGAAGCCGCAGGGCGGCGGAACGCCGCTGGCGATCGTGGGACTGGACGATGAGTGGTCCGGCCACATCGACCCCGACCGCGCCTGGCAAAACGTGGACCCCGCCCTGCCGATCATCTGCCTGAACCACAACCCCGCCAACGTGAGGGAGCTGATGCCCTACCCCTGGCAGTGGATGCTGGCCGGACACACGCACGGGCGGCAGGTGGCCACGAGCAAATTCGGACAGCGGTTCTACCCCAAGCTCTACCGCCACTACACGCACGGCTACTACTGCGTGGACGGGCGGCACCTTTATGTCAACCGCGGCCTGAGCTACGGCCAGCGCGTGCAGTACTGGTGCCGGCCGGAAGTGACGGTCTTCAAAGTGGTGCCGGCGGAGAAGCCCGTGACGAATGCCAACACCGACGGCGGGACCAACGGCTCACCAGCGCCCACGGCCGCGCCCACGGCGACGCCCGCGGAGGTGTCGAACAGGCCCGCCGGGACCAACGGCTGGCCGGTGCCGCCGGCCTGAGACGCCTCATGCGCGGGGGGCCGCGCGCGGCAGACCCCTCTCCCCGGCGCGGGCCGGGGAGAGGGGGAGCGTTCCGCGCGACGCGCCAGGCGCGGCGCATTGTCGGTCTTGGCATCGAGGCGTTTCAGACGATCGCGCCGCGTCGGCGGAGCTTGGCCTTGCCGGCGAGGGCGCCGAGCAGGACCAGCCCCGACCAGACGCCCGCCGGGAGCGGGATGACCGTCCCGCCGCCGCCGCCGCCGCCGCCGCCGGTGTCCAGCAGCGCCAGCTCGGCACAGGCGATCGGCAGGAGCGGGTCGTACGTTTCGCCGAGCATCAGCCCGTGCAGCTCGACGGCGCGCTGCTCGAGCTGCCCGAGCATGGCCAGGTCCACGTTCTCGAACGTGCGCGTGTAGTTGATCACGCCGCCCGGCGCGGTCGGGTGCGGCTCGGCCTCGCCGGTGGTGGCGTCATCGTTATCGTCCACGGTCAGCGGCAGGATCGGCGGGCCGACCAGCGCCTCGGCTTCGGGGACGTCGAGGATCCCGTTGGCGTTCAGGTCGATCGACGGCGTCAGCACCTCCGGCGGGCAGACCGATTCGCGCCCGTCGGGGAACCCGTGCACGTGCGCCGGGTGCGGCTGATCGGGCGCCAGGCCGGTCGCGTTGATCTGCACCGTCAGGGTCGTCCCGTCGAGCGTGAGCTGCGTCGTTCCGGTGACGCCGGAGCCGTTGGACGGGTGGAAGTCACCGGTGTACGTGACCGGCTCGGCGGAAGCGACGAGCGGAACCGCCAGCACGCCGGCCACCGCGAGCGCGAGCTTGGAGCGAAGTCGAGGCATAAGGCACCATCCCACTGGGACGCGCGATCGGCGGCAAAGACGTGACCCGGGCCGGGAACGCCCCGGCACGCCGGGCGGTAACCACGCGGCGCGTCCTGACGGAGCAACCTACCCCGGCAGCGGCGGGCCCGGAGCGGTCGAAGCACCCCAAGGATTTCCGGCAGCCGCGGGTAAGCGAGAGGTGGAGGGAGGAACTTACGGATCGGGATGCTCACCGCCCATCGGAAGTAGGGGCGAGGCTTGCCTCGCCCTTGTCGGGCGCGTACCCCTTCACCGACGCCCCCACTCGCTTTTTGGCCGACGCCCGTGATTCCGTTTGCTATGGTTGCAGCCGTACGGACCAGGGATTTAACGACGACGGAGGCGACACCTGCAAACGTCGAAACGAACCCAATTTGCGGCGGGTCACTTAGCCTGCTCGGCGGCAGCGAAACGCGAAAACGAACCCAATTGGACGGCGCGACGGAGGCGCGCAAGCAAACGTGCAAAACGAACCCAATTTGCCGTTCTTGGCGTCAACCGTTGGCCGGGCGGGGGGTTATGACGCGGCGGGAGCGCACGGGCGCGGGTCGGGGCCGGCGTGCTTTGCCCGGTGGGGTGGGCGTGGGTATCATCGGGGGGTCATGACCGTGCCTCGCCTGCTGTCGTGCCGCTGTACCGGCCGCGAGTAATCGCGGCTCCCGCCCCGTCGTCCGTTCGTCGTGCGTCCATCCGTCGCGCGCTGCTTGCAGAGTTCGACCGAACCAGAAGGATCCGTCGCCGTGCCGGGTTGGCCCGCGTCGACGACGGGTGCGAAAATCAATGAACCGCAACGACCTGAACGACCAACTGCCGCGCGTGGTGAACGCCATCGTCAAGAGCGTGGTTGACCAGCCGCACCTTCAGCACCTCAACCGCGTCTACCTCCCCAGCCGGGACGCGATCGTCGGCGCGATCGAGCGGCTGCGGCAGTTGCTCTTCCCGGGCTACTTCGGCAAGCAGGGGCTGACCACCGCCAACGTGCCGTTCCGCCTGGGGGAGCTGGTCATCGAGCTGTCGGACCTGCTGTACGAGCAGGTCCGCTGCTGCCTGCGCTACCGCGAGCAACTGCCCGGAACCAACGGCGACGACGAGCGTTGCGAGGCGTGCGACCACGAGGCCGCCGAGATCGTCGCCCGCTTCTTCGAGCGCATCCCGGCGGTGCGCGAGGTCCTGGCGACCGACGTGCAGGCGGCGTTCGACGGCGACCCCGCCGCCCAGAGCACCGACGAGACCATCTTCTGCTACCCGGGGTTGTTCGCGATCTCGGTCCAGCGGCTGGCGCACGAGTTTTACCGCATGAAGGTCCCGCTGCTGCCGCGGATCATGACCGAGTACGCGCACAACCTGACCGGCATCGACATCCACCCGGGCGCGCAGCTCGGGCAGCGGTTCTTCATCGACCACGGGACCGGCGTGGTGATCGGCGAGACCACCGAGATCGGCAACAACGTCAAGATCTACCAGGGCGTCACCCTCGGCGCGCTGGCGCCGGCGTTCGGGCAGGCGCTGCGCGGTCACAAGCGGCACCCCACGATCGAGGACGACGTAACCATTTACGCCGGGGCGACCATCCTCGGCGGCGATACCGTCATCGGGCGCGGGGCGACCATTGGCGGCAACGTGTTCATCACCTCGTCGGTCCCGCCGCTCAACCAGGTCAGCGCAGAACCCCCCAAGCTCCGCTACCGCGACCGCCGGCCCAAGAGCATGCGCCAGCAGGACTTCGCCTTGGATTACCAGATCTAACGGTGGCAACGATCTTTACGGCAAAAAAGGTGCGGGCAGGCCGTCCCGCGACGCACTGACGCTGTTATCGGACGCAAATCGACTTGAATTTGCCAGTTGGCGAAGTCATAGTGATTAAGTCTGTTGTCCACCGTACGTTACCAATCGTCGAGGGCGGCATGGCTACCATCACGAAGAAGGAACTGATCGACCGGATCGCCGACGGCACCGGCCACCGGCGCGTTCAGGTCAAAAAGGTCATCCAGCAGTTCCTCGACGAGGTCGTCAACGAACTCGGCAAGGGCAACCGCTTGGAGTTCCGCGACTTCGGCGTTTTCGAGACCAAGCTCCGCAAGGCGCGCAAGGCGCAGAACCCCAAGACGCTCGAACCGGTCGAAGTGCCGGAAAAGCGAACGGTCAAGTTCAAGGTCGGCCGGCTGATGAAGCAGCGGCTGGCGGCGCTGACCGGGGTGGCGATCGACGATGAGGCCGGCGACGTCGCCGAGATGGCCGAGACCGGTCACGATGACGACGACGACAACAACAATGGCGACGCGGCCGAGCACGCGTAAGTTCAGGCCGCAGCGCGTCGCGACGCGTTCCCGGACCGCTTCCGGCTTCGCCTGGAACCGCCCGTGGGTTCCCATTCCTTCTGCTGATCCGTTGCGCAGCAAAACAAACCCAATCCTGACTTTGATCGCGCCTCCCCGTACCCTCGCGACGTGCCTGGCACGACCGACAACAACTCGACCGACAACAGCTCCCTGACCCGCGCCATCGAGCAGGCGCTGGTGACCCGCGACCGCGACCATCAGCTCCGCCGACGGCAGATCGTGCGGGCAATCGACGCCACCCACGTCGACATCGACGGCCGGCGGCTGACGAGCTTCTGCTCGAACAACTACCTCGGGCTCAGCCATCACCCGCGGGTCATTGAAGCGATGGCGCGGGCCGTTCGAGAACACGGCGCCGGCTCGGCCGCGTCGCCGCTCATCACCGGCCACACCCCCGCCCACGCGTCGGCGGAAGCCGCGCTGGCGCGGTGGAAGCAAACGGAGGCGGCGCTACTTCTGCCCAGCGGCTACCAGGCAAACCACGCCGCGATCCAGGCCATCGCCGGCACCGCGGCGGCGGCGGGGGGGCGGGTACGGTTCCTGCTCGATAAGCTCGCCCACGCGTCGCTGGTTGACGCCATCCGCGCGGTGACCGGCGGAAGCGTCGGCGATCGCGGAGAAGGGTCGGCCGGACGCGGCTTCCGGGTCTTTGCGCACAACGACCTGGCGAAGCTCAGTCGCCTGCTGCGGGACGCGGCCCCTGACGAAATTCAGGTGGTGGTGACCGAGTCGATCTTCAGCATGGACGGCGACGCGGCCGACTTGGCGGGCCTTGCAGCCTTGAAGCGCGAGCACCCGTTCACGCTCGTGCTGGACGAGGCGCACGGCAGCGGCGTCTACGGCCACGCCGGCGCGGGATACGCCGCCGAGCACGGGCTGGCGTCGGCGGTGGACGTCTTCATCGTCACGCTCAGCAAGGCGCTTGGCGCCGCCGGCGGGGCGATCTGCGCGAGCGGCGCGTTCTGCGATGCGGTCGCCAACTTCGGCCGAGCGTACGTCTACTCGACGGCGACACCCCCCGCGCTCGCCGCCGCCGCGGAAGCCGCGGTCGGCGTCCTGCGCGACGAGCCGCAGCGACAGCGCCGTGTGCGCACCCTCGCGCAGCACGCGCGCGCCGAGCTCGCCCGCGCCGGCTTCCGCTTCCCGCCCGGACCGGCCGACTCGCCGATCCTCCCGCTGATTCTCGGCGACGAGCGCGCCGCCACCGCCGCCGCCAACCGCCTCCGCGACGCCGGCCTGCTCGTCCTCCCCGTCCGCCCGCCCACCGTCCCGAAGGGCTCGAGCCGCCTGCGCGTCACGCTATCGAGCGAACACCGGGATGACGAGGTGGAGCGGCTGGTTGCGGCGCTCGGCCGCTTGTGACGCGCGAGGGGCGCACGCGTGGTGGGCTCTGATGCGTGCCGCGCGGTTAGCTGGCGACCAGCTTCGTCAGCGCGTGCGTCACGACCCGGTCCGACGTCGCCAGCGCGTACCGCCGCCAGGCGAGCTTCGGGTGTTGGCAGTCGCAGGCGCCGCCGCACCAGTTGTTCGTGTCGCAGGAGGTCATCGCCGAGCTGTCGAATCCGCGCTACCCGCGGCGCGACGAAGCACTGCGAGGGATTCGATCGGTCCCGCGCTGCTGGCCGTCACCGAAGCGGTCATCGCGCTGGCCGGCGTGCTGGTTCGGGAGCGGGTGATGCCATCTCCGGTGGCCGGCGACGCGCTGCACATCACCGTGGCGACGGTGCACGCGGTCGAACTCGTGCTATCGTGGAACGTCCGGCACCTGGCGAACCCCAACAAGCTCGCACACCTTCGAACGGTGTGCGGCCGGGCGGGCCTGGTCGCGCCTCAGATCGTGACGCCGGACCTGCTTTGGGAGACGGACGATGAGTGACGAAACGCAACCCGCCAGCGTGCCGGCGGACCCGTTGGTGGACGAGGTGCGCTCGCTACGGCGGGAGCGATCGGATCGCTTCGGCAACGACGTGACCCGCCTCGGTCGGCACCTGCAAGCACAGGAGCACCCCGGGACGCGGGACGTCCGCCAGCCGCCGCCGGCACCCGATCGGGCCGAGCGTGCAGGGTAACCGACCTGCGGCGCTTCAGGGAGAAACGCAACGAGGAGCGAACGCAGACGCGTCCGCTCCTCGCGGTGTTTTGAAGATCACATTGCCATCCGGCGGCCACACGTCGTCTGAACGGCGCCGGCCGAGCAACCAGGCTCCGAGGCTTTAGGCCAGCGGCTGGTTCGGATCGATGAAGGCGGGCATCGCCGGCATTTCCGCGGGCGCGGTCATCGCCGGGGCGGTCATGGTCGGGATGGCGGTGGCGATGCGCTGGAGCGTCCGGACGGCCAGGTCGCTGCTCGGCTCGGGGGCCGGCATTTGCGCGAGGACGTTCAGGACCGTCTCAACCGCTCCCAGCCGGCGGTCCTCGACGGCCGCGGTCATGGCGACGAACCCGTCGCCGCCGTTGGCGTGGGTGGTATTCAGCCGGTCGAAGATCATGTCGACGGCAGCCCGGTCAGCACTGTTCAACTTCCGTGTCATGGTTTCCCCGTGACAGAAGACTTGTCGGTTCGCTTGCCCAGCCTCACTACCCTGTTGCAGCCGAGGCGTTGCCCGCGCCGTGAAGGTGGCGGGCGGCCCCGGCTTATCTGCAAGCGCCGACGTGATTTACGTTACTCTGCGAGGTGCACCTACATCAGTACACGCCAGTCCTACGAAGCCATTCTCCCGTGGTTCGCGCGCCACCGATCAGCGAAGTGCGCGACCGCCGCATGAAGCCGCGATTTCACGGTTCCCAGCGGAATATCGAGGATGTCGCCGATCTGCTTGTAGGGAAACTGGTGGAAATACGAGAGCAGAAGAATCTCCCTGAGGTGCTCCGGCATCGACATGACCGTCTTCTGCACCTGCTGCTGGAGCTCCTCACGCTCCATCGGCTCGCCCGGCATTGATTCCGCCGCCTGCATCAGGTCGATGAACTCGCCGCTGTCGTCGTCCCCGCCGCTGATGGACGCTTGGAGCGGGTTGGTCGGGCGGCGCGCCTGGCTGCGGATCAGGTCGCGCGCCTTGTTGGCGGCGATGGTGAAGAGCCACGGGCGGAAGCGGCGGGTGGGGTCGAACTGGTCGGCGGACTGGTGGACTTGGAGGAAAGTCTCCTGGAACACGTCCTCCGCCGCCGCACGGTCACCCAGGAAGCGGACGAGGAAGTGGTAGAGCTCCCGCTGGTAGCGCAGGACCAGCACGGCAAACTTGGTCTTGTCGCCGGCGCGGTACTCGGCCAGCAACTGCTCGTCGGTCGGCTCCTCGCGCATGACAGGGCGTGCGGGGCCGACAACCTTGCCGGCGCGGGCAATGGCGCCGCCGCCCTCGTCGTCGGGGTTCAGGCTCTTGCCCCCGTCGGGACGTGGCCCGCCATCGCTCTTGTGCGTGGACACGTTCATTTGCACCCCCACAGCAAACCAGCTACCGTCCGATCGGTCAACGCCAAAACCTGATTTGGCGAGTAGTTGGCCGAAAAACGGTCTGACCCGAGGGCTCCGCACCATCGTACAGTAAATGGTATGCCTCTGGACGTGCTGCCGAGCCAAAAAACGCGCTTTCTCGACCTGCTCCCGCGCGAGTTCGACTCCTTGGTGAAGACCTGGGGCTGGCCGGCGTTCCGCGCGCAGCAGGTGCGGCAGTGGGCGTACGAGCGGCTGGTCGATTCGCCCGAGGCGATGTCCAACCTGAGCAAGGCCGACCGCGCCGCGCTCGCCGAGCGCGTCGAAATCACCTCATCGCGCATCGTCTCCCGGCAGATCAGCAGCGACGGCACGATCAAGCTGCTGCTCGGGTGGCCGGACGGCGCGCAGGCCGAGACCGTCATGATCCCCGACGGCGATCGCCGCACCGCCTGCGTGAGCAGCCAGGTCGGCTGCCCCGTCCAGTGCCGCTTCTGCGCCAGCGGCGTCAACGGCGTGAAGGGGAACCTCTCCGCGGGGCAAATCGTGGAGCAGGTGTATCGGTTGAATCAGACCCTCGCGGAAGGCACGAAGGCGTCAGGCACGGAGGCACGAAGGGGTGGAGACAGCGCGGAGGGAGAAGGTGAATTCACTTCCTCCCTCGGTCCCTCATCACACCCTCCGTGCCTCCGTGCCTTCGTGCCTTCGTCTTCCGAGCGGATCACCAACGTCGTCTTCATGGGCATGGGCGAGCCGTTGGCGAACTATGCCAGCGTCATGCAGGCCGTCCGCATCCTGAACGACCGCAAGTGCCTGAACATGGGGGCGCGGCGGATCACGATCTCGACCGTGGGGGTGCCGGCGAAGATGAGGCAGCTCGCCGAGGAGGATCTGCCGATCAACCTCGCCCTGTCACTGCACGCGCCGAACGAGCCGTTGCGGCGGGAGCTGATCCCCTGGGCGGAGCACTTCGCCCTGCCGGACATCCTCGACGCCTGCCGGTACTACTTCGACAAGAGCGGGCGCGAGATCACGCTGGAGTACATCCTGCTCAGCGGCGTCAACGACCGCCCGGAGCACGCCCGCGAGCTGAGCAGGCTGTGCAAGACGATGCGCGCCAACGTCAACCTGATCCGCTACAACGAGGTCTCGAGCCTGCCGTTCAAGCGCCCGCTGGCGAAGGACGTGGTGACGTTCCAGGAAATCCTGCGGCGCAACGGCGTGAACGCGCACGTGCGCAAGAGCCGCGGCGGCGACATCGACGCCGCCTGCGGACAGCTCCGCCGGAAGGAACAGGAAAAGCTCGTGCAGCTCGGCTCCTGAGTCGCCGCCCCGGCACCGGCGGCCCCTTTGGCCGCGCTCGCAGAGCGGGTTATCCTCGACGCATGCTCAAACCTGCCCTCTTCGCCCTGGCGATTTTGGTCCAACCGCTGCTCGGCCAAGCGACGCGTCCGGCGACCACACCCGCGTCGGCCGATCATCATGACGTGGTCCGCGTCGCGCAGCTCCACCAGACGGTCGACAGCTTCGGGGCCTCCGATGCCTGGAGCTTTCAAGAGGTCGGAAAGTGGGACCCGAAGCTGCGCGAGCGGGTGGCGGAGCTGCTGTTCTCGCGCGAGAAGGGGATCGGCCTGTCCTGCTGGCGGTTCAACGTCGGGGCGGGGAAGCAGAGCCAGACGATCCGCGATCCGCTGCGGTCCGCCGAGACGTTCGAGGTCGTGCCCGGGCGGTACGACTGGAAGCGGCAGGCGGGCGAGCAGTGGTTCCTGCGCGCGGCAAAGCAGCACGGCGTGGAGCAGTTGCTCGCCTTCACCAACAGCCCGCCCGCGCGGCTGACGCGCTCCGGCCTGACCAACGCGGGCCCCACCTCGGCCCCGACCAATCTCGAGGAAGGCGCAGAGGACGACTTCGCGCGCTACCTGGTCGATATCCTCGCCCACTTCCGCGCCGAGGGGCTGGCGTTCGACTACGTCTCGCCGATCAACGAGCCGCAGGTCCCTTGGAACCAGGGGCAGGAGGGGTGCCGGATGGACAACGTGACCATCCGCAAGGTGGTCCTTGCCCTGCACGACGAGCTGAAGCGGCGGGGCGAGCCGACGCGGATCGTCGCGCCGGAATCCGCCTCCACCGAGGAGATGCGCGCCCTCTCCAACGGGCCGACCACGCGCTTCGGCTACGCCGTCGGCGACTACATCAACGTCATCTGCTCCGACCCGGAAATGGCGGCGGCGCTGAACAAGACGATCTGCCACCACATCTACAACGCCCACACCGGCCGCGACCTGATCACCTCCGCCCGCACGATGCGCGAGCGCATGAGCCGCTTCCCCGATTGGAAGATCTGGATGAGCGAGATCTGCATCATGCAGCGCGGGCGCGACCTCGGGATGGAGTCCGGGCTGACGCTGGCGCGGATGGTCCACGCGATGATGGCCATCGAGGGTGCGGCGGCGTTCCACTGGTGGCTGGCGCTGTCGCCTTACGACTACAAGGACGGGCTGCTCTACACGGATTGGAAGAAGCCGGGCGATCCGGAGGGCGTGCTGGAATCGAAGATGCTCTGGTCGTTCGGCAACTTCAGCCGCTTCGTCCGCCCGGGGTGGAAGCGCGTGGAGCTGACGGGCGAGAACCACTCCGACACCGGCCTGATGGCTTCCGCTTACGTCGACCCCGCCGGCGGCAAGCTCGCCGCCGTGTACGTCAACCTGCTGCCCGAGGCCCAGCGCGTGCGGCTGACGGTGGAAGGCATGAACGTCGGCAGGTCGAGCCTGTACATCACGTCCGAATCGAAGAACCTCGAGCGCCAGCAACTGGCGGCGGACGGATGGCTGGAGATCCCGGCACGATCCGTCGTGACCTGGCTAGGCGAGAAGTAAACAACCCGCCAGCGCCGCTGCCCGGCGGCAACGCGGCACCGCGCCCATGCCGCACCGCGCCGACGCGGCCACGCGGCCACGCGGCCATGCGGCCATGCGGCCATGCGGCCATGCGGCGCGGTCGCTATCGCGCGCCCGCCAGCACGTACTCCACGAACCGGTTGGTGCGGCGCTCGTCGTCCAAGGTGCTGGGATCGCCGTGCCCGGGGAGCAGGCGCGTGTCGCCCGGGAGGCGCATGACGCGGAGGATCGATCGCTCAAGGTCGGCGGCGCTGGCATCGGGCAGGTCAGTGCGGCCGACGGCGCCCATGATGATCAGGTCGCCGCCGATCAGCAGCTTTTCCTTCGGAAAATGGTACATCACGTGCCCCGGCGAGTGGCCGGGCGTGTAGAGCACCTCGACGTCGAGCTGGCCGAGCTTGAGCTTGTCGCCATCTTCAACGTGCGCGTCCGCGCCGCGCGGCGGGATGGTGAAGGGGAGCGTGAAGAAGCTGCTGCCCGGGTCGCGGAGCTTCGGCTCGTCGAGCCGGTGGATCAGCACCCGGGCGCCGGGGTAGCGCCCGATGACCGCCTGGTGATCCGCCACGTGATCGAAGTGCCCGTGCGTGAGCCACAGGCCGATCACGTCCAGCTCGCGCGCCTGCGCCTCGTCGAGCAGCGCGGCGACGGTGTGGTCGGGCGCGTCGAAGATGACTGCCTTGCCGGAGGCTTCATCGCCGACGAGGTAGCTGTTGGTGCCGGCGATGCCGCCGGTGGTCATGGTGATGATCACGAGGTTGCTTCCACTCAAGCGGCCGGTGAAGTCGTATGGCGCCACGCGGGCGTCGCGCCCCGCTCGTTCTACCGCGCCGGCCCGTGCGTGTGGGAGGGGCCGTTCAGGTTGAGCTGGTAGACCGGGAGCCGCACGGTGAAGCTGGTCCCCTCGCCGGGGGCGCTCTTGACGGTGATGGCACCGTCGTGCTCGTCGACGATCTTCTTCGCCACTGCCAGCCCCAGCCCGGTGCCGCGGTTGCCCTTGGTGGAGTGGAACAGCTCGAACATGTGCTTCATCATCGGCGGGGCGACGCCGACGCCGTTGTCGATCACCTCCAGCACGGCCGAGCGCGTGTCGGGTTCGTAGCGCCCGACGACGCGGATCAGCCCGCGCTGCGGCTCGACGGCGTCAAGGGCGTTGCTCAGCAGGTTCATCAGCACCTGGTGCATGCCGTCGGGGTCGATCGGCACGGCGGGGTGGTCCTTGTCGATGTCCGCCACCACCATGACGCCCTTCTCGTTGGCCATCGGGGCGATCAGCTCGACGCAGTCGTTGACCAGCACGCGCGGGTTCATCAGCTCCAGCCTGGGCTCGCGCTGCTTGCTGTAGGCGAGCAGGTTCATCGTTAAATTGTAGATCTTCTGGAGGTTGCGCTCGGCGATCCGCCACCCCTTGCCGACCTGCACGAGGTTGCTGGCGCGGATACCCATCTCCACCACGTCCGCCCCGCCGCGCAGCGCCTGGAGGATGTTCTTGATGCTGTGCGACAGCGCGGCAGTGGTCTCGCCGATGGCGGCGAGGCGCTCGGCCTGCAAACCCTGCTGGTAAAGCTTGGCGTTCTGGATCGCCAGCCCCGCCTGCAGGCCGATGGCGGTGAGCAGGCGGAGCTGGTCGGGCGCGTAGGTGTAGTTCTTGGCCGAGCTGTCGATGTAGATGACGCCGAGCACTTCGTCGCCGCCCTTGCCGTCGAGCTTGCGCGCCTTGATCGGCACGCACAGGGCCGAGCGGATGCTCATGGCGTGGACGCTCTTGGACTTGCTGAACAGCTTGTCGGTCATCGCGTTGCTGGAGAGGACGCCCTCGCCGTTGTTGACCACGTGGTTGATGATCGTGCGCGACGCGTGGATCTTCTCGCCCGGCGGGAGGTTCACCCGGGCGCTGCCCGCGGCGCCCGCGCCGGTGGGGGCGCCGTCACCGTTGCCGCTGGCGGTCACGGGGATCTTTTCGCCCTCCGCCTCCGCGGCCTCGGCGGCTTCCTTCTCGCGTTGCCGCTTGGCCTCGCGGTCCTCGCGGGTGCGGACGACCTTGGGAACGACCTCGTTGGTCTTCTCGTCCAGCAGCATGATGATGCCGCGGTCGGCCTTCACGTGCTCGAAGACCAGGTCCATCACCACCTCGAGCACCTGGTCGATGTCGAAGCTGCTGCCCAGCGCCGCGCCGAGCTGGTAGAGGATCTTGAGGTTGGTCATTGCCGCCGCCGCCGGCTCGGGGACGGCCAGGACCATGGAGTCGTCGTTGGACGGCACGGTGTGCATGATCGAGGCGTCGAGGCCCGCCTCCTCGCCGGTGAGCGCCACGTCGCCGCCGCGCGCGCGGTTCACGCCTGGCTGGGCGCCGAAGACCATCAGCGTCCGCCCGACGCGGATCTGGTCGCCGAGCTTCAGGACGTACCGGTTGGTGACGCGCTGCCCGTTGATGTAGGTGCCGTTGGAGCTGCCGAGGTCGCGCAGCATCCACCCGTCGTCGCCCGGGACGAGCTCGGCGTGGCGGCGCGAGACCGTATTGTCGCCCAGCGGCAACTGCCGGCTCTCGCGGCCGACGAGCGTCGGCACGTCCGGCAAGTCAAACCGCCGACCCTTGTCCGGCCCCTGCAAAACCATCAACGTCAGCACGAGCGTAGTTTAGCCCGTGCGGCGGGGGATTTGTAGCGTGAGTTTGACCTGCCACGCGCGGCCATCGCCCGCGGCCGGGTGCTTCGTCTCCCGTGCGCTCGCCGACCTCACATCGCCCGCAACACCGCGCTGCGAAACACCATCCCCGCTGATCCACGCCATTGCCCTCACCCCAACCCTCTCCCCGGGTACGGGGAGAGGGAGTAAAGTCCACGGAATGCTTCCGCGCATTGGCATTCCCGGGCTGTTCGTCACCGGCACCGATACGGGCGTCGGCAAGACGGTCGTCGCCGGCGCCATCGCACGGGCGCTGCGCGGGCAGGGGCATCGGGTCGGCGTGCTGAAGGTGGCGGCGACAGGGTGCGTCCACCGGCGCGAGGGGTGGGTGAGCGAGGACGCGGAGTTCCTCGCCCACTGCGCCGACGCCGCCCAGCCGCTGGACGTCATCGCGCCCGTGCGTTACGCCGAGCCGCTCGCGCCGGCGGTCGCCGCGCAGCGCGCGGGTGTGGGGTTCGACTGGGATGCGGTCGCCAGGTCCCTCGCCATGATCGCGCGCGACAGCGACGCGATGGTCGTAGAGGGCGTCGGCGGGATCATGGTCCCGCTGGACCCGAAGCACACCGTGCTCGACGTGGCCGCCTGGCTGAACCTGCCCGCCGTGATCGTTGCCCGCGCGGGCCTGGGGACGATCAACCACACGCTGCTGACGATCGAGGCCCTGCGATCGCGCGGCGTTCCCGTCGCGGGCGTCGTCATCAACCGCTACCCGACCGACACGCCCGACCTCGCGACCGAAACCAACCCGCGCGCCATCGAGAAGTGGGGCAGGATCCCGGTGCTGGCGATCGTGCCGGACGCGGGGCCCGCCATTACCACGCACGTCCCGGCGGACGTGCTGGCCGCCATCGGCGTCGTCGATTGGTCCCGAATCGCGCGGGGCGGGTGATGAGTGACGATTGGAGATTGAGGATTGGAGCTTGAACGGCGCGAGGCACGGCCGTTCAAGTCATCAATCTTCAATCCCCAAGCACCGCCGCGCCCGCCCGCTTTTCCGCCGCCTACATGAAGAGCAGGATCATGAGCTGCGCGCAGAGCACGCGAAGGATCATGGTCATCGGGTAGACCGTGGCATACGCGACGGACGGCGCTTCGGATGCGGTCATCGTCGTGGCGAACGCCAGCGCGGGCGGGTCGGTCATGCTGCCGGAGAGCAGGCCGCATATCGTCAGGTAGTTCATCTTCCAGACCAGCCGCGCAAAGGCGGCGACCGCCAGCAGCGGGAGGAGCGTGATGGCCGCGCCGCACGCCAGCCAGAGCAGCCCGTGCCCGTGCAGCAGCGTGGCCACGAACTTGTCGCCCGCCTTGAGCCCGACGCAGGCGAGGAACAGCGCGATGCCGACCTCGCGCAGGACCAGGCTGGCGCTGGTCGGCAGGTACCACACGAGCGGCCCGACGTTGCCCAGGCGGCTCAGCACGATCGCGACCAGCAGCGGCCCGCCCGCCAGGCCGAGCTTCACCGCGCCGGGCAGGCCGGGCACGACGATCGGCATCGTCCCGAAGATCACGCCCAGGGTGATGCCGACGAACACCGGGATGATCTGCGGGGCGTTCATCTTCTTGATCGAGTCGCCGAGCTCCCTGCCCGCCTGCGCGATGGAGGCTTCCTCGCCAACGACGGTCAGCCGGTCGCCGAACGCCAGCCGCACGTCGCCGGTCACGGGCAGCTCGACGGCGCTGCGCTCGATGCGGGTGACGCTGACGCCGAAGCGCTCGCGCAGCTTCAGGCTCGGCACCGTCTCCCCGAGCACGCCGCTGCGCGTGACGAGCACGCGCCGGGCGGTGATGGGGCTGGGGACCTCGGTCAGGCGGACGTCGCTGTCGGGGCCGACGATCAGCCGCAACTGGTCGAGCTGCGGGCGCGGCCCGACAGCGAGGATCACGTCGCCCTCGCGCAGCACGCTGTCGGGGCGCGCCAGCGAGAGGTCGTTGTTGTGCAGGATGCGCGAGACGACGACGCCGCTCGCCGCCAGCGTGGGCACCTCGCCGAGGCGGGCGCCGAAGAGGTTGGGGTTGGTGACGCGGAGGTTGACGGTCGCCAGCGGCTCCGCCTCGCCGCCGCGCAGCGTCGCCAGCGCGGCCGCCTCCGCCTCCGGGTCGATCTTGAACACCCGCCGCGCCAGCAGGATGGTGAGGATGATGCCGACCACGCCGAACGGGTAGGCGACCGCGTAGCCGAGCCCGGGCAGCACGCGCAGCGCGTCCCAGCGCGCGCCCGCCTTGTCGCGGAGCGCTTCCTGGGCGGCGGCGAGACTCGGGGTGTTGGTGGTGGCGCCGGAGAAGAGCCCGACGGCGGCGGGGAGATCGGCGCGGTCCATGAACGCCGCCCATACCCCCAGCGTGGTCGCCACCCCGAGCAGCACGATCGCCGCTGCCATCAGGTTCAGCGGCAGCCCGTTGCGCCGCAGTGACGCGAGGAAGCCGGGCCCAACCTGGATGCCGATCGTGTAGACGAACAGGATGAGCCCGAACTCGCGCGCGAAGTCGAGCACCTCGTGGTTGATGCCGATGCCGAAGTGCCCGAACGCCAGCCCGGCGAACAGCACGCCCGCCACGCCAAGGTGGATCCTGAACACGCGGATCGACCCAAAGGCCAGCCCGACCGCGGCGACCAGGGCCAGGATCATCAGCGCGTGCGCGGCGCTCGAGGTGTCGGTGAAGAGCTGCTTGAGCCACATGGTGTAAAACGTTCCTTCGTCACGCGGCGGAAGAACGCTGCTGCTGCTGCTGCCGGCTTCCGTTGTCACCGCCGCGGCGTTGCGCGCATGATAAGGCGCGGCGGCGGGCGGTCGAGGGCGTGGCATTTTGCCGCGGATCGGTGGCGTTTCCCGCGCGGCCGCGGGTAGCATTTGTGGCCGTGAAAACACCCGACTTCACCCTCGCCGGCCGCGTCGCGCTCGTCACCGGCGCGGCGCGCGGGATCGGGCTGGCGATCGCGCAGGCGCTGGCGTCGGCCGGGTGCGCCGTCGCGATCCAGGACCTGGACGAGGCCGAGGCGCGCCGGCAGGCGGAGGCGATCAACGCCGCGGCCGCGAGCGAAGCAGCGGCGCCAGTCGGCCCTAGTGCCACCGCGGGCGCCGCCGTGGCCGAGAGTGCAGCCACCGCCGCCGCGGCCGCCGGCTCTCCTCGCCGCGCGATCGCGCTCGGCGGCGACATCACCGACCTCTCGCTGCCCGCAAAGCTCGTCGCCGAGACGCGGCGGCAGCTCGGCGGGCTCCACATCCTGGTCAACAACGCCTCCATCCAGGCCCGCCTGCACTGGACGACGGTCGACCAACGGGACTTCGACCGGACGATGCACGCCAACGTGCTGTTCCCGGTGCTGCTCACGCAGCAGGCGGTGCCGACCTTCCGCGCGCAGCGGTGGGGGCGGATCATCCACATCGGCTCGATCCAACAGCTCCGTGGCAACCAGCACATGCTCGCCTACGCCGCCAGCAAAGCCGCGCTGGCGAACATGACGCCGGCGATGGCGCGTGACCTCGGCCCCGACGGGATCACGGTCAACCTGCTGGCGCCGGGCTACTTCCACACGATCCGCAACGAGGAGCAGCTTGGCACCGCCGATGGCCGCGCCCGCGCCGCCCGCCACCTTCCCCTGCGCCGCGTCGGCGAGCCCGCCGACGCGGCCGGCCTCGCGCTGCTCCTCTGCAGCGACGCCGGCAGCTACATCACCGGCCAGAGCATTTTCGTCGACGGCGGCATGAGCATCGGGTGACGCCGGCCAAGTCGCGCGCCGCGGCGTTCGCCACGAATGGCACGAATGAACACGAATAGATCGGCAGCCTGGACAGGCGGGAGGACGATGAAGCGAAATCTCCATTCGTGTCCATTCGTGGCTCACCGCTTCTTCGAGCGGATGAGACGCCGCCGGGATGACCCGATACGCGGAATTCTTGTCGTCGCTTATCATCGTGCGCGTGAGCAGGACTCCGGCTACCACGCCTAATGCGTCCTTCGCGGTCGCGGCGGCCGTAGCGGCACCCCGGCCGCGGCGGCATCGGCGGTCGGTGGCGGTGTTTGCACTCTACGTCCTGGCGCTCGTGCGCGAGTTCCGTTGGACGCTGGCGGCGATGGCGGTGGCGGTGGCGGTGGGCACGCTCGTCTTCGCCCTCACGCCCGTGGGCGGCCAGCGACCATCATGGGCGACCAGCTTGTACGGCGGGTGGATGGCGCTGCTCGCCCAGCCCCTCTACAACCCGCCGCCCACCGCGTGGATCGCCGTCCTCTGCGCCCTCTACCCGCTGGTCGGCGCGATCGTGATCGGCGAGGGCGTGGTCCGGCTGGCGCTGCTGATGATGTCCCGCCGCCGCGGCGAGAAGGAGTGGGTGCGCGTCATGGTCTCGACCTTCCGCGATCACGTCGTCGTCTGCGGGCTCGGCCACCTCGGCGTCCGCGTGGTGGAGCAACTGGTCGCTGGCGGCGTTGACGTCGTGGCGCTGGAGCGGCGCAAGGCGGGGCGCTTCGTCTCGCGCGCGACGGAGCTGAACGTGCCGGTGGTGTTCGGAGACATGAAGGCGGACCAGACGCTGATCGACGCCGGCATCCGCCACGCCCGCGCGATCGTGATCGCCACCAACGACGCGATGTCAAACCTCGAGGTGGCGCTGGACGCCAAGCGGATGAACCCGGACGTGCGCGTGGTCATGCGGATGTTCGACGAGCAGGTGGCGGGGAAGATTTCGGGCGCCATGAACGTGGACGTGGCGTTCTCGACGTCCACGCTGGCGGCCGGCGTGGTGGCGGCGATGGCGCTGCAACCGGCCGGGGGCGCTGCGGGCGGTGGCGGCGGTACGGCGGGGGCGAAGGACGCGGCGTCGGCGGGGGCGGCGAAGGTGTTGTCGTCGCTGATGATCGGCGGCGCCTGCCACGTCGCCGCCGAGGTGACGCTGCCGCACGCCAGCCACCTCGTCGGGCGGCGCATCGATGACGTGGAGCGGTCGCACGGCGCGCGCGTGCTGGCGCGGACGAACGGGTCGGCGACGCAATCCCCGCCGCCGCCGGAAACCATCTTGACGCCCGGCGATCGCCTGGTCGTTCACGCGCCCGCGCAGCGCATCGCGGAGATGACGATCTGATCACCGGCGCAGCCCGACCGATGGGCGACGATGCGCCCGCCCAGCCACGCGCGGGTGCGCAAAAAAAGGTGAGGGCGGAGGCGACCCACGAACGCCTCCGCCCTCTGAGATTTCTCTCGGCACGCAACCGGCTCACGGCCGGCGTAGGCCGCGATGCGCAGGTCCGGGTGGACCTCCGACGGCGCGGTCAGGAACTGGGTCAGCGCCTCGTAGGCGTTGATGAAGCGGCTATCGGGGATCTGGCTGCGGAGCGACTCGATCTCGATCTTCGCGTCGGCCAGCGCCTGCTCGGCCTGCATCCGGCCGGTCTCCTGCTTCTGGACCTCGCGCTCGAGCTCGGCGATCTTGCGCCCTTGCTCCTTCACCGCGCCCAGCAGCGTCAGCTTCTGGTTGGCGGCTTCGAGCAGGGCTTCACGGGCCTGTTCAAGAATGGGGGCGGTCAACGACATCATGCACCTCCGGCAAAAGCCAGGCGACTCGCGTGTCTCCGGCGTACAGCAGCCGGCCCGACGAAACCGCGGCAAACGCAACCCGCCGCGGTCGGGAAATCATCTCCCCGGGAGCACCTGCCCTTAACTTCGGAACTCGCGGCGGCCCGCTTAACGCCGCCACTTGCATTTCCCTCCATTATTTTCGCGGCGCGGCAATGGTGATCCGCCTCACTTGGCGGAACGGCTCGCCCGGCGATCGCTCAACTTATGGGGCGCTCCGCGCCGAAGATTGAATATTGCGGCGTCTGCGCCGCGCGCATCCAGCCACAGGAGGCACCCGCGATGGTCAAGGCCCGGAGCATCAACTACGCAGGGAAGGAAAAGGTCGACTTCACCGAGGTCGACGTCGCCGAGCCCGGCTTCGGTGAGGTGCAGATCGCCGGGCTCGCCTGCGGCGTCTGCGCGTGGGACGTCTACGTCTACAAGAACGGCGTGGACTGGCCGGTCTGGCCAGGGCACGAGGGCGTCGGTCGCGTCGCCAAGGTCGGCCCGGGCGTAGCCAACGTGAAGGAGGGCGACGTCGTCACCGGCGTTGGCCTGGGCTTCACCGAACGGGTAACGCGCCCCGCGGCGGGGCTGTTTGTCCTGCCCGAGCGCGCGGCCAAGGCGCCGCAGAACTGGATTGTCGAGCCGGTCTCCTGCGTCGTCACCGGCGTCGATCACTGCAAGCAGAAGGCCGGCGACCGCGTCGCCGTCGTCGGCTGCGGGTTCATGGGGCTGATGCTCGTGCAGGCGCTGGGGCACTCGCTGCTCGACCGGCTGGTCTGCATCGATGTCGACCCGCGCCGCCTCGAGCTCGCCAAGCAGTTCGGCGCGACCGACGTTTACAACGCCAAGGAAGTGGACGCCGCCAAGCTGCGCGAGCTGTGGCTGGATTGCGTCGTCGACTGCTCCGGCAGCCAGCCGGGGCTGGATTTGTCGTCCAAGATCGTGAAGAACGGCGGGCGGCTGAACCTGTTCGGCTGGAACCACGGCACGCCGAACTTCCCGGGCGATCTGTGGCACATGAACGGCATCACCGTCGTCAACTCCGCCCCCAACAGCGCGGAGCGCGACCCCTGGATGCCGGCCATCCGCATGCTGGAGCGCGGGTACATCGACCTGTCGCCGCTGATCTCGCACGTGGTGCCGCTGAGCGAGTACCCCAACCTGCTGGCGTACGCCGCCGCCAACAAGGGCGGCAGCTACATGAAGGGCGTGGTCTCCCTGAACGGCGTGGCCGCCACCGTCCAACCACCGCTGCCGAAGGCGGCGTAGCGCGTTGCCTCCGCAGCGTCCCCGCGGCGATCACGCGTGCCACAGGCGTTCGAACTCCGCCGGCGTCAGTTGCACGGTCGCGGAGGATGCTGCGGAGCGTGCCAATCTTCAGCGTCTGACCCCCGTGAACGGGGACCGTCGTTCGGCGTTGCCTTCCGTCGTCCATAAAGTGGTGTGAGCCGCTGATACGGATGACGTGAAGTCCCTGTTGCTCCAGGAATCCGACCATCTCGCGGCCGGTGGGGCGCGGCAGCTTACGCACGCGCGAGCTCGGCAAGATCCCAATCCAGGTGGCGGACGGTCGGGCTCACGATGCGCGAGAGCGCGTCCTCCAGACCGAACGCTTCGATGTAGCCGGCGAGCGCGAGCTTCAGGTCGGCGATTGCGCCTTCCTCGGTCGCGCCTTCGCCGTAGGCGGGGATGTCCGGAACGCGGGCCGTGAAGCCGCCCTCGTCGTGATCGGGAATGAGTTCTACAGCAACGGATGCCATGGTCGCCTCGGCGGCAGTGTAGCCGAATCACGCCTCGTAGATCAGCGGGCGCAGGACCGTGCAGCGGATGGCGGCCAAGGCGTCGACCAGTTCCTGGTACTGCCGCCCGTCGTGGTAAAGGCCGCAGATCGCGCCGCCGCTGCCGGCGAACTTGGCGCTGGCGCCGGTGGCGCGCGCGACCTCGACCATGCGGAGGTTCTCCGGCGCGATGGGCATGATCTTGCGCCGGAGGTCGAAGTTCTCGTTGGTCACCTTGTGCAGCGCGTCCCAGTCGCCGCTCATCAGCGCGTCGCGCCCGCGGTCGGTCAGGTCGCGGTACTGCTGCATCGCGCCGACCACCGTGGGGTCACCGCGGTTGAACAGCTCGCGCAGGTTGCGGTGCGGGATGTCGCTGATCTCGGCGCGGTCCGGGTCGAACGCCACGTAGAGCGGCGGGAGCCTGGGGGGCTTGAGCTCGTGGTACTCGCCGTAGCCGCGCCCCTCGAGCAGCTTGCGGTCGAAATCCATGTAGACGATCCCCTCGTAGGTCTGGATCACGCGGTCCTGCAGGCCGGCCTGGATGTTCAGCTCCTCGCGCTCCACCGAGAGGATGAGCCCGGGCAGCAGGTGCTGCGGGATCGTCACCTCGTAAAACCGCGTTAGCGCGCGCAGCGTGGCGGTGATGATGGCGCTGCTACCGGCCAAGCCGACCAGGCGGGGGATGTCGCTCTCGAACGAGAGGGTGAAGTTGCGGTCGTGCAGCTCGACGTCGTTGCGGTCGCACCACTCGTGGAACTTCTTGACGGTCGCCTTCTGCAACCGCAGCCCCCCGTAGTAGCCGTTGAGCTTCACGTCGCGGAGAAACGCTCGGACGTTTCCGAAGCGGGCGAAGTCGCCGTGGGTGGGGACGATCTCGAAGTGCGGGCTCTCCCAGAGGTGCACCGTCGCGCGGAAGTTGCGGATGGTGAAGGCGATCGTCTTGCCGAAGTACCCGTCGGAAGGGTTGCCGACCAGCCCGGCGCGGGCGAAGGCGTGGGTGGTGATGATCATGCGCGCGCCGGCTCGAGCGGTGTGGGCGCTGCCGCGGCGGCGCTTGCTGTGGCCGCGGGCGGGCGCAGCAAGGCATCGGGGCCCCGCAGGGCGGACGGATCGACCAGCGTTCGCACCGGTAGTCCGGTCCGGGCCTCGCCGCCGATTACTGGCAACTCGCGCAGCGCGTCGCCCGCCTGCTTGAGCCGGAGGATGACGTAGCGGCTCATGTGCGGCCCGATCCGGATGCCGTAGTGGTGCAGCAGCACCTGCCGCAATTGCTTCTCGTCATCGTCCACCGCGGGTCCTCCTTCCGCACGTGCGCGCGCGCGCCAACTAGCGTTGGCGGTCAAGATCATACAAAAAGCGCGACGTGTTGCCATCCAGGTCCACGCGCAGCGGCTCCCACTGCTCGGGCAGGCGGTGGGCCAGGAAGAGGTAGCGGGCGCCGTAGCGGCGGGCGACGGCGGCGAGGTGCTCGGGCGGGAGCTTCTGGTAGCGGTCGCGGATCGCCCGCAGCGTCGCGGGGAACGGCCGCGGCAGCACGCGCAGGTCCGGGAGGTCCAGCACCGCCTGCAACCGGTCGCGCCACTGCGACAGCTCCGCGCTGAGCTGCGGGACGCCCTTGAAATCCACCACCACCGCCCGCTGGGCGCCGAGGCGGAAGTCCTGCTCGTTGGGCGGGACGACGAAGACGGCGTCCACCGGCGTCCTAGCGCGCACCGACGCGCACGCCGCGACGAACGCCGGCTCCTCGTGCACGACGCGGAAGAGGCCGAGGTACGGCCCGCGGTGGACGCACCCGGCGATGATGCCGGCGCCAATCGCCGCCGCCGCCGCCACGATTGCCCGCGGCGCGTGCCGGCTGCGGGCGCGGGCGACGTCGGTGATGAGCAGGGCGGCGGCGGCGCACGCGAGCAGCTTGGGGAAGATGCTGAATCGGTACAGGCTCGCCTGCACGAGCGTCTCGCTGACGAAGGTCAGGCCCGCGCCGAGCAGCGCGACGACCAGCATCAGCGCGAACAGGCCGCAGATTAGCGCCGCCTCGCGCCACGCGCGCGTCACCCGCGGCGCGCCGGCGAGCCGCGCGTACGCCAGCGCCGCCAGCGGCAGCGGCAAGGCGAACGTGATCCACAGCCACGCCGGCCAGCTCGACGGGTCGTAGTGGTGCGGGTGGCGCAGTCGGACGTAAAGGTCGACGAACTCCGCCAGCGGCATGCGGTTGCTCCGGCTGGCGGTGGCGCGCAGCGCCAAGGCGATGTTGACCAGCGACGGCAGCAGCGCCGCGGCCGAGCCGATCCAAAACCAGCGCTGGCGCCACGCTTGGCCGCCTCGCCGCAGCTCCAGCAAATTCAGCGATCCCCACAGCACCACGCCGACCAGCGCGAAGTTCAGGTGAAACAGCCCCGCGACCCCGAGGCACGCGCCGGCGGCGGCGCGGCTTCCGCCGAGCCAGAGCGCGATCGCCCAGAGCATGGCGACGGCGGCAATGTTGCTGGGGAGGAACGCGCTGTCCTGGAGGAACTGGTACATCCCCAGCCCGGTCCCCCCGGCCAGCAGGTAAAACAGCGCCGCGGAAACCACGAACGCCGCGCCGCCGCCCCCCAGCGCCCGCACCATCCGCCACCACGCTACGTGCAGCAGCACGATTAGCGCCAGGTAGCCGGCGAGGAAAACCGGCGCGATCAGGTCCGCCTCGTAGAGCACGCGCGTGAGCAGGCCGAAGGCGGCGTGGTACTGGAGGGTCTGCGTGGTGAACCAGTCGTTGGCGAGCAGTTCCGGGCGGGCGTCGCGCATGGCGTCGAGCAGGTAGACGCCGTGGTTGCTCTTGCCGAACTGGTACCCGTGCACCGCCAGCGCCAGCGCCGACCCGAACGCCACCGCCGCCAGCGCGCGCCAGCTCTGCACCCACGGGCGCGGCTCGGGGCGCGCCGTCGTGGCGACCGGTGGGGCAAGGGCGGGCGACAGCACGTGGGACGTCATCAAGCCGGGATTCTCCACAAGTCGCCCCCGCGCGTCACGGCATGTTTCAGCCGCTGCCACGGGGCGTGACCGGCATCACGGAGGCCGGCAGGCGTTGCCGAATCCGGTGCGGCAGCGCGCCCGCAGCTCGCCGGCATGCAGGAGAAGGAACGACGCCCGCCGCCAACGCGTTTCGCCTAGATTAACGCCTCGCCCGCGCGCGGGGCGCCGGCGGCCTGCAATGCCGTGCGACGTTACAGCCCGAGCAGGTGCGACGGGGTCAGGTCCAGTCCGGCGATCGCATCGGTCGATCGCGCGGGCGCGGGCGGAGCTGCGCCGGGCGAGCGGCCGTGCCGCGCGCCCTGCTGTCGGGCCGGCGGGTGGGGCAGATCTTCCAGGATCGGCCGCGGCGCCGTCTGGAGGATCAGCGTCACGCACGCGACCACGAGCAGCAGCGTGGCGACCAGGGTGGAAACCGCCACCACCCACCGCCGCCGCCGCCCGCGGCGTGGCGGCGCCGTCGGCGGGTGGAGGCGCATAGGCGCCGCTACCGGGTCGTGATCCGACCTGACCCGACCGCCGGCGGCGAGGGTTGCTCCCGGTCGCGACGTCCCCTTGGACGATGCCTTGGCGCCCGGCGGTTTGGTGCCGGAGGGCTCGGCGTCGCCGTGCGCCTGGAGCGCGAACGACACGCGCGGCTTCGGCTGGATGGCGCCGCGCTGCGCCTTGGTCACCGCCGGCACCGGCATCGCGCGCTGCATGCGCGTGGGCTGGCTCGCCTGCGCCTGGATCGAGTCCCACGAGCTGCTGATGATCTCGTTGATCATGCCGTACACGCCGTCGCGCGCGTAGGACGACGGGTCGCTGGGCCGGGGCTGCGGGAAGGGCATTGCCTCGTACTTCTCGGTCTCGCCCGGCTCGCAGACGACCATGCCGGTGACGGTGCCGGCCAGCGCTTCCTTCGGGTCGCTCGGGCGGACGACCGCGCGCTTGCGCACGTTCGGCGACGGGGCGTACGCGCCCGCCTTGAACGTCAGCCGCGTCCGACCGATGCGCAGCTCGTCCGCCTCGCGGAGCACGTGCCGCTCGATCTTGTGCCCGAGGTAGTGCGTGCCGTTCTTGCTGTGCAGGTCGGCGACGACCCATTTGCCGTCGGCGTCCTGCTCGATGCGGCAGTGGTGGCGGGAGAGGATGATGTCGTGGACGCTGACGTCGCAGTCGGGCGCGCGCCCGATGGTGAGCGGCCGGCCGGCGCGCAGCTCGCGCCGGTCGTACTCCTCGCCGTTGGCCGTGAAGATCAGGTAAGCCATCGTCGCGCAGCCGCGCGGGAACACCTGCGCGCCTGCGCCAGAGAGAGGCGCGCGCGGCCCGCCTTAGTCACCCAGCATCGGATGTTATACCCGAAATTCGCCACTTTTTGTCGGACCTGCCGCGGCGCTCGGATCGGCGGGCGCGGTGCGCCGTCGGGTCCGCCGGCGGGCCCGTTCCCGCCGGTGGCGGGGCGATTGCCGGGGCGGTTGCCTTCACTATAATCGCGGCCCGTCCTCTCGGCACCGCAGTATTCGCAGGGAAAGGAGCACCGCCCCATGGCGGACGAACCGCAGCAGATCCGAGGCATCAACTGGCGCGAGACGTTCGCCTTCACCCACCTGTTCCGCGCCTTTCGCATCGCGGTTCACCCCTCCAAGCTGATCCTCGGACTGATCGCGCTGCTGGCGCTCTACGTCGGCGGGCGGGCGCTGGACGGGCTGTGGGACGAGGACGCGCTGGCGATCCCGCGCGAGGTGGAGCGCTATGAACAGAACGTGAAGACCGGCGGCTCGACCGATCAGTTCGTGGCCGAGCGGCGGCTCGAGCGCGAGCGGATCCGCGCCGCGTACGCCGAGCGCTTGGTGTCGCAGGGCATCGTCGCCGACCGCGGCGCCGCACAAGCCGCCGCCGAGCGCGGCGACCACCTCGACAAGGTCGAGGCCAGGATCCGCGAGACGCGCGCCCGCCGCGCGCAGGAGGCGCAGGCGGCGAAGGACGCCGTCTGGGCGCAGACCGAGGCGACCACCGACGCCAGCCAGAAGTCCCGCCTCCGCCGCGACGCCTACGACGCCTACCAGTCCGCCGTGCGCGGCGCCTACGCCGACGCCTACACCGATCTCCAATCCGCCAAGCAGAGCAACGGTCAGGGGCTGTTCCAGACGCTGTTCCACTACCAGGCGGAGCAGGTCTACGGCGTGATCCACGGCGTGACGCACTGGAACTGGCTCGGCCGCGGCAACGGCCGCGCGGGCGTGGTCGATTCGGTCATCAACTTCTTCCGCATCGGCCCCGTCTGGCTCATGCGGCACCACCCGCTCTACTTCATCCTGTTCACGCTTTGGTTCCTGACCATCTGGGCGATCTTCGGCGGGGCGATCGCGCGCATCGCCGCCGTGCACGTGGCGCGCGACGAGAAGCTCTCGGTGCGCGCGGCGCTGGCCTTCTCGCTCGGCAAGTTCCTCTCCTTCGTCTCGGCGCCGCTGATCCCACTGGTGATCGTGCTGTTCGTCGGGCTCGTGCCGCTCATCGCCGGGCTGCTCTCGAGCATCCCGTACCTCGGGCCGATCTTCAACATCCTCATGGGCGCGCTGTTCGTGCTCGTGCTGGCGGCCGGGTTCGTGATGACGCTGGTGCTGCTGGGGACGTTCGGCGGGTTCAACCTGATGTACCCGACGATCGCCGTCGAGGGGTCCGACAGCTTCGACGCCATCAGCCGCAGCTTCAGCTACGTCTACGCCCGCCCGTGGCGGATGGTCTTCTACACGCTGGTGGCCATCATCTACGGGGCGCTCTGCTACCTGTTCGTGCGGCTGTTCCTGTGGCTGATGCTGTCGCTGACGCACTCGTTCGTCGGCGCCGGCTACTTCGGCCGCGCCCCCAGCCACGCGCCGCTCTGGCCGACCATGTGGCCCGGGCCGCAGGCGACCGGCACCCTCTCGTACGACATCGACTTCCTCACCCTGCGCGGCGACCAGGACGTGGCGGCGTTCCTCGTCGCCTTCTGGGTCTACCTCGTCGTCTCGATGCTCGGCGCGTTCGTCATCAGCTTCTACTTCAGCGCCAACACCCTCATCTACTACCTGATGCGGCGCGAGGTGGACGCGACGGAGATGGACGACGTTTACCTCGAGCAGTCGGAGGAAGACTTCACCGACACGACCGCGCCGATCGCGACCGCTCCGGCGGCGGCGGTGGGGGCGGTGGTGGTCGACAGTGCGTCGGCGTCGCCGCCGCCGACGACGACCGCGTCGCCGGTCAGCACGGGCGCCGGACCGGGCGCGCCGCTGCCGGGTGAGCCGGGCGCGGCTGCGGCGCCCGCCGGCGCCGACGGGCCGCAGGCGACCACGCCGGGCGGCACCGCAGGTGACAAGACCATCCCGCCGCCGACGTAGCCCCGGCCCCGCCGGACCGCGGAATTGAGGCGAACGCCGCCGCGCCATGAATTGAGGCTATCTCCCCGGCGTCGTGCCGGTTGCGCGCGTACCATCGTTCATGCTTGTCGCCCTCACTGGTGCGTCCGGGTTCATCGGCAGTTACACCGCCCGCGCGCTGCGCGCCGCCGGGCACGAGGTGCGGGCGCTGGTCCGGCGGACGAGCCGCCGCGATCACATTGCGGACCACGTCGACCAGTGGACCGAGGGCGACGTCGCCGACCGGCAGGCGATCGCGGGGCTGGTGGCCGGCGTTGACGCCGTCATTCATGACGCCGTTGACTGGGACGCGCTGGGCCGCTCTCCAGGCGTCAACTTTGACCGCAACGTGCGCGCGTCGCTGGACCTGCTGGACGCCGCGCGGCAGGCGGGCGCCCGGCAGTTTTTGTTCGTCAGTTCCGTCGCCGTCCATCACGTCATCCCGCCGTCGGCCCACGGGCGGATCACCGAGGAGATCGCCACCTGGCCCGGCTCGATCTACGGCGCGTACAAGGCGGCCGTCGAGCCGCACCTGGTGGCGTATCACCAGACGTTCGGCTTGAACACCAGCAGTTGGCGCCCGGCGGCGGTCTACGGCATCGATCCGAACCTCGAGCGCTCGCAGTGGCTTGACCTAGTCCGAAGCGCCAAGCAGGGCGGCCGGATCGAGACCGCGCAGGGCGGCAAGATCACCCACGTGCAGGACGTCGCCGACGCGCTGGCGCTGGCGGTGGGGGACGAGGGCGTGGCCGGGCAGTTTTACAACCTCGTCGACGGCTACCTCTACTGGCAGGCGGCGGCGGAGTTCGCGAAGGAGCTGAGCGGATCGTCCGCCGAGATCATCGACCGCAAGGGCGCGGGGCCGAAGAACCAGTTCGACACTGCGAAGGCAACCGGCTTCTTCGCCCGTCACGGCAACGCGACCGCGCTGCGGCGCGGTCCCGCCGGCGTGCGCGAGTACGTCGGTGAACTGCTCGGCCGGATCTGATCCCTTTGGCTCCAGGTTTCGCCACGCGGGAAGGATTCGGCGGCATGAAGTGCTCCGCGGTGATCTTTGACATGGACGGCCTGATGCTCGACAGCGAGCGGGTGTACAAGGAAGTCTTCAACCGCGCCGCCGCCGACTGCGGCGTGGTGTTCGAGGAGGAACTGCACGAGCAACTGCTGGGCCGCACCTCGCAGGACACCACCGAGATCCTGCGGCGGCGCTGGGGCGACGAAGCGCTGCTCAAGCGGTTCAGCGAGCGGTCGGCCCACCACTACGAGGTCTGTTTCGGGCAGACCCCGCCGCCGATCAAGCGCGGGCTGATCGAGCTGTTGGATTTCATCGAGTCGCGCGGCGTGCCGAAGGTGGTGGCGACGTCAACGCGCCGCTCGCGCGCCATCCCGAAGCTGGAGCGAGCCGGCCTGCTGGGCCGCTTCGCGTCGGTGACCACCGGCGACCAGGTGCAGCGCGGGAAGCCGGCGCCGGATATCTTCCTGCTCGCGGCCAGCACCATTCCCGCCGACCCTCGGGCGTGCATCGTGCTGGAGGATTCCGAGGCCGGCGTCGCCGGCGCCCACGCGGCCGGCATGACCGTCTGCATGGTCCCGGACCTCAAGCAGCCGTGCGAAGAGGTGCGCGGCAAGGCGCAGGGCGTGTACGAGTCGCTGCTGGAAGTGCGGGCGTACCTGAGCGGGATCCTGTGATGCACTCGGCGGCGGGCGCGGCGGCCTTCGGTGCTAATCCGGCGGCTGTGACCTAGCGCCCTTCGCCTGCGGCGGCGGCGTCGTCGGCGTCAGCGGCGGGGCGGTGAGCTGCTGTTGCGCCTCGGCCGTCACCTCCGCCACCGACTGCGGCGGGGGCTCGACCACCTCGATTGTTTCCTCCTGCGGCGCGGCCGGCGACTTGGCGCCGCGCGGGCGGAAGCGCAGCTCCGGCAGTCGCAGGATCGCCTGCCGCAGCGCCTGCTCCCAGCGCCCTCGGATCTTCATCAGGTCGGGATCGTCGGCGGCGAAGCGCCGCTGCCGCGTCACCGCCAGCTCGTCCACCGGGTAGGCCAGCAGGTCGATCGGCGGGCCGACCGTCACGTTCGACTTCATCGTCGAGTCCAGCGACAGCAGCGCATACTTCGCCGCCTCTTCCAGCGTGGTTCGGTCAAAGCGGATGCCGCGGTCGAGGATCGGCCGGCCGTACTTGGTCTCGCCGATCTGGAGGAACGGCGACTCCGCCGTCGCCGCCAGCGGGTTCCCCTGCGGGTAGACCATGTACAGCTCCGGCGGCTGCCCCTTCACCTGCCCGCCGACCAGCATGTGGACGTTGAAGCGGTACTCGTCGCGCTCCAGCGCCTCCCGGTCGAGGTCCGAGACCTTGCGCACCTGCTGCCCGACCACGCGCGTCGCGTCGTACATCGACGGCGCGACGGCAAGCCCCTTGCCGGCGTCGAAGTCGCGCCGCAGCAGGGTCATGATCGACTGCGTCAGCGACAGGCTGCCGCTGGCCAGGATGACGAACACTCGCTCGCCGGGGACGACGAACGTGTGCATCTTCTTCACGACGTTGACTTGGTCGTACCCCGCGTTGCTGCGCGAGTCCGAGGCCATGATCAGGCCGTGCTTGGTGATGATGCCGAGGCAGTAGGTCATGCGTGGTCGTCAGTAGTCGTTTGTCGCGGGTCACCCGCGGCGCGGGGACGGGTAACGGGAGCGGCGCACGGGAAATTCACCGGCGGCGAGCCGCGTTGGCAGGCATGCTATCCGAATCATTATCGGCTTTCCCGCCCGGCGGGGTGACAAAGACGCATCGGGAAAGGTCGAGTCACAGGGGCGGGCGAAAGCTGCCGATAAGAGGGGCGTTGGGAGCCCGCGGCGTCACGGCCGCGGGCTGTGGGTAAGCCAGTCACGCGAGCGCGGTGGGTGAGAGCGATGTTCCTTCGCATCGGATACGAATTCCAGTTTGAACTGACGACGGTGACGCCGATGCTGCTGATGCTCCACGCGCACCCGGAGCAGGCGCACGTCCTCCAGCGGCCGGAGGTGCTGCGGACCGACCCGGAACTGCCGGTCGGCACGTTCACCGACGCCTTCGGCAATTGCTGCGCGCGGCTGATCGGGCAGCCGGGCAAGCTGCGCATCACCTATGACAACGTCGCGTGGGATCCCGGCACGCACGAGCCGCGCATCGACGGCCAGCACCTGCACCGCATCGAGGAGCTGCCCGACGACGTCATGCCCTACCTGCTCGGCAGCCGCTACTGCGAGGTGGATCGGCTGGGGGCGGTCGCGTGGGACCTGTTCGGCAAGACGCCGGCGACGTGGGAGCGCGTGCAGGCGGTGATGGACTGGGTGCACCGGAACGTCACGTTCGGCTACAAGTTCGCACGCGTGAACAAGACCGCCTACGACGTGTGGTACGAGCGCAAGGGCGTCTGCCGCGACTTCCAGCACCTGGCGATCACGCTGATGCGCGCGCTGAACATCCCAGCCCGCTACGCGACCGGCTACCTCGGGGACATCGGCGTGCCGGCGGACGGGCTGCCGATGGACTTCAGCGCGTGGATGGAGGTCTACCTCGGCGGACGCTGGTGGACGCTCGACGCCCGCCACAACACGCCGCGCATCGGCCGCGTGCTCATGGCGCGCGGGCGCGACGCCACCGACGTGGCGCTGACGACCTCCTTCGGCGCCGCCAAGCTCGAGAAGTTCCTCGTGCACATGGACGAGGTGGCGGACGACCTCGTCACGCCGATCGATTCCTTCAAGATGACGCAGCCGACGCCGCCCGCGCCGAGCCAGGTGCCTGTCGCGGCGTAGGCGGCGGCCAGCGTCGTCCGAAGGATCTCCGTCCACGAATTTCACGAATCTTCACGAATGAAGAGAAAAACCTCTACTAACTCGTGGCGTTCTTGCGCGGGCCCGCGGGACCATCATGTGGTAACGACGGCAGCGCCTGCGCGCTACACCCCGCTTCGCATCGTTAGAAGCGCAGGCCCGTAACTTCGGCCATTCCGACCGTCGCGACGGGCAGGTGTGACGTGGGGAACTGGTGGCGCACGAGGCGCGCGTAGGTGCCGTCGAGGGTGAGGAGCTCGTCGTGGGTCCCGGACTCGACGATCCGCCCCTTGTCGACCACCAGGATGCGGTCGGCGCCGCGCACGGTGCTCAGGCGGTGGGCGATGATGAAGCAGGTCCGCCCGCGCATCAGTCGCTCCAGGGCCGCCTGCACCATCGCCTCGCTCTCGGTATCCAGCGCGCTGGTGGCCTCGTCGAGAATCAGGATGCGCGGGTCCTTTAGCAGCGCGCGGGCGATGGAAAGCCGCTGCCGCTGGCCGCCGGAAAGGTTGATGCCGTTTTCACCCAGGCGGGTGTCGTAGCCGTCGGGCAGCGCGGTGATGAAGCCGTGGGCGTTGGCGGCCTTGGCGGCCTCGATCACCTCTTCCTCGTTGGCCGCGGGCCGGCCGTACTTGAGGTTGTCGCGGATGGTCCCGCTGAAGACCATCGACTCCTGCTGCACGACGGCGATCGCCTGGCGCAACATGCTCAGGCGGTAGTCGCGGACGTCGACGCCGTCGATTAGGATGCGCCCCTCGCCCACGTCGTAAAGCCGGGGCAGCAGCGACACGAGCGTCGTCTTGCCCGACCCGGACGGCCCCACCAGCGCCACCCGCTCACCGGCGGCGACGCGGCAGCACAGCCCGTCCAGCACCCACTTGTGCGCGACCGGCGCCCGCGGGCGGGCGAGCGCGGCGGCGACACCGTCAACGTCGCCGCCACCGCCGCCGCCACCACCACCATTGCCGTTGCGGGCGCCGGTGGATATCGCGACGCTGGCGCCGTGGGCGTCGGCGTTGAGGGTCACGCGCGACTCCTCGCTGTCATCGTGGTAACAGAAGTGCACGTCCTCGAAGATCACCTCGCCGGCCTCGGGACGATGGGTGACGGCGCGGCGCTTGTCGACGATCTTCGGTGTGATGTCTAACACGCGGAAGACGCGGTCTAGCGAGACCATGCTGTTCTGGTACATGATGTTCAGTTCCGCCAGCCGACGGACCGGGCCGTACATCACGCCGAGGAACCCCAGGAACCGCGTCATGTCCCCCGCGCTCATCCCGCCGTCGCGCACCAGCGCCAAGTAGGAGCCGTAACCGACCACGATCACGGTGCCGGTGTGGATCAGTGTCTCGGAGATGGCGCCGGCAAAGTGGGCGACGCTGCTCTGTTGGACGACCCGACCAAAGTGCTCCTCGGTCTGGTCGGCGAAGTGGCGGCGCTCGCGGTCCTCCCCGTCGTTGGTCTTGACCAGCGCGATCCCGCTCAGCCGCTCCTGGAGCGTGCCGCTCATCCGGCTGATCTGGCTCTGCACGCGGTCGGCGGCGACCCGCACGCGGTGGTTGAACAGCTTGAAGGTGATCACGTAGAGCGGCAAGATCGTGATGCAGGCAAGGGTCAGCTTCCAACTGATGTCGAACAGCAGGAACAGCCCGACGACCGTCTGCGCCAGGTCCATCACCACCAGCAGCACGCCGCCGTTGATCAGGTTGCCCGCCTCCTGGATGTCGTTGATCAACCGGGCGACGATGCTGCCGGTGTTCTCCTTGGAGTAGAAGTGCAGGCTGAGCCGCTGGAGGTGATCGAACAGGTCGCGGCGGAGGTCGGCGATGATGCGGTTGCCGAGCTTGACCGTGTAGTGCCCGCGCGTGTAGGTGATCACGCCGAACATCACCGCGGTGCCCGCCCCCATGGCGATGAGCATCCACAGCCAGCTCATTCGCTCCTCGTACGTCGGCGGCGAGGGCATGCCGCGGCGGACCCAGTCGGGGGCGATCACCTTGTCGATGGCGGCGCCGATCAGCCAGGGGAAGACGAACGTGAGCCCCAGGTTCACCGCCCCCGCGCACACGGAGATCGCCAGGAGCCACTTGTACTGGAGCGCGCGGGCCAGCAGCCGGCGGAGGTAGAGCTGGCGCAGCGGGGTTTTCATGGTCGTTCGGTCGTCCCTTCGCGCTCCGCGCGAGCGTCGAAAAACACTCCCTCATGGGCGCGGATGCGGCGGATATTAGCCACCCGCGGGGGCGAACGGAATACGCGACCTGCAAACTTTGAAGTCTTAACCAAAGACTCTGTTTTTCCTGAGCCTCCACCCGCGCCCGCGACGGCTGAAACGATCATCACTGACCCGGCGACTACCTCGGGCGCAGGAGCGGGTGATGGCCGGCCGAGCGGCGCTTTTCGCCAGGCTCCAAGGCGAGCGAGCGCGGGCACGTTCCGTTCAGTCGCTTGCGCGAATTGGTAGACTTCCAACCGCCCCCGCCGGCCGAGCGCGCCCTCGCCGTCGGTGAGGCGCCACGGTACCCTTGTCCGCCGGGCGCCAGCGGTCACGACTGGCGCGCGCCGGCGACGAAAACCGGCGGCGACACGACACACTGACAATCCCATGACCACCATCGGAATGCACTACGAGGTCCGCCCGGGCAAGGAAGAGGAATTCGAGAGGGGCTTCCTCGGCGTCCTCGACCTCCTCAAGACCCTCCCGGGGCACGTTGACTCCCACCTCTACGAGGACGTCGCCTCCCTCGGCAGCTACGTCATCCTCTCCCAGTGGGAAAGCAGGGAAGCGTACGAAGCGTTCCTCAAGAGCGACGCCTTCAAACAGGCGGTCGCGTGGGGCCGCGCCGAGATCCTCCGCTCGCGCCCGCGGCACCGGGTATTCGAGGAGCCGGGGAAGGGATGAGACGGCTCTGGCTGAGGGGAGACGGCGAGTAGGATTTGTCGCCCCCTCGGCCGCTCACCCCCGCGCCGCGTCATCCGCGCCCGCGTGCGCCCGCCAGGAGTCGAGCGAGTAGACGATCAAGGCGAGCCAGATCAGCGCGAAGCCGACGAAGTTCGCCCGCCCGAAGGCTTCCCCGTAGGCGAAGATGGCCAGCAGCAGTTGCCCGGTCGGCGTCACGTACTGGAGGAAGCCGAGCGTGGAGAGGCGCAGCCGCTTGGCGGCGGCGGTGAACCACAGCAGCGGGACGGCCGTTACCACGCCCGCCAGCAGGAGCAGCGCATAATCCGATCGCGCCAGCGGCTCGGCCGACGCGGCGCGCCGCGCGGGCGTGACGGCCAGGTAGAGCAGGGCGAGCGGCAGCAGCAGGATCGTCTCGACGAATACGCCGACCAGCGGCGTCACGTGGGCGATTTTTCGCACCAGGCCGTACCCGCCCCAGGAGAACGCCAGCGCGAGCGCGATCCACGGGAGCCGCCCGCGGGCCGCCGTCAGCACCGCCACGCCCGCCACCGCCGCCAGCAGGCCGGCGACCTGCCATCGCCGCAGTCGCTCGCCCAGCGCCCCGACTCCCAGCGCGACGCTGACCAGCGGGACCATGAAGTACCCCAGGCTCGACTGGATCACCCGTCCGGTGGAGACGGCGTAGATGAACGCGCCCCAGTTGCACGCCAGCAGCACGGTCGACAGCGAGAGCAGAAGTACCGTTCGCCCCCGTCGCAGCGTCGCCGCCACGTCCCGCCACTTGCCCAGCAGCGCGACCAGCAGCGCCAGGAAGAGGAACGACCAGACCACGCGGTGCGCCAGCACCAGCAGCGGCGAGACGTGCGCGATCAGCTTGAAGTACGCCGGGATCAGCCCCCACAGCACGTACGCCGCCAACCCGTACGCCAGTCCCACCTCCGCGTCGCGCCGGCGGCGCGCGGCGGCCGCGGCGGCCGCGGCGGGGGAGGAGATGTCATCAACGGCAGCGCGCAAGTCGGGCGGAGTGTAGTGGGGGGTCCGTCGCGGCGTCGACGCGCCGCGCCGGGACGTTTCGGTCCGGGTGGCGCGGAATTCCTTTGACCTTGCCGAGCGCGACAGGATAGCGTCGCCCGCATGCGCATCACCCCCCTTTCGCGCGTCCTGGGCGCGGTGGCCTGCCTCGTGATCTCCAGCGCCTGCCTGGCGGCCGACGTGAAGGTGACGTTCCGGGTGAGGGCGCCTGCCGGGACGCCCGCCGACGCGAAGCTCTACCTCGCGGGTGCCACCGCCGCGCTGGGGGACTGGAAGGCGGACGGGGTGGCGCTCGCGCGCAGCGAGGCCGACGGCACTTACTCCGCCGTCGTCACCCTCCCCGCCGACCGCGAGGCGGAGTACAAGGTGACCCGCGGGTCGTGGGAGACGGTCGAAAAAAACGCCGACGGCAGCGAGATCGCCAACCGCACCTTCACGCCGACGCGCGACGCCACGGTCGAGGTCGAGGTCAAGGCGTGGGCCGACCACCTCGGTGCGGGCGGTGCGGGCGGTGCGGGCGGTGCGGGCGCGGGCGCAGGAACCCCCGCGCCGGCGACGAAGCCTGCGACGCAGAAGCAGTCCACCCGCACCGGCGACATCCGCGTCCATGACGCCTTCCGCTCCCGGCAACTCGGCAACGCGCGGGCCCTCTACGTGTACCTGCCGCCGGGCTACGCGCAGCAGCCCGACCGCCGCTACCCGGTGCTCTACCTTCACGACGGGCAGAACGTCTTCGACGACGCCACCAGCTTCGCCGGCGAATGGCGCGCCGACGAGACGGCCGAGCGGCTCATGGCCGACGGGACGATCGAGCCGGTCATCATGGTCGGCATTGCCAACACGCCGGCGCGGATGGACGAGTACACCTGGACGCGCGATTCCAACCGAAACGCCGGCGGGCGCGGACAAGCCTACGTGCAGTTCGTCAGCGAGGAGGTGAAGCCGTTCATCGACGCCACCTACCGCACGAAGCCGGGGCGAGAGAGCTGCGCCGTCGGCGGGTCGTCACTGGGGGCGACGATCTCACTGGAAATCTGCCGCGCCCGCCCGGATTTGTTCGGCAAGTGCGCCGCCCTGTCGCCGGCCCTGCACTGGAACGGTGGCGAGCTGCTCGAGCGGCTGCGGCGCGAGCACGACTGGATGAAGAATTGCCGCCTCTGGATCGACACCGGCACCGCCGAGGGCGACCCCGCCGACGCGTCGCGCTACGTCGCCGGCGTCCGCGCCCTCGAAAGCATCATGAAGTCGGCCGGCCTGGCGGAAGGGGAGGCGTACCAGCTTCGCGTGGTCCAGGGGGCAAGGCACCACGAGTCAGCGTGGGCTGCGCGCTTCGACCAGGTGCTGCGGTTCCTCTTCCCCGGCTGACGCCCGCGGGGCGCACCTGCGTTCGCCGCGCCGGCGGAGCGCTGGTGCAGCAGGCCGCCTACCGCCCGCCCATCTGCCGCACCGGCGGCGCGGCGCGGTAGTGCCGCCCGTCGCCCGGGACGTATAATCCGCCGCATGTCCGACCCGCTCGACCTTCCCGTTCGCCCGCGGCGGTTGCGGCTGAACGCGCACCTGCGCTCGATGCTCCAGCGCGTCTCCCTCCGCCGCAGCGACGTCATCGTGCCGGTCTTCGTGCGCGACGGCAAAGGAGAGCGGCGCGACGTCGCCTCCATGCCGGGCGTGGCGCAGATGTCGGTGGACGTCTGCACCGACTGGCTCGCCGCCCGCGCCGCCGAGGGGTTCCGATCGTACCTCGTCTTTGGCGTGATCGAGCGGCAGAAGAAGGACGCGCTCGGCTCGCCGGCACTGGACCCGGACAACGTCGTCTGCCGGCTGCTGCGAAGCGTTAGCGAGCGCAAGCTCCCGATGATCGGCATCACGGACCTCTGCTTCTGCGAGTACACCAGCCACGGCCACTGCGGTCCCCTGTGCGACGACAAGAGCACCGTGCAGAACGACCCGACGGTCTCCCGGCTCATCGCGCAGGCGCTGAACCACGCGCGCGCCGGGGCCGGCATCATTGCCCCCAGCGGCATGATGGACGGCACTGTCGCCGCGCTGCGCGCGGGGCTCGACGGCGGGGGCTTCGCCGACGTTTCCATCCTGTCGTACGCGGTGAAGTACGCCAGCGCCTTCTACGGCCCCTTCCGCGACGCCGCCGACAGCGCCCCAGAGTTCGGCGACCGCCGCGGCTACCAGATGGACCCCGCCCGCGGCGTCGAGGAAGCGCTGCACGAGGTGCAACTTGACCTCGACCAGGGCGCCGACATGGTGATGGTCAAGCCGGCGGGCGCGTACCTCGACGTGATCAGTGCCGTCCGCCGGGCGGTCCACGTGCCGGTCGTGGCGTACCAGGTGAGCGGCGAGTACAGCATGATCGAGGCGGCCGCGCGCAACGGGTGGCTGGACCACGACCGCGCAGTGCTGGAAGCGCTGACGGCCATCAAGCGTGCGGGCGCTGACCTGATCATCACCTATTACGCGGAGAAGCTGGCCCGGCTTCTCCCCGCGTAGCGCCCAGGCAGGCGCGGGGGGACCGACGCGGGGGGACTGACGCGGGGGGACTGACGCGGGGACCACGATCGTGCATCGCGACAGCGACGACGAGCCTGAATCAACCACCGGCGCGCAACCCGCGCTGCTGGAGTACGCTGGCCCGCGCCCCCGGCGGCGGGGCCGCACGCTCGCGCTGCTCGTGACGATCTGGGAGTGGGGCCCGTGGGCGCCGCGCCCGTCCTGGCCCACGGGCCTGCTGCTGCTGCTCTGCTGCGCCGCGGCGTGGTGGTTGTCTTACCATCCGCAGGCGTGGCGACTGGTGCGCACCCACAACATCTGGCGCAGCGGCCCGAACGCGTCCTTCAACGATTGGATGCTCCACGTGCCGGCCGCCGATGCCGTCCTCGCCGTTGACGAAAACCGCCAGCTCCGGCTCTGGCGCCCCTGGACGGACGAGACGCTCTTGTCGATCGGCCCGCGCACCGGCGACATCGAGCATCTCGCCGCATCGGGTGACGGCTCGCGCCTGATCACCCAGACGACGCGCGGGGAAAGCTTCCTGTGGGACGGCCGCACCGGCCAACGGCTGGCCAAGCTCGCAGGGGGAACCGACAGCTACCTGGGGAACGAGTCCGGCGGGCTGACTGCGGCCGCATTGTCGCCCGACGGCTCTCGGCTGTTCATGCTCGATGGGCAGGCCACGCTGATGATCTGGGATCTCACCGGCCCGAACGGCCGCCTGATCGCCAGTCAACCGACGAGCGGGAACCGCTCCCTCGTCAGGCCGCGTCTGTCGTACTCGCCCGACGGGCGGCACGTGCTGCTGTTGGACGGTGCGAGGATGTGGATCGGGAACGCCGAGACGCTGCGGCCGACGCTCGAAGGGCCGATCGGCTGGACCGATCCGACGCCAACGGCATTTGTCGATGGCGGGAAGCGGCTGGTCGCGGTTCAGACGTCCGCGTCCTCCGCTGACCTGGAGGTGCGCGAGCACGATGTGGAGACGGGCGCGCTGCTGCGAAGCTGGCGCGTCGGTGGTAGGCCGGACGGCCGGGTGGCGGTGACGCCCGACGGGCGCTGGATCTGCGCGGGCGTGACGTTCTACCTCGCCGGCTGGATCGACCGCGCGGCCGGCCCGGATGCCAAGGTGCGCCCCGGTCTTCCCGACGCGTTACGGGGCGAGGTGCAATTCTTCCCCGACGGCAAGCGCCTGCTCGCCACGCGCGCGTTCCCGTTCTACGCGGCCGTCGTCGACGTAACCACCGGCCGGCACGTGGCCAACCTGCGCGCGCCGGCCACCCGCGTCGCCACGAGTTGGCACACGGCCGCGTGGAAAACGATCATCTCCGCCGACGCGCGCTTCATCGCCGCCGTGGATGCGACGGCGGGGCAGGCGCACGTTTTCGAGCACGTCGGCGTCGAATCGCGGTGGGGCGTGGTGGCGTCGCCGCGGCTATGGCTGCTGGCGGCCCTGGTGGCAGCGCTGGTCGCGAGCCTGACGCGCGACGCGATTGACACGCGCCGGCGCTGGGGTGACGCCGGTCGCGCGGGGCTCGGTACGAGGACGGGTGCGATTCAGCACCAGGAATCTCAAACCGCATCCTCCGCACCTCTCGCGCATGCCCAAGAGGATCCCCTAGACGCGGTCGCCCGTGGATCGCGCTTTCGCCGCGTCCGAACCGTCGCCACCTTCACCCTGATCCTCACCGGCGGCGTCGCCCTCGTCTCCCCGTTCGTCTGGGCGTCGCTGGAGATGTGGGACGCCTACACCTGGTGGTACAACGACGGTTGGCTGATCTGGTTCTACGTCGCCCACCTGTTCGCCGGCCTCGGGCTGCTGATGCGCAGCCGCGCGTGGGAGGTGTTCACCCGCCTGCTGCTGGGCGCGGGCGTGCTGTTCGCATTGATGTTCATCATGAGTTCCGACGAGTTCGCGCGCTCGTCCGACCGCATCTTCGACCGCATCTGGGTGATCAGACCGACCTGGGTCGCAACGGCGAGCGGCGCGTGGGCGCTGCTGTCGGCAACCCTGCTGGCGGCACTCGCCCTGTCTCGCCCGCGGGCGGGGCAGCACGGGGTCGAGCGGGCGATGCCGTAACGCGCGGACGCCGGCGCGGGCTCGTCACCGCCAGCACGTGACGTGATCGCGCGCGAACGCTGCGAACGGTGTTGGCGGGCGGTGCAGGACCGCCTCGACGTCCGGCGATACCCGCGCGCAGAACCCCGCGCGGACCATGCGGTAGAGCAAGAGCACCCGGTCCGCCCGTTCCGCGCCCAGCCCCGCCTGCTCAATCGCGGCGCGGGCGGCGCTGTCATCCAAGGCGACGTAACGCGTAGGCCTTCCGGTCGCTGCGGCAATTGCGGTCGCGACCTGCTCGTGATCCAGCGCCTCGCCGCCGGTCAGCGTGTACGCCTTTCCAGCGTGACCGTCGTCGCAAAGCGCGGCGGCGGCGACGGCGGCGACGTCGCTGGCATCCACGAACGAGATCCGCGCCGCGCCCGCCGGCGCCGCAACGACGCCGCGCGCGCAGATCCCCGCGCGCAGCGGGCCGCCGCAGAACACCTGCATGAACCAGTTCGGCCGGAGGTGCGTGAACTCCATCCCCGAGTGCTCCAGGTGCAGCTCGATCTTGCGCAGTGCCATCTCTGGCCGATCGTCCGCGCCCATCGCGGTGAGGTTGACCACCCGGTGCACGCCGCGGCTCTTCATCACGTCGAGCAGTGGGTTCGACGCCGCATCCGCGCGGGCGTCGTCGGCGGGGGAGATGAGGAACGCGCGGCGGACGCCGTCCAGTGCCGCCGCCCACGTTGACGGGCGGTCGAAATCGAACTCCACCGCTTCCGCCGCCGCCGGCAGCTTTTCGCGCGCCTCCGCCGGCCGGCGCGCCGCCGCCCGCACGCGCACGCCGCGCGCCACGAGCTGGCGCACCACCTCGCCGCCCGCCGCCCCGGTTGATCCGATCACCAGCACCGCGTCGTCACCCATACCGACGAATAGTGTCTCCACAATCGCGCCGCGTTCCATGCCCCGCGCCGCCCGCGCCGCGCTTTTGCAATGAGCCTACCATTCGTGTAATCCTTGAGAATGGTCCACGACGAAGTCATCCCGATCCTGGATTTCGGGTCGCAGTACGCCCAGCTCATCGCCCGCCGCGTGCGCGAGAAGGGCGTCTACAGCGAGCTGGTTCGCCCCGACATCTCCCTCGAGCAACTGCGCAAGCTCAACCCCAAGGGGATCATCCTCTCCGGCGGACCGAACAGCGTGTACGAGCCCAACGCACCTCGGTGCGACCCGCGGATCTTCGACCTCGGCGTGCCGGTGCTGGGGATCTGCTACGGGCTCCAGATCATGGCCCACAGCCTTGGCGGCAACGTGTCGGCCGCCAAGTCGCGCGAGTACGGCCGGGCCAAGCTCCACATCGCGCCGGCGGTCGGTGTGCCGCAGTCGCACCACGCGCTGCTCAACGGCGTGCCGCAGGAGACCACCGTCTGGATGAGCCACGGCGACCAGGTCGATTCCCTCGGCGCGGACTTCCTTCCGCTCGCCGCCACGCCCACCTGCCCGCTCGCCGCCGTCGCGCACCGCTCGCGCCCGTTCTACGGCGTGCAGTTCCACCCGGAGGTCACCCACACCCCGCGCGGCGAGCAACTGTTCCAGAACTTCCTCTACGAGATCTGCCGCGCGTCGGGCTCGTGGACGATGGGCAACTTCGTCGAGCAGACCGTCGCCACCATCCGCAGGCAGGTCGGCGGCGGCAAGGTAATCTGCGGCCTGTCGGGCGGCGTTGATTCCAGCGTTACCGCCGCGCTGCTGCACAAGGCGATCGGCGAGCAGCTCGCCTGCATCTTTGTCGACAACGGCCTGCTGCGCAAGGGCGAGCGCCAGGTGGTGGAGTCCACCTTCCGCGACCACTTCAAGATCGACCTGCGCGTGCACGATGCCAGCGAGCAGTTCCTGTCGGCGCTCAAGGGCGTCACCGACCCGCAGCAGAAGCGTAAGATCATCGGCAAGGCGTTCATCGACAGCTTCAAGCGCGAGGCGGAGAGCATCGAGGATGCGAAGTACTTGGCGCAGGGGACGCTCTACCCCGACGTGATCGAATCCGGCCACGGCTACGCCGGCACCGCCGCCAACATCAAGCTCCACCACAACGTGGGTGGCCTGCCGGAGCAGCTCGGCTTCGAGCTGGTCGAGCCGCTGCGCGAGCTGTTCAAGGACGAGGTGAGGCAGGTCGGCGAGGTGCTGGGGCTGCCCGACACGCTCGTCTGGCGCCACCCGTTCCCCGGGCCCGGGTTGGCGGTCCGCGTGATCGGCGACATCACCGCCGAGCGCCTGCGCGTCCTGCGCGACGCCGACGAGATCGTGCTGGAAGAGCTGATCGCCGCCAACCTGTATCGAAAGACCGCGCAGGTCTTCGCCGTGCTGCTCCCGATCGGCACCGTCGGCGTGATGGGCGACGCCCGAAGCTACGACAGCGTCATCGCCATCCGCGCCGTCGAGAGCAAAGACTTCATGACCGCCGACTGGGCGAGGCTCCCGTTCGACCTGCTGGCCACGATGAGCAACCGCATCATCAATGAGGTGCGCGGCGTGAACCGCGTCGTCTACGACATCAGCTCCAAACCGCCGGCAACAATCGAGTGGGAGTAGGTTTTCTTGGGCGGGCGGTTCTGGCGCGGTCACAGCTCTGCCGTTACCAGGCTGGCCAGGTCGCTGCGCTCGCTCTTGGCGAGGGTGATGTGGCCGACGAGGTGCTTGCCCTTGAGGCGCTCGACCAGGTACGAGAGGCCGTTGCTGCTGCTGTCGAGGTAGGGGTTGTCGATCTGCGTAGCGTCGCCGGTGAGGACCAGCTTGGTCCCCTCGCCGACGCGGCTGGCGATGGTCTTCACCTCGTGCGGCGTGAGGTTCTGGGCCTCGTCGACGATCATGTACTGATTCGGGATGCTCCGCCCGCGGATGTAGGTGAGCGGCTCGAGCACGACCTGCCCGTTCTCGATCAGTTGCGTGATGCGCTGCTCGACGCTTGACGGTGTGGCCGCGTGCGCCTTGGCGGACCCCTCGCCGGCGGCGGCGCCGCTGAGCCGGTTGGAGAGCAGGTAGGCCATGTTGTCGAAGATCGGCTGCATCCAGGCGGTGAGCTTCTCGTCCTTTCCGCCGGGCAGGTAGCCGATGTCGCGCCCCAGCGGCATGATCGGGCGGGCGCACAGCAGCTTGGAGTAGACGTTCTCGTTGAGCACCTTGACCAGCCCGGCGGCGATCGCCAGCAGCGTTTTGCCGGTGCCGGCGTTGCCGATCAGGGAGACGAGCTTGATGCTGTCGTCCAGCAGCAAGTCCAGCGCCATCGTCTGCTGGAGGTTGCGCGGCATGATGCCGAACACCGGCCCGCGCCGCGGCCGCACCGGCACGATTACCTGCGCCTCACCGGCGCCGCGGGCGCGGGCGATGGCGGTGTGGTCCTCGTCGCGCTCGTCCTTCAGCAGCGCGAACTCGTTGGCCAGCAGCTCGACGCCCGGCAGGCGGACCTCCTTCTTCTGGAACAACTGGTCGATCGCGGCCGACGGCACGGACAGCTCGGTGTAGCCGGTGTAGAGCTTCTCGAAGTCAACCTTCTGCGCCTCGAAGTCCTCGGCCACCAGCCCGAGCGCGTCGCTCTTGATGCGCGCGTTGATGTCCTTGGAGACGAAGACCACCCGCTTGCCCTGGTCCGCCAGCATCTTGGCGCAGCAGATGATGCGGTTGTCCGGGGTGTTGGCCGTCAGTCCGGGGCAGAGCTGCTGGTCTTCCTCCAGGACCACGCGCACGCGCCCGCCGGTCTGCGGGATTGAGACGCCCTCCGCCAGGTTGCCGGCGGCGCGCAGGCGGTCGAGGTGGCGGATGGCGGTGCGGGCGTTGCGCCCGAGGTCGTCGGTGCCGCCCTTGAACTTGTCCAGCTCCTCGAGCACGTCGAACGGGATCAGCACCTCGTGCTCCGCGAACAAGAAGAGCGCGTTGGGGTTGTGCAGCAGCACGTTGGTGTCGATGACGAAGTGTTTGATGTCAGCGTTTGTCATGGCTCACGGGTCAGGGGTCAGGGGAGGAGCGTGGTTGTCCCTCCGATTGGCCGCGCGTAAGGTATCCGCGCGTCTGATCCCTGACGAGTCGCCCGTGACAAAAGACCATTGACAACCCCATGCTCTACCCACTGAAGTTCAAGCCGCGGTACGTCGAGAAGATCTGGGGCGGGCGGAAGCTCGAGACGGTGCTGAAGAAGGAGCTGCCGGCCGGAAAGCCCATCGGCGAGAGCTGGGAGATCTACGACTTCCCGCCGGGCGTGTGTGACGATTCGGGGAACTGGACCAGCGCCGCCGTCGCCAACGGCCCGCTGGCGGGGCGGACGCTGCACCAGCTCGTCGAGCAATTTGGCGACGACCTGCTCGGCAACGTCGACACGGTCGGCTCGCACGGGCAGTTCCCGATCCTGATCAAGTTCCTGGATGCGAAGGAAGACCTGTCGGTGCAGGTGCACCCCGACGAGGCCTACGCCGCCAGCCACCCGGGCGCCCACCTGAAGACCGAGGCGTGGTACGTGGTCGAATCCGACCCCGGCTCGCGCATCTACAAGGGGCTCAAGCCCGGCGCAACGCGCGAGGCGTTCAAGGCCGCCATCGAGCAGGGCACCTGCGAGGCGATGCTGACCGCCATCCCGACGCGCGCGGGGCAGTGCTTCTTCCTCCGCAGCGGCACGGTCCACGCGCTGGGGGCGGGCATCCTGGTGGCCGAGGTGCAGACGCCGAGCGACACGACCTATCGCGTGTACGACTTCAACCGCGTGGAGCCGTCGACCGGCAAGCCGCGGCAACTGCACGTCGAGCAGGCGCTGGAGTGCATCGACTTCTCCAGCGCCGCCGCCGGCGGCGCCGCCCCGGCCCCCGAAGAGCGCCGCAGCCACGTCGCCGGGTTCTTCACCACTGTGACCAAGCTGTGCGCCAGCGACTACTTTACGATCGAGAAGGTGCGCTTCACGCAGGGCGTCGAGGAACCGGTGCCGTACGACCAGCCGGTCGTCTGGATGATCCTCCAAGGCGAGGCCGAGGTCCGCGCCGATGGCGTGAAGGAGCCGACGACGCTCAAGCGCGGCGACACCGTCCTGCTGCCGGCGCGGATGAAGAACCCGGTGCTGAAGACGGTGACGGATTGCGTGTGGTTGGAGGTGACGTTCCCGACGAGAAAGGGGTGAGCCGGCCCGGTGCGGCGGCGGCCACGACGCCCTCGCCCCTGAGTGCGGGTGAGAGGGAGCAAGAGCGGTCATTTGCGGCCTGCGCCATTGCGTCTGGTGGACAAGCCACTCGCAATGTCATCCTGAGCGTACTCGCGAAGGATCTCGGGCAGGCCAGTCGCTCCCGATCCCACGATCCCGAGATCCCTCGCGAGTACGCTTCGGGATGACACAACTCCTGCTGCCGACGCTACACCCGAACGCGCACCGTTCTTGCCGCGCCAAATCACTCGCTCCGTGCCTCCGTGCCTCCGTGCCGTCGTGCCTGCGTGCCTTCGTCGCTTCCCCTCACCTCACCCTTCCGATCCCGAACTGATCACTCACCCGTACCGCCTGCCCGCCGTCGAAGTCGATTTCAAGGATGAACCGGCTGTGCGAGTAGGGCGCCAGCACCCAGTTACCGGCCGCGTCTTTTTGCTTGGCGCGGAGTTGGCCGACGACCTTTCGCGTGGCCACCTCGATGATCTCGCCGGACTCGGGGTACATGTACTTGCCGTCGTAGCTCGGCACGATCCACGCCGGCACGCCGTTGGTGTCCTGGCTGGCGGCCGGGTCGGTCTGGCCGGTGAGGTTCTTGCCCGTTGCGCGGGTCTTGATGAAGCCGAGGTAGGTCGGCCCGCCGCCGGCGGCGACCTTCGAGACGTCCCACACGTGCAGGCCGATCTTCAGCCCGTCGACGATCCACACCGGCTTCTCGTCCGGCGTGAGCGCGATGCCGTGGCTGACCACCCGCCCGGGCGGCGGGCTGGGTTGCGCGTAGTTCGGCGGCGTCACCGTGCGCGTCACCTTGCCCGTCGTCACGCTGGCGATCTGGAAGCCGATCAGGTTGTTGATCGTCGCGAAGATCAGCGTCCCCTTGCCGTTGACCGTGAACGGGCGGACGACGTCCTTGAACGGGCCGACGCGCTTGACGACCTTGTTCGTCGCCGTCTCGACCACCGCCACCGTGTGCTTGTACGCGGCCGGCTGCGTCCCCTTTTCCTGCCCCTCAAGGAAGGCGTACTTGCCGTCGACGCTGACGATCGTGTTGTGCGGCGCGGTGACGTGGCTGATCCGCCCGAGCGCGTTGCCGTTGGCGGCGTCGATGATCACCCAGAAGTTGTCGGTTCCGTGCTCGCCGACCGGCATGTAGATGGTCTTACCGTCCGGCGTGATCGCGAAGCGGTCGGGCGAGGGGACCACCGACGCGGCGTACTTCTTCGTCCAGAGCACCTTGTCGGTGTTCAGGTCAATGCAGAGCAGCCCGCCGGTCTGGTAGTTGTCGGCCGGCGTGTTGAAGAACGAGACGTAGAGGCGGTCGGTGGCGGCGCTGGCGGCGACGCCGCGCACGCCGTAGATGCCGCTCGGCAGCGCGATGTTGCGCACCCACTTGTGGCCGCCGTTGACGTCGAAGACCTCGATCTGCGGCTTGAGGCTGGTGAACCCCTGCCGGTTCTTGGGCAGGCGGAAGAGATAGAGGAAGCGCTTGTTCGTGGACGTGGCGGCGGTCCATGAATTGACGTGCGCCGTCCCGCGCCGGCCGGTGGAATCAACCGCCGACACGTCGATCGAGTAGAGCGTGAACGGCAGCAGCTTCGAAAGCGTCACCTCGGTCGCGCCCTTGGCCACGTCGATCGTCTTCGTGCCGCCGCCGGCCACCCACGTGCCGGGCGTGTAGGTGATGCGGTACTTGGCGATCTTCGCCGCCTCGGCGGCGGTCGGCGCCTTCCACGTCAGCTTCAGCCCCGACGAGCCCACCTTCCACGTCGCCACGCCCGCCGGCGGCAGCGGGGCGGTGGCGGCCGACGTGGAAAAGTTGCCCGAAAGCCCGGCCGGGCGAGCGCCGGTCGCCGCGGTTGCGTTGGAGCTGTCGATTACCGTGAAGCGAACCGAAGCGGTCGCGCCCGCAGCACCGTGCGCGCCGTCCCCGGCAAAGGGCGTGGCGCGAACGGTGTGCGTCCCGACGGTCGGCGTCCAGGCGGAATAGTCGTGCCCCTTGTTCGACGCCAGCGCGAACGGCCAGCCGTTCTCGATCCGTGCGCTGGCGTCGGCGTCGAGCCCGAACCGCACGCTCTCGACGGCTTGGCCGTCAACGTTCGCTCGGATGTTGAGCCGCCGGCTGGGGAGCTTCGCGAGATCGATCACCGCGCCGTCGCGGAGCGGCTCGTGCGCTGCGACGGCGCGATCGGAGTCGGCGTCGATCAGCGTGAACCCGGTCACGCTGCCGCTCCCCGTCCCGGCCAGCAGCCGCCGAGGTTCCAGGACGTCCCACGCCGCGCTAGAACGATATCGCTTTGACGAACCGGCCACGAAAAACACCCTCCTCGGCTTCCGACGCCGCACCCACGGCTGGAATGGCCCCAGCGTAACAACCTTCGCCCGCCGTCGCGCGGTCGGGATTGTCGGATGGTGATGCGGGAAATCTGGGCAGTAGGGGGCGGCCTACGGCGCGCGGGGCGGCGGGCGGCGGCGGGCGATCAGAAGGGGTCCGCGCCCGTCGCCAGGTTTTCGAAACGGGTCGTCTTGTTCAGGAACGTCAGCTTGACCGTGCCGGTCGGGCCGTTGCGCTGCTTGGCGATGATCACCTCGGCGATGTTGTCCGGGACGAAGTCCGGCTCGCTCATTCGATAGTAGTCCTCGCGGTGCAGAAGGGCGATCACGTCCGCGTCCTGCTCGATCGAGCCGGACTCGCGCAAATCGCTCATGCGCGGGCGGTGGCCGTCGCGGCCCTCGCTGGCGCGGTTGAGCTGCGACAGCGCCAGCACCGGCACCGACAGCTCGCGCGCGACTGCCTTGATCCCGCGCGAGATCTCGCTGATCTGCTGCTGGCGGCTGTCGGGGCCCGGGTTGTCCATGAGCTGCATGTAGTCGATCATCACGCACTTCACGTCGTGCTGGAGCTTGAGGCGCCGGCACTTGGCGCGCAGCTCGAGCGGCGTCAGCCCGGGCGAATCGTCCACCCAGATCGGCGCCTTGGCCAGCTCGCCCACCACGTTCGCCAGGTGCGCGTACTCGTGCGCCTGGAGCAACCCCTTGCGGAGCTTGTGGGCGTCGATCTGCCCGCGCGAGCAGAGCATGCGCTGGGCGAGCTGCTGCTTGGACATTTCCAGGCTGAAGACCGCGCAGGGCATCAGCGTGTCGGCGGCGACGTGCTCGATCAGGTTCATCGCGAAGGCGGTTTTCCCCATCGACGGTCGGGCGGCGATGATGATCATCTCCCCGTTCTGCAGGCCGTTCATCATGTCGTCGAGCTCGAAGAAGCCGGTCTCGAGCCCGCGCTGCCCGCGGTTCTCGATCGTCTCGAAGACCTCGTGCAGCACCTCCTCCATGTGCGTCATCGACTTGCTGACCTTGCGCTGGGCGATCTCGAAGATGCGCTTCTCCGCCTTGTCCAGCACGAGCTCGGCCTGCTCGTGCGGGGCGTAGGCATCGCGGAGGATCTCGTTGCTGGCAGAGATGAGCTGGCGCAGCAGCGCTTTCTCGCGGACGATGCCGGCGTAGTGCGTGCCGTGCGCCGCCGACGGGACCGACGACAGGATCGCCGCCAGGTACTGCACGCCGCCCACCTCGTCGAGCAACTGGCGCTTGATCAGCTCCTCGCGCAGGATGATGGCGTCGATCGGGCGGTTCTGCTCGTAGAGCTTGAGCAGCACGTCGTAGATGATCTGGTGGTCCGCCTGGAAGAACGCCTCGCGGTCCACGATGGTGGCGACCTGCCCGACCATTTCCTTGTCGAGCATCATCGACGCGAGCAGGCAGCGCTCGGCCTCGATGGCGTGGGGCGGGAGCTTGTCGAACGCGCTGGAAAGCGACGTCCCCTCGATCAACTGCGACATCCCGGCCTCCCTTCCGCAACAACGGGCCACGCGAACCGTACCCTAACAATTATCGGCTCGACCAGCGCGCCGGGTCGAATGTACGGCCGGCGGCGCGGACGGGAGACGAGTCTACGAGGGCGGGACAGGTTGTGAACGAGTCGTCCACAGTGGGGCTGTGGAGGGCGAGGTTTGTTCAATGCAAAATGTGGGGCGGCGGAAGATGGCGCCGGATCCTGTTCAGCAAAGCGGCGAAAGCGAGTGGACGCTATGGCGTGCCGCGCGGCGAGTGGCGCGGCGCCGCGTGCCGTGGCATGGGCGCCTCGCCCATGCGATCACCGCGGCAGCGGAAGGAGCGAGAAGAGCGGAGTGGCGTCTTGCTGTCTCGTTTGGGCGGCTCGCTTGAGCGGTTGCCGCGGCGGTGGAAGGAAGGGGAGGAGCGGGTGGCCGCCGCGAGGCATGGGCGAGGCGCCCATGCCACGTCAGGGATCAGCAAGCCACTTCGTGGGAAGCTATTTGGCCGGCGTCGCCGGTGCGGGCGTCGTCGGCGCGCCAGTGCCGCCAGTGCCGCCAGTCGTGGGCTGCGTCTGCGCGGGCGGGGTCGGCGCGGGGCCGTGGTCGTGGCCGTCGCCGGGGTGGTGTTGGTGGTCGGCGCCGCCCGCCGCGCCCATGCCTCCGGCGGGGCGGAAGATTTCCATGAAGGTGTTCGCCTTCGTCGCCGTTTGCGGCGCGGTGAACGCGAACTTGTCGGCGGCGGCCGGCTGGTTCACCGACCAGTCCTTCACCTCCACCGTCGCCTCCATCTTCGCGCCCTTCAACTGCGGCATCTGCGCGGCCGCCTGCTGGATCTGCCGGGTCAGGTCGGGGCGGATCCGGCGGATGAGCGGCTGCTCGCCGGCGGCGGTCCAGACGTCGAAGTCGATCTCCTGCTGCTCCATCCGCAGCCGGTCGTACTTCTTCCCGTCGATCTCCTCCTGCCCCACGTAGCTCATCCTGTTCAGCCCCTGCGTGATCTTGGCGTACGGGTCGCTGGAGAACAGGATCAGCACGATGTTGGCGTGCTGCGCGACCATGGCGACCGGGCTGTCGATGAGCTGGTCCATCGCCGGCGGCGCGGGCTCAGTGGCGTAGCGGTTGAGCTGCGGGATGAGCAGCGAGAGGTTCTTGCCGTCGCTGATCGCCGTCCCGCCGCCGGTCTTCTGCTCCTTCACCACCACCGACAGCTTGTTCGGCCGCTCGACCGAGAGCGCGGTGTTGGAGGTCATTGCCTCGTCCCGGCCGGCGCCGGTGAACTTCATCGTCGTGTCGATGCTGGTCGAGGCGGTGTTCATCGTCTTGTAGTAGTCGCTCACCTTGCGGAGGACCTCGGCAGCCCTGGGCTCCAGGACCGGCGCCGTGGACGCTGGCGCGACCGCCGCGGGGGCGGAGGCCGGATCGGCGGGCGCGGCAGACGGCGCACCCGCGGCCGGCGGCGCTGGCGCGGGCGGCGCAAGCTGCGCGGCGACGATGCCCGCTGCGAGGAGAAACACGGCGGCGGCGGCGGCGAACATGACGCGGCGGGGCAGGAACGGGTGGTGCATGAATCCTCTGTAACTCAACAGCAGACACCAACGCAGCGCAGAAGATAGCCCGCGCGCCGCTGTATGACGCGCGGGCTACTTAGGGTGACAAACAGCCGGGATCGGCCGTCGCGTGGGCGATTATTCCGACCGCTCGAAGTTACTCGCCGGGGCGGGCTCCGCCTCGCGGTTCTTGTTGTACTCGTCGATCGCCGCCTTCGAATCCGGATCGGCGTTCACCCACACCTTCACCTCGGCCGCCAGGTCGTCGGCGAACGCGACGCGCACCTGGTACTTGTCGATGCGGTCGAGCTTCCCGGGCAGGTAAACGTCCTCGCTCTCGACCTGGTAGCCCTGGCCCTGGAGGGCTTTGGCGATGTCGGTCGCGCTGACCGAGCCGAAGAGGTGGCCCTGCTCGTTGGCGCGGCGCTCGAGCATGACCTCGACGCCCTCGAGCTTCTTGATGATCTCCGCCTGCTGCGAGCGCTTCTCGGCCTCGAGGCGCTCGATCTCCTTGCGCCGGGCCTCGATCTTCTTGACGTTGTTCGGCGTCGGCTCGACGGCCAGGTCTTTGGGCAGGAGGTAATTGCGGGCGTAGCCCGGCGACACCTCGACGATGTCGCCGACGCGCCCGACGTGCTTGATGGATTCTTTCAGGAGGAGCTTGATGGTTGCCATGGGGGCCTCTGGTCAGTTGTCAGTTGCTACCAATCACCAGTCACTTGTCACTGGTCACTTCACTTTTGTCATTGGTCACTCGTCACGGGTCGCTCGCCGGGCGCCCACTCCAGGGCGGCGTCGTGTTGGGGTGACATCGCATCGCATCGCATGATCGCGGCGCCCGTTCCCGTGACAGCGCCCTGCGAGTGACCACGGACGAATGACCAATGACCGGCTATCAATGACGTTTCGTTAGAACGGGATGTCGTCCTCTTTGAACTGTTGTTCGTCGCCGAAGGGTTGCTCCGGCGCGGGGCGTTGCTGCTGGCCGCCGCCTTGGGGGCCGCGGTTGGCGGGTTGGCGTTGGGGGCCGCGGTTTTGCTGGGGGCGTTGGTTGTACCCGCCGCCGTTGCCGCCGCCACCACCACCGCCCCCGCCGTTCTCGTCGTCGCCGCCGGCGTAGTTGGAGCGGTTGAAGCCGCCACCGCCGCCGCCGCCTTCAGCGCCGTCTCGCCCGCCGACGAACTGGAAATTCTCGATGACGACGGTCAGCTTCGATCGCTTGCCGCCGCCGTTCTTGTCGTCCCAGGTATCGTACTTGAGCCGACCCTCGATGAAGAGCGCCTTGCCCTTCTGGCAGTACTGGTTGATGACCTCTGCCTGCTTTCCGAAGGCGGTGACGTCGACGAAGGTCACCTCCTCGCGGTCCTCACCGTTGGCGGTGCGGAACTTTCGGTTGCAGGCGAGGCCGAACTCGGCGACGGCGGTCTGCGACGGCAGGTATTTGAGCTGCGGGTCGCGCGTGAGGTTGCCCATGAGCAACACTTTGTTGAACGAGGCCATAATGTGGCCCTTTCGTGTGAGGGCGACGGCTGCCGTCGCCGGCTCCGCGTCGGTGGCCCGAGGGAGGCGGGAAATTGCCCGCCTCAATCATCTCGCCCGGGCCGGGGGATCCGTTCGCGGTCGGCGGTATTATATCGCCGCCGTCCGAAAATGTCCCTAACAAAGGGTGCTCTCGATTACTCTTTGTTGGCACCGGCGTCGCCGCCCGCGCCCGCGGCTGCGCCGGCGGTTTCCTCGCGGCGCGGGCCGCGGTCGCCGCCGCGATCACCGCCGCGGTCGTCGCGACGGTCACGGTCGCCGCCGCGATCACCGCCGCGGTCGCCGCCCCGGTCACCGCCGCGCATCGGGCGGTTGAAGTCCGGCTTGTCCCAGGGGGCGCGCTCCTCGCGCGGCTGGATGGGCTGGGGCTCGACCGCCTCCATCTCCTTCTGCGAGAGGTGGTCGGCGGTGGTGACCAGCACGCGCAGGATCTCTTCCGACAAGTTCACGTCGCGCTCGATCGCCGACACCGAGGCGCCCGGGCCCTCGTAGTAGACGATGATGAACGTGCCGCGCTTCTGCTTCTTGATCTCGTAGGAGAGCTTGCGCTCGTCCCAGCGCTTGATGTGCAGGACCCGCCCGCCGTGCCGCTCAACGATGCCGCGCGCGGTGCCCTGCATGGCCTCGGCGTCGGTGGTGCCGGGCGGGGGGAAGAGGAACATCGCCTCGTACTTGTTCGCGACCGTCGGCTGCGCCTCGGCCTTGAGGCTCTTGGTCGCCGTACGCTTCTTACGCTCTGCCATAGTTCATGCTCCCTAGCATGGGTTTGATCGGCGACGCGCGCCGACCGCTAGTTGAAATAACGCTGAACGATGAATGATGAACTGAAGCCGTGCGGCGTCCCGCGCTCCTGCGCGTCGTCCGTTCAGCATTCAGCATTCACCACTCAGCATTCATCCTCACTCTTTCTCTTCCGCGTTGAACTGGTTCATCGCGGTGGTGATTCCCTTGTCGGCCCAGGTGACGATGGCGCTGGCGGCCTTGGTCACGGCGGGGTCGACCAACTTTCGCTGCTCGGGGGAAAACTTGCCGAGCACGTACTGCTTTCCGGGCACGGGCGGCGGCGGGGCGTCGATGCCCAGGCGCAGCCGGGGGTACTCCTTGGTCGCCAGCGCCCGCTGGATGTCGCGGAGCCCGTTGTGGCCGCCGTCGCTGCCGCCGGCGCGGAGCCGAAGCTTGCCGCATGGCAGCGCCAGGTCGTCCAGCACGACCATCACGTCGGCGGGCGCGAGCTGGTAAAAGCCCATCGCCGCCTGCACCGCCTGGCCGCTCAGGTTCATGTACGTCGTCGGCTTGAGCAGCACAAGCCGCTCCGGCTCGCCGCTGGTGCGGGCGAGCGCGCCGTCAAACGTCAGGCCGTCAAACTTGGACCGGGCGACGCGATCGAAATCACCCGCCCGCATCCACCCGAGCTTCTCAGCCAGCCGATCGATCACCTCGAACCCGACGTTGTGCCGGGTCCCGACGTACTCGCGACCGGGATTGCCAAGGCCGACGATGAGCTTCATGCGGACGGGGCAAAAGTGGCCAGTGGTCAGTGGCTAGTGGCCAGCAAGAGGACCACACTGACCACTGAACACTAGCCACTGACCACTTCCAACTACTTGGCCTCTTCCGCCTCGGCGCCCTCCTCGGGCTTCTTGCCGATGACTTCCGGCTCGGCGGTGTCGCCCTCGGCGGCGGCGGCGGTCTCTTCCTGGACCTCGCGGACGGCCGCCACGATCTGGTCCTCGTCCTGCAGCGCCCGCACGTTCGGCGGGAGCTTGAGGTCCTTGATCCGAACCTCGTCGTTCAGCGCCAGCTCCGACACGTCGTGCCGGATCGACTGCGGGATGTCGGTCACGCGGCAGCGCAGCTCAAGCTCGGCCACGATCTGCTGGAGCACGCCGCCGTCCTTCTCGCCCTTGGGCTCGCCGCGCAGCTCGAGCGGGACGGTGACGTCCACCTCTTCATCGAGCGACACGCGGGCGAAGTCTACGTGCAGCACCTCGAGCCCGAGGTGGTCGTACTGAACTTCCTTCACCAGCACGGTCTCGCTCTTGCCGTCCAGGCCGAGCTCGAACAGGTGGGTGCCCTTGTCGAGGTGGTTGACCACTTCCTTCTTGGGAAGGGTGACGGGGACGACCGCCTCCTTGTGGCCGTAGATCACGCCCGGCAGCATGCCGGCGTCGCGCAGCCGCTTGTTGGCGCGCGAGCCCAGCTCGGGGCGGGCCTTGGCGGTGACTTGTGCAGTTTGTGCCATCGGGTGTCTCCTCAGCTCAAAGTTGATTCTTCTTTTCGGTGTACAGGTTCTGCCTTAACGTCGAATTTCGTCTGTCGGGCCTTCACTCATCGCACGCCGGGGTCCGCCTTGAACAAGGCGCTCACCGACTCGTTGTGGTGGATGCGGTGGATGGCGTCGCCCAGCAGCCCGGCGACGCTGAGCACTTCCAGCCGGTCCTTGATCTCGTCGCAGCGGTTGCCGACCCGGATGGTGTCGGTCACCGCCAGCCGGGTGAAGTCGCACTTGGCCAGCCGCTGCAACGCCGGCGGCGCAAAGACCGCGTGCGACGCCGCCATGTAGATCTCCGCCGCCCCGTGGTCGCGGAGGATCTTGCAGGCGGCGGTCACGGTGCCGGCGGTGGTGATCATGTCGTCGACCATGATCACGTTCTTCCCCGACACGTCGCCGATGATGTGCGCGGCGTCGGTCTCGCTGCCGCTCTTGCGCCGCTTGTCGATGATGCAGATCTCGCCGCCGAGCTGGTTGGCGTAGACCTGCGCCCGCTTTACGTTGCCGACGTCCGGCGAGACGAACACGCGGTTGGGCAGCTTCAGCGACTTGATCCACTTGATCAGCACCGGCGAGGCCGACAGGTGGTCCACCGGGATGTCGAAAAACCCCTGCACCTGCGCCGCGTGCAGGTCGATCGCCACCACGCGATCGGCGCCGGCGCGCTCGATCAGGTTGGCGACCAGCTTGGCGGTGATCGGCGTGCGCCCCTCGTCCTTGCGGTCCTGCCGGGCGTAGCCGAAGTACGGGACGACGGCGGTGACGCGGTCGGCGCTGGCGCGCTTCAGGCAGTCGACCCACACCATCAGCTCCATCAGGTGCGCGTTGACCGGGTGCGACGTCGGCTGGATCAGGAAGCAGTCGCGGCCGCGGACGTCCTCGTCCACCTTCACGATGAGCTCCCCGTCGGGAAACAGCTCCGTCCGCCCGCCGCCGAGCGGAATCTGCAAGTGCTGGCAGATCCGCTCCGCCAGTTGCGGGTTGGCCCGGCCGGTGAATACCTTCAGCTTCTCGGCGTCGGTCTGAGCCATGGTCGTGCTAGCTCCCCGGCTGGTTCAGGACCGTGTTCTCGTGCGAGATGTTCCCCGCGACGACCGTCCCGGCCGGCACGATGCTCTCGCGCGGGATGCTGGCGAACGGGCCTATGCAGCAGTCCGGGCCGATGCTCGAATCGCGCCCGATGAACACGTGCGGCTGGAGCACGGTGTCCGGCCCGATCGTCGCGCCCGCCTCGATGTAAGTGTTCACCGGCGAGACGATCGAGACGCCGCCGTCCAGCAGGTGGCGCTGGATGCGCTCCTGCATGACAATGTCGGCCTCCGCGAGCTGCTGGCGGGTGTTGGGCGCCAGCACGTCCTCGTACGTCGCCGCTTGCACCGCCACCACCTTCTTGCCTGCCTGGCGGAGGATGCCGTAAATGTCGGTCAGGTAGTACTCGCTCTTGCGGTTCTCGTTCTTCAGTTGCGACAGGGCGGACAGCAGGTCGCCGATGCGCACGCAGTAATAGCTGGGGAAGACTTCCCTGATCTCGCGCTGCTCGGGCGTGGCGTCGACCTGCTCGACGATCTCGACGAACTCGCCCTTGTCGTCGCGCACGATCCGGCCGTAGCCGGTGGGGTCTTCCAGCACGGCGGTCGCCATGCTGGCGGCGGCGTCCTCGAACTGGTGCGCCTGGAGCAGCGTGGTCAGCACCTGCCCGCGCAGCAGCGGCACGTCACCTGCCAGGATGAAGACGTTGCCGTGCAGCTTCTGCAACTCCGGCACGCACATGCGCGCCGCGTGGCCGGTGCCGAGCTGCTCGGTCTGCTCGACGAACTGGATCCGCCGGTCGTGGCGGAACGTCTCGATGACCTCGTCCTTCCCGTGCCCGACCACCAGCAGCACGCGCGTCACCCCGGCGTCGAAGCACGCCTGGAGGATGTACCCGAGCATCGGCTTGCCGCAGATCTCGTGCAGCGCCTTGGGCCGCTTGGACTTCATGCGCGTCGACTTGCCGGCGGCGAGGATGATGGCGGTGAGGGACATGGGAGAAACGCTGAATGGTGAATGCCCAATGATGAATGGGAACGCGGGGGAGCGGCTCTCCGCCCGTTCAGCATTCAGCAATCATCGTTCAGCATTCGCTTCACTGGCCCGCATGGATTCGAACCATGACAAGCAGAACCAAAATCTGCTGTGCTACCGTTACACCACGGGCCAAGCACTGCGCGGCGATGTCGTGCGCGCGTCGCGGCGGGTTGTCCTTCGATTCTAGCCGGGAAAGGTGCGACGAAGGGGCACTGCCGGTTCCGGCGCTGGCCGGTGGGGGCACCGGAGTCGCGGGAACGCACGGAAGGTGTCCGTTCGCCTACCCTTTCGGCCGAAACCGAACCTCTCGACGACGCGCCCGCTGGTCTCGCCGCGGGCAGGGCGGAGATGATAAGGCGTTGCCCGATGCTGTCAAGGAACCGTCGCGCCGCGCGCCGGCGCCGGGCGACGGTGGGGCGCGCGTTGCATCGGAAACCGCCCGGATTATCATGTTCGCGGGCTGAAGGGGGTTGCGCGCGGCACGGACGCCGGGCGACACGCGAACGCGATCAACTTTGACGCGATCACCACGGAGGGTGCAATGCGCCAGCTCTTGCCGCTCGTCGCCGTCACCCTGATCTTATTCACGGCCACCGGCTGCGGCGCGAGCGAACGGACCGCCGCGGCGCTCGCCATGGGCGGTGGCGGCAGCGGTGGCGCGTCGGCGGGGCGGGTCCTGGCGTCGGCGGCACCGGACGCGGCCGCGCGCGCCGCCATGCCTGCCGCCGATCCGCAGCCCGCCGACGCGCCCCCGGAATCTCCCGCCGAGTCCGCTCCCGCCGCGGGCCGCTCATTTGATGCCTCGAGCGCCGCCACCGCCTCCTCGTCTGCGACCGCTCCGCCGTCATCGCCGGAAGCCGCCGACGCTGCCGCGCCGGTCAGCGACGGATTCGATCATGCCGTCCAGACGCGGGCCAAGGAGCAGCCGGCCAACCTCGCGTCGCAGTTCGACCTTCAACTGCTCCGCCTGCTTCGCAACGAGTTGGGCGACACGCCCGGCGCGTTGCCGCAGGACGAGCGGCAGGTGCTGACGTTCGTCACCGACGCCTTGGCCGCCTTCCGCCGTTCCGCCGGCGACGACAAGTCGCGCCTGGCCACCAAGATCGAGCCGCTGGCGGACCTGTCGTCGCGGCTGAAGGCGACGTACCCCATGTCCATCCCGACTCTGGCGCTGTGCCGCTCGGTCACGCAGTTCGGGGTGTACGACCCGTTTGACCCGCCGCGCTTCACCGCCGGCAAGGAGACGCCGGTCATCATCTACTGCGAGCTGGACAACTTCCTCTCGCGCCCGGCAAGCGACGGGCGCTGGGAGACCCGGCTGTCCTACGAGGCGGTCCTCTACACCGACGGCGACGCCGGCGTCTCGGTGATCAGCAAGAAGCCCACGCGAATCGTCGACCGTTGCCGCAACCGCCGCCGCGACTTCTTCCTGGCCGACCGCATGACCCTCCCCGGCACGCTGCCGGTCGGGCGTTACCTGCTGAAGGTGACGGTGATCGATCAAACAGCGAACCATGTGGCGGAGCGGACGCTGCCGATCCTGGTGGCGCCGAATTGAGCGGGGGACGAAGGAACAGAGGCACGAAGGCACGAAGGCACGAAGGGACTAAGGCATGAAGGGAGTGAATGAGGGAGAGAGGCAGAGAGTGAAGAGATCCGCGCTCCCCTCAGTCCCTCAGTTCCTCAGTCCCTGCCTTCCCACCACTCCGTGCCTCCGTGCCTCCGTGCCTCCGTGCCTTCGTCCCTTCGTCCCTTCCTCGCCTCGTGCCTCCGCCGCTCCCCCGTCCCCGTCGCGAGCCACGGTTTACATGGACTTCCCCCCGAACTTCCGCTAGTTGTGTCTGACGTTCGACGGAGGTCCTTTCATGCGTCGGCTGGCGTTCGCCCTGCTGTTGTCCTGCTGTTTCGGTGGCTTCGGCTGCCACACCGTCCGCAACATCACCATCACCACCCGCCCGCCGGACGCGTCGATCAAGGTCGACGGCGTCGATCGCGGCAAGGGACAAGTGACCGAGCAACTGGTCTGGCAGTTTCCCGAGGACACCCGCGTCGTCAGCGTGTCGCGGCTGGGGTACAAGGAACAGTCGATCCCGCTCAAGCGTGACCACTCCGGCGACACGCTGCACGTCGATCTCAAGCCGCTCACGCGCCGGGTGACCATTACCGTCTCGCCCGCGCCCGCGCGGCTCTTCATCGACGGGCAGCCGGTCAGCGGCGAGCCGATGGACACGCTCACGCGCGAGCTGGAGTTCACCGTCGACGCGCGCAACAACTGGACCACCCACACCATCGCCGCCGAGCGCAAAGGGTTCGAGCGCGCCGAGCGGATCATCTCCTGGCAGGACAAGGACCAGAACTACGCCATCCGCCTGGAGCCGCAGAAGAAGAACTTGACCATCACCACCACGCCGCCCGGCGCGCAGGTGTTCCTGGAGGGCGAGCCGCTCGGCGTCAGCCCGGTCACGGTGAACAGCCGCCCGTTCCCGGTGGACCTCGCCACCGGCGAGGCGCTCCCGCAGAAGCTTCGGGTGGTCAAGCCGGGTTACGACGCCATCGAGGCCCCCATCGGCTGGGACGAGGGCAAGACCGACTACCCGATCGACCTCGCCGCCAAGACCAAGACCGTGCGGATCATCACCGACCCGCCGGGCGCGGTGGTGCAGGTCGACGGCAAAACGATTGAGCGCAACCCGCAGGGGATCGCGCAGGCGACCTTGCAGTTCCCGCCGGTCAACGACAAGGGCGACCTGCGGACCTACACCGCCACCGTCAGCAAGAAGACCGCCGACTCGGAATGGGAGCCGGCCAAGCTGCCGATCGCCTGGTCCGGGGGGCAGACCGACTACACCGTTTCGCTCAAGGAGATCAAGACCCGCCCGGTGGCGCTGGTCAACGCGATGCTCCAGCGCGCCGACGACGGGTGGGAGATCGTCCCCGACACGCAGTCGACGATTGCGATGAAGGACGTGACCGAGGGGACGCAGAAGGACCCGCCGCTCCAGGTCACCCGCCTGCCGCGCGGGACGCAGATCGACACCATCGCCATCAGCCCCGACGGCTCGCGGCTGCTGTTCACGGTGCTGCTGGGCAAGGACCGGCAGAACTTCCGCTCGCAGATGATCATCGTCCGCACCGACGGCTCGGGCGGGGCCGAGTACATGAGCGACGGCAAGAGCCTGGAGATCACCCCGAGCTTCACGCCCGGCGGCGACGAGATCGTCTTCTCCTCCAACCGCGCGGGTCGAAAGCTCAGCGTCTGGGCCATGTCCGCCGCCGGCGCGCCGGGCATCAAGCAGCTCACCACCGGCGACACCAACGACCTCTGGCCCAGCATCGACTCCGACCCCAAGCCGCGGCTGTTCTACCAGGCGATGGTCGACACCCGCCCGGACCCGCGGCTCTACCTGACGCCGCTCAACACCACCACCACGACCGACCTGACCCACATGGGCGGCGCCCAGCCGCGCATCAGCCCCACGGCCGACGCCATCGTCTTCACCGCCGTCAACGACAAGACCGGCAAGCGCGACATTTACCTGATGAGCGACAAGGGCGGCGCGCCGCGCAACCTGACCAACACGCCGGAACTCGATGAGTTCGACCCCTCGTGGAACAAGAACGGCACGCGGATCGCCTACGTCTCCGACGCCGGCGTGGACGAGGAGCGCCGTCAGAACCTCGACATCTGGGCCCTGGACCTCTCCCGCCCCGAGCGCCCGGTGCAGGTCACGGTCAACGGGAGCTGGGACGACCACCCGCAGTGGGACCCGACCGGGACCGGCGTCTACTTCCGCTCCAACCGCGGCGGCGAATGGGCCATCTGGAAAGCCGTCGCACGGTGAGTCTGAAGGCGTCAGCACGGCGTGCTGCGCGGCAAAATCGGATACCAAAGCACAAATCCGAAGCAGATCGCAGACACTGACGAAGAAATGAATGGAACGGGAACTGGCGCGGCCGGTTCGGGACCGTGGAATGTCCACTTGTACTCCCGGAGCGTACGCGCGAACACCTTCGGGATCCAGCGACGCTCACCAGCCCCAGATCCTTCGCGCGACGGCTTCGAGATCGCGTTCTCCGACTTACCGTCCCCGCCACCCGTTCCGTAGAACGTTTCCGCCCAAATTTCCCCTCTAACCGAAGGCTTATCCAGCCATGACCACCCGGTGCGTGCCAGGGGAGATGGCGTGAGGAATCAGTCGGATTTATAACGGCCGGCGGGGGCGCATCTCGTATCATTTGCAGGCGTAACAACATGGACCTGCTGAACTCAGTCACGGGCAAGGTGGTCGGCGGCGCAGTGGCGCTGGCGGTGGTCGCCGGCGGCATCTCGTGGTGGCGGATGGACGACGCCACGCGGCAGGCGCTGCTGAGCGGGACCGGCAAGATCGTCTCCTGGCTGCTGATCGTGCTGCTTGTGCCGTGGGCGACATTTTTCCTGACCTCGTGGGTTGCCCGTCGCGAGAACAACGCCGCCGGCGCGGCGCTCGTGGTGGCATACACGATCGTCGAGGCGGTGATCCTGGCGTGGCTGTTCAACTTCAGCGTCCCAGGCGCCACCGCGTGGACGTTTCTGGGTGCCGGGACGCTCTTCGCCGGGGTATATAATCTCCTGGCCTGCGACTGGATCGCGGAGAAGCTCGCTTAGCGATTGTCCCGCGCGCGTGAACGAGAGAGGGAACGACTCATGCCCACCACCGGCCAGCGCGTCGGCGAATATATTCTCGACCGGCCGGTCGGCCGCGGGTCGTTCGGCGAGGTCTGGCGGGCGCACCACCACGTGTGGGTCGATCAGCTCGTGGCGGTGAAGATCCCCACCGACTCGCAGTACCTCCGCGAGCTTCAGCGCGAGGGGGCGGCCATCCATGGGCTGGTCCACCCCAACATCGTGCGCGCCATGGGCTTTGACCCCTACGCGCAGGTGCCGTACCTGACGATGGAGTACGTCCCGGGCACGAGCCTGCGCCCGCTGGTCAAGGATCGCGCTCTTTCGGCCGACGACGCGGTGGCGGTGATGCGGCAGGTGCTATCGGCCCTGAAATACGCCCACGCCAACGGGCTGGTGCACCGCGATATCAAGCCGGAGAACATCCTCGTCCACGAGCGCGCGCGGACCGACGGCTACGCCGCCGAGGGCGTCGTGAAGGTGACGGACTTCGGCCTTGGCAAGGCGGCGACGACGGTGGGGGCGCAGTCGATCGTCTTCTCGGCGTCGCTGAACTCGCCCGAGGCGAAGGAGATCGCCGGCACGCTGGACTACATGGCGCCCGAGCAGCGCAGCGGCGGCCAGGTGGACGCGCGGGCGGACCTGTACGCCTGCGGCGTGGTTCTCTACGAACTGCTGACCGGCGAGCGCCCCGCGGGGACGGACCTGCCGAGCGACGTGAACCCGCGCTCGCCGAAGTTCTTGGACGACGTGTTCAAGCGGTCTTACGCGCGGTTGGAGAAGCGGTACGGCAGCGCGGAGGAGTTCATCACGGCGCTGAGCCCGATGGCACCACCGCCGCTACCGACGCCGGTGGAGGCCAAGCCGCAGGGGGCGGTTCCGGTGCCGCCGCCCTGGGCACCGGGCGGCGACGGCGCGGCGGCGGAGCGCTGCCCGTCTTGCCGGCGCGACGTGGACGCGATGGACCAGTTCTGCATCCACTGCGGTGTGCAGCTCGTCGCGCAGGTTCGGCGCTGCACGCGGTGCGGATCGTACCCGGACCTGACCGACCAGTACTGCATCTTCTGCGGCGAGACCCTCGCCCCGCCGCCGCCGCCGCAGTTGAGCGGCAGCGGGAGAACCTGAGCGCGGATCGATTGCTGGTAACGAGATGAGCGCACTGTTTTCGGTTGCCATCTTCTTCGCGGTGATCGTGCTCGCCGGGGCGCTGTTCTTCGGCTGGGCGCTGGTGATGATCGTGCGCCTGATGCTTGGGGCAGCCGGAATGCTGTTCGGCGGCGATGCGGCGGGGCGGCGGGCGATGGGAGCAGGGGCGGCGACGGGCGCGCGCGCCGTCAGCTGCCAGACGCGCGGGTCCCAAGCGATCAACCCCTCCGACGCCCGGTTCTGCCGGCGCTGCGGCCGCGGGCTGCCGGCGGCGCACCACGTGCAGGTGCGGCGTGCCGCCGTCTGGTAACGGTGATTTGCTACGCGGGACCCCGGGGCGGCTGTCGTGGCGGGATGCGTCCCTGGCGACCGGCTCCCAAGGCTCCTCTTTGCAGGCGGGCACAGGATTGACCTCCGTCACGCACATTCGCCCGACGTTCGCACCGGCGGCATCGGCCCAAGCTCACGCGGCGGACGCCGGCGGCGATCAGCTCGCCGCCGCGGTGCTGCGCTCGCTCGGGCGGTCGCACCGCAACCACCTCTCGCTCAGCCCCGTCCGCGCGGGCGTTCTGGCGCTGCTGACCTTTGGTGTCGCGCCGCTCCTGAAGCTCACCCGGCAGTTCCGCAACTTCGTCACGCTCGAACACCAGCAGTTCTGGCACCTCTCCGAATGGGTCCGCACGCGCACCGGGAGCGACGAGGCGCGCGAACTGGCGGAGGCGACGCGGCGCATCCGCTTCCGCGAGGGGCTCATCGCCTGGATCAACACCACGCTGGTGATGGTCGGCCTGATCGTATTCGTGGTGATCCAGGACCGCTTCAGCCTCTCAACGTTGATCGACGGCACCTACCGCTACCGCGGCCTGTGGCCGGGTTTCTACGCCGAGCGGCTGGCGATCGTCTTCGCCGCGTGGAACGTCGGGATCGGCCTCGCGTACGCGCTGCACTGGCTCCAGGTGCGGCTGCACGGGCGAGACGTGGCGCGCTTTGCAGAAGCCTTCAACCGCGTCGCGCGGCGCGAGGGGGTCGAGGAGCTTCGCCCGTGGCGGCTGGACGCGGGGCTGGACTTCGGTTGGATTATGGCGGCGGTGCTGCTGTGCGCCGCGGGCGCGTGGTGGTCGATCCCGATGGCGCTGGCGGGGGCGGGGCAGCGGGAGTATATCAACGTGGCCGGGCAGCACCTGCGGACCGGGCTTGTGGAGCGGGTGAGCACGATGCTGCTGCTCCGCCGGCCGCCGGTGCCCGTGCCGGCGATCACGATCGCCGGGCAGCGGTGCCCGAACGACCTGTGCAAGGCGCCGCTCCGAGCTGCCGCTGCCTTTTGCGCCCGCTGCGGTGCGCGGTCGAGTGCGATCAGCGCTGTGGCGTGACGGCGGGCGCGCTCGCGCGAGCAGCGACGTCCGCGGACGACACGCCACGCGGAAATGTCGGGCAGGATCGGTCGCGGGTAAGGCAACGGCGATGAGCCACCTCTACGAAATCCTCGCCTGGACCGGCTGGATCTGGTTCGCGATCGTCGGCGCGGTCTTTGCAGCCAAGGCGTGGCGCGACCGCCGCGCGCACCGCGGCGGCGCGGGGTCGGTCGACGGCGGCGCGGATAGCTTCGCCGGAACGACGGCCGCGCACTTGCCGTCGCCGTCATCGCCAGCGTCCCCGCGTGACCCCGCGTGAAGAGCAGCCCCGATCCAGTTTCGCACCGCAAGGCCGAGGAGCGGTTCGTCGCGCACGTCGACCGCCTGCTCCGCGACGAGCGGCTGCGCATCGACGTCGCGCGCGGCTGGTTCGGGCGGCGGGTCACGCAGCGGTCGGTCACCCTGCTTTCTCCGCGCACGACCAAGCGGGACCGGGCGGTGGACGTGAAGCGGCTGATGATCGAGATGGGGGCGCACGACCATGACCTCCAGAACAACCTGCCGATCGGGCAGGCGATCGACATCGACCTCGCCCGCGTGCGGTGGAAGGTGTTTCGCACCACGGTCGGCTACCTGCGCGTGCTGACGGTCCCGCCGGTGCGCGAGCTGATCGCCGGCCGCGCCCCCGCTCCGCTCAGCCGGGCTGAGGTGGAGCGGCAGATCGCGGCCCTGCCCGCGGTGTCGCACGGCGTGCCGGTGACGACCGTCGTGCTCTCCACCAGCGGCTTCGAGGACGCCGCCCACACGCTGGCGGCGCGGACGGCGTCCAAGACCGTGATCCTGGTCGAGCCCAACGCGGCCGGGGGTTACACCGTGATTGGCCCGCCGGAGACGGCCGCGGTCAACGAGCTTTTCGACCCCGAGGGCGACGAGGAGAAGCGCGCCCGCGTCCGCCAGATGATCGAGTCGTCGCAGATGGAGCTGTCCGGCAGCGGCGTCTCGGCGGAGCGCATCGTGGCGAAAACCCAGTTGCCTGCGCCGCTTGTCGAGGGAGAGCTAAAATCTTACGCGAAGGAAAACCCCGGCCTGGCCGCCAAGCGGCTGGACGGGCGGCTGGTGCTGTTCCGCGAAGGATCGAGCGTTGTGCGAACCACCCCCGCCGCGGGAGGATTGGATATGCCCATGATCGACCGCATCAAGTCGCTGTTCAACCGCCGCGGCGAGACGGAGAAGAAGATCGCCTTCCTTTCCGAGCGCCGGGCCGCGCTCGGCCAGCAGCGCGACCACGCGTACGAGGAGATCGCCCACCTCGAGACCAAGGACGGCGAGCTCCGCGAGCAGTTCAAGAACGCCGGGCCGGAGCTGATCAAGCGGCGGATCACAAGCCAGCTCCTCCAGCTCCGCAAGGACATCGAGCGGCGGCAGCAACTGCTCAACGTGCTGAACCAGCAGATGAACGTGGTCGCCACGCACCTGCATAACCTCGAGCTGGTCCAGCAGGGCGAGTCCGCCAAGCTCCCGGACAGCGAGGAGATGGCCGGCGACGCGGCGGCGGCGGAGGAGATGCTGGCGACGCTCCAGGAGAGCACCGAGATGGCCGAGAGCGTCGGCGGCGTCGGCGCCAGCAGCATGAGCGACGAGGAGGAAGCGCTCTACGAGGAACTCATGCGCGAGACCGGTGCCGCGACCGCGCCGGGCGAAACGGTCAAGGCCCCGAAGATGGGCACCGGCATCGCCGGCGCCACCGAGACCGCCAGCGGGCAGCGAATCACCCCGCCGATCATGCCCGCCCCCGAACGCGAGCGCGAGCGCCGCGCGGCCAACCGCAACGAGCCGGAGGCGGGCTGAAGATGGCGCTCATCGACAAAATCTTCGGCACCAAGAAGACCCTCTCCGACCTCAACCGCCAGGAGCTGCGGCGGGAGGAAATCCTCCTCTCCAAGCAGCGCGACCGCCTGTTCAAGAAGATCGGCGACATCGCCACGCAGAAGCAGAAGATCTTCCAGCAGGGCGCGCAGCAGAAATCGCCCGAGCTGCGCAAGGCCCTGGCGCAGGACTTTGAGCTCAAGACGCAGGAGCAGCTCATGGCCGCGCGCGAGCTGAACCTGCGGTCCAAGGAGCTGATGACCGTCAGCCGCCTGCGGATGGTCAAGGAGAACACCGAGAAGGGCCGCGCGCTCGGGCGGCTGAACCTGACCGACAAAGACGTCGCCAAGATCAGCGGGTGGATCGAGGATGATTCGGTCAGTCAGGACATGTACAACGAGCGGCTGAACACAATCCTGGAACTCGGTGCCGAATCCGACAAGGACGCGATGGCCAACGTCGAGCTGGCCGGCGCGGGCAATGAGCTGATGGCCATCTGGAACCAGATGGACCGCGGCGACGTGAAGGAAGAGCAAGCGTTCGAGCAGGCGGACCAGGCCGTCCGCCGGCGGAGCGCGTCGCCGGACAAGGAGATGTGAGGCGAAGTGCTCCTCGGCGGCGCGGCGAGGCATTGCGTTCTTATCCGTTTCGCCGCTTTCATGCGTGCGCTCCTACGATCCTCCCATGGCCGCCTCGAGCTTCTTCAACTTCTTCGGCCGCCCCACGCCGCCGCCGCCGATGGAGGGGGCGACGCAGGTGGTCCAGCCGCAGCGGGTGTTGCAGCGGGTGCTGAACTTCACCGGCAAGACCATCGACGACGTGGTGAACGATCCGGTGGCCAAGCGGCAGGTCCTGGGCTACTTCAAGCTGCACAAGTGGGTCGAGCGCGAGAGCGAGATCGGCGATCTTGAGCGGCAGTGGAACCGCACCTAAGGCGGCGTCATCGCGCGTTGCGCAACAGCAGGCGTGACCTCATCCCCGCGTACCCGCTGCCATGCCCATGCGCGCCCGCCGACCATGGCCGTGCGGACCCGCGAGTTATCGCGAAACAGTCGGGCCGACCGTCTGACTGACGCGAATCAGGGAGTGAAACCGCCGCCCTGCGTCCTCGCTTGTCGATGCACCGCGGCGTCTCCTATCCCGGGACGCGGCCGCGCCTCATCGGCGTAGGACGCCGTAGCGGAAGATCGTCCAGAGAATCTTGTACCCCGCGCGCACCGATCCCCACACGGTGCCGGTGATCTTGCTCTGCCCGATTCGCGGGCGGTAATCGACCGGCACTTCCACGATCCGCAGGCCCGCGCGCACGGCCTTGATCTGCATCTCGACCGTCCAGCCGAAGTCGGTGTCGCGCATCCGGAGCCGCTCGAGTGCCGCCCACGAGATCGCGCGGAACGGTCCGAGATCGGTATAGCGGTGCCCGAGCAGCACGCGCATGAGGAAGCAGGCCAGCTTGTTGCCGAAGATTGCCTGCGGCAGAAGCGCGCCCGCGGGTTGCGGCTTGAGCATGCGCGAGCCGATGACAAAGTCAGCTTCCCTGCGAATGATTGGACCCACCAGCAGCGGCAGTTGCTCCGGGCAATCGCTGTAGTCCGCATCGAGAAAGGCAATGACTTCCGGCCGCTCGCCCGGCGGCAGCGCCGCCACGTACGCCAGCCCCGCCAGGCACGCCGACCCGTAACCCTGCCGCGGCGCCGCCACCACCGTCGCGCCGGCGTGCCTCGCGACGTCGGCGGTCCGATCGGTCGAATTGTTATCCGCGACGACCGTCCGCGCGACCCACCCCTCGGGCAGATCGCCAATCACCCGCCCGATCGACTTCTCCTCGTTCCACGCGGGGATGATGACCACGACCAGCGCAGGCACGGCTGGGGCGGCGATGGAAGAATCGTTGCTCACTGATGAAGGCAGCCAATGCAGAACACGGTTGGACACCAATGGACACGAATGCAGTCAAAGATCGGGTCTTCCGTTCGTGAAGATTCGTGAACATTCGTGTCGATTCACGTCCCCATGCTCCATCTCCGCGCCGCTCACTCCGCGCGCACGAGTCCGAACCGCCGGTGGATGGTTTTCTCGACTCGCCCGAAGAAGAAGCGGTCGGCGAGGATGCCGATGACCACCATCACCACCATCACCACGACCACCTGCGCCACGTCGTTGTAGCTCCGGCCGATCTCGAGGAGGAACCCGAGGCCGTGGCGCGAGACGGCGAAGATCAGCTCCGCGCCCATGAGCGAGCGCCAGGCAAAGCTGAACCCCTGTCGCAAGCTGCTGGCGAGCGCGGGCAGGCTGGCCGGCAGCAGGACGTAGCGGTACATCTTCCAGCCGGTGGTGCCCAGCATCGCGCCGGCGCGCTGGTAGATCGGCGGGATGGTGCGCAGCCCGTCGCGCAGCGCGATGGCGATGGCGAAGAAGCTGCCCATCACCACGACGAACAGCACGCCGGTCTCGTTCAAGCCGATGACCAGCACCGCCAGCGGCACCCAGCAGACGCTGGGGAGGGTTTGCAGTCCGAGGAACAGCGGGCCGAGGAAGTCGTCCAGCGCCCGGAACCGCCACATCAGCAGCCCGAGCAGCGCCCCGAGCAGGATGCTGATGAGGAAGCCGGCCGCGAGGCGCGACAGGCTGATGCCGATGCCGGTGATGAGCAGGCGCCCGCCGAACGCCGGCTTGAACGAGAGCAAGTCGAGCAGCGCGGGCCAGAGCGTGCTGGGGGCGGGGAACTGCCACGCTTTCCAGCCGGCGAGCCTAAATGCCGCCTCCCATGTCGCCAATAGCAGCACCCAGATCAGCAGGCGCTTGAGGCTTCCAAAAATCTGCCGCTTCCTGGGCATTGACACGATTGACCTCGTCTTCGATCTCCCTGCGCACCAGGGAGACCAGCTCGGCGATCTCGCGCCCGTCGATGGCGCGGGGGTGGGGGAGATCGATGCGGACCTCGCGTCGGATTCGGCCCGGGTGCGCGTGCAGCACGATGATCCGGTCCGCCAGCCGCACCGCCTCGCCGACGGAGTGGGTGACGAACAGGATCGTCTTCTTGGTCTGCACCCACAGCTCCTGGAGCTGCTGGTGCAGCAGCGTGCGCGTCTGGGCGTCGAGGGACGCGAACGGCTCGTCCATCAGCAGCACGGCCGGGTCGACGATGAGCGCGCGGGCGATGGCGACGCGCTGCCGCATCCCGCCGGACAGCTCGTGGATCAGCTTCTTTCCGCTGCGCGTCAGGTGGACCATCTTCAGCGCGTTCGCCACGCGGTCCTGCCGCTCAGACTTCGGCATGCCGGCCATCTTCAGCCCGAACTCGACGTTCTGCTCGGCCGTCAGCCAGGGGAACAACCCGTGGTCCTGGAAGACCATCGCCCGCTCCGGCCCCGGCGCGGTGACGGGCCGCCCGTCGAGCGTGACCTCGCCGCCGTCGGCCGGGAGCATCCCGGCGGCGATGTTGAGCAGCGTGCTCTTGCCGCACCCGCTGGGGCCGACGACGACGACGAATTCGCCCGGTTCGCAGGCCAGGCTGATGTCGCGCAGCGTGTGGACCTGGGAGTTGGCGAAGTTCTTGTCGACGTTGCGGATGACCAGGCGGCCCGCCTGCGCGCCGGCGATGGAGCCGTCGCGCTCATTCGTCGCCGCCGGCTGCGGGGCGGGGGCGGCGGGTGGGGCGGCGGGAGGTTGAGGTGCGGTCGTGGTAGTCATCCGTCGAACCGGAAAACAATTGCGAATTGGCTGTTGTCAATTCTCAGTTGTCAATTCTGCTCCGCGCTCACGGGCGTGCCCGCGCCCGCGCCCGCCCGTGCTACGCCCGCCGTCGTCGGTCGCGTCGCCGGGCGGGTGGTCGCCGTTCCGGCCGCCGACGTCACCTGCTTCAGCAGCGTGGTGTCGAACAGCTTGCTGATGTCCGGCGCCGCCGGCGAGAAGCCAAGATCATGCGCCCACTGGCCCATGGTCAGGAAGGTGGATTCCAGCGGCTCGTTGGTGAAGTTCACGCGCCGGATCGACTCGGCCATCAGCCCGGGCGGGAGCTTCTTGCCGCTCAGGTTCACCAGGGCGGTCTCCAAGTCGCCGGCGTACTTCTGCGGCTCGGTGCTCAGGCGCTCCGTCCAGCGGGCGTGTACGCCGAGCACCTGCTTCACCGTCTCGGGGTGCTTCGCCAAAAATTCCGGCGTGGTGATGATCACCGTGAGCGAGAACTCCTTGTTCGGCCAGAGGTCCTTCTCCTCCGCGATGATCTTCGCGCCCGCCTCGGCGACCAGCCGCGAGCCCCAGGGCTCGGGCGCCCAGGCGGCGTCGATCTGCCCGCGGTCCATCATCGCCACCTGCTCGGCGTTGGGAATGGGGACGATGTTGTTCGCGTTGGGCTGCTTCAACTGCTTGACCAGGTAGTGCCGCGCAGCGATGTCCTGCGTGTTGCCCTGCTGCGGCGTGGCGATCTTCTTGCCGGCGAGGTCGGCGACGGAATTGATGCCTGAATCCTTCCGGGCCACGATCAGCACGCCGTTGGCGGCGGCGCCGGAGACGATGCGGACGCCCTCGCCCTTGCTCCGCGCGTTGGCCGCCAGCGCGGGGCCGGGGCCGACGTAGCCGATGTCGATCTCGTTGGCGAACAGCGCCTCGATGAGCGACGGCCCGGCGTTGAAGACCTTGGTGGAGAACTTGGCCGGGGCGACGGCGGATGCGAAGTCGCCGGAGGAGACGCCGAGCACCGCCTGCCCGTGGGTGACGTTGGCGAAGTAGCCGAGGCGGACCTGCGCCGGCGCAGCCGCCGACGCGCCGCCCGAGGGGGCTGTCGTCGCGCCGCCGCCGTCGCCCGCCGAGTTGCTGCCACCGTCGCAGCCGGCAATCAGCGCGAGGACCGACAGCGTGGGGATCAACAGCCGATGGAGGGGGTGAACGGGGTTCATTAGCGGGACGGTAACCGAGCGCGGCAGAGCTGTCAACATCTCCTATAGGAAAGATAGATTTTGTCTTGACCTTCGCCTTTCGGGCGGTTATTGTCCCCGCCATGGCGACCTCAGCCCGTCTTACCCTGTCCGCCGCCCTCATCCCCGGCCGCGCTCCCGCGCAGCCGTGTTGTTGTCGTTAGCACCCTTTGGCGAAGCCGCCGTTAGCGCGGCCGACGCCGTCCGCCCCGTTCTAGAACCAGAGCATCTGCCGCGTCCGACCCGCGCTTTCGTAGCGCGAGGAACTCGGGAGCGACTTCCACCCGTTCGCCCGGCCAGCCCATCGGCGCCGGTCTTAGAAGGAGACTTTCAGTGGCATCTTCTCGTATCACCGTGTCTGCTGCATCCGTTCTCGCCGCCGCCTTCGCCGCCTCCTCGCTCGGCGTCGGCCCGAGTGCTTGGGCGGGCGACGTCCCATC
>DASQDR010000047.1:0-2262 GCA_035634055.1 Tepidisphaeraceae bacterium | reverse complement strand
GGCTTGATCCAGAAGATTTCACCGCGGAGACGCAGAGACGCAGAGAGAAGAAGGGGAGCGTTCTGGCCGCGGATTGGCGCAGATAAACGCGCTCAGAAAGCTAGAACATCTGCGTTTTCGGATCCGCGTTCATCCGCGTTTATCCGCGGCAAACAATTCTTCTCCTCTCTGCGTCTCTGCGTCTCTGCGTCTCTGCGTCTCTGCGGTGAACCGGTCTTCGATTTGAGCGGTGCCGCCGGCCGCCGTAAAATCGGTCGCAGTCGACGCGCGAGACGCACCGCCCGCCGCACGGACGCAGGACACGGATGCACCGCCCGAAGCGCTGGAACATGCCCGAGCCGGACAGTGCCGCCGCGACGGAGCTCGCGGCTCGGCTGCGCACGTCGCCGCTGGTCGCGCAGATGCTGCTCAATCGCGGCGTGCGCGAGCCGGCGGAGTGCCAGGACTTCCTCCGCCCCAGCCTCAAGTGCCTCCACGACCCCGCCGGCATCCCCGGCCTCACGCGCGCCGCCGAGCGCATCGCCCGCGCGATCCGAGACAACGAGCGCATCGTCATCTACGGCGACTACGACGTCGACGGCACCACCGCCACCGCCATCCTCTGGCACGCCGTCCGCGTCCTCGGCGGCACCGCCACCTTCTACATCCCCCACCGCATCGTCGAAGGCTACGGCCTCAACCCCGAAGCCATGGCCCAGATCTGCGCCGACGGCGCCCAACTCATCATCACCGTCGACTGCGGCGTCACCGCGATCGAACCGGCGCAGATCGCCCGCGAACGCGGCGTCGACCTGATCGTCACGGACCACCATGAGTGGAGGAACACTGCGGATTGCGGATTGCGGATTGCGGAATCAGGAGCGGCGTCCAACCCCTCTTCCAATCCGGAATCCGAAATCCGCAATCCGCAATCTCCTCTCCTCCCCGACTGCCACACCGTCGTCCACCCCCGCCTCCCGCGCCCGGACGGCTCCGCCCCCTACGCCAACCCCCACCTCTGCGGGGCCGGCGTCGCGTACAAGCTCGCGTGGGGCGTCGGCATGGCGATGAGCGGGGCGACGCGCGTGAGCGAAGGCTTCCGCGAGTTCCTGCTCGATGCCACCGCCCTCGCGGCCCTCGGCACGATCGCCGACGTCGTGCCGCTCGTCGGCGAGAACCGCGTGCTCGCCCACTACGGCCTCGGCGGGCTCACCAAGACCCGCCTCACCGGCATCCGCGCGCTGATCGAATCCGCCGGCCTCACCGGCCAGGCGCTCGACAGCTACGACGTCGGCTTCAAGCTCGCCCCCCGCCTCAACGCCTGCGGACGCATGGGCCACGCCCGCCTCGTCGTCGAGATGCTCACCAGCGCCAACGCCGCCAAGGCCCAGGAGATCGCGACCTACCTCGAAGGCCAGAACCGCGCCCGCCAGGCCATCGAGCGCAAGATCCTCGAGCAGGCCGAGGCGATGATCGCGGAACACCATCTCGCCGACGACGGCAGCTGCGCCCTCGTGCTCGGCCGCGAGGAGTGGCACCCCGGCGTGATCGGCATCGTCGCGTCGCGGCTCGTCGACCGCTACCACCGCCCCTCCGTCATGGTCGCGCTGTCCAACGGCCACGGCCAGGGCAGCGCCCGCTCGATCCCCGGCTTCCACCTCGCCCGGGCCCTCGACGCCTGCACCGCCCACCTCGAATCCCACGGCGGCCACGAGATGGCCGCCGGCCTCAAGCTCGCCACCGACAAGTTCCCCGACTTCCAGGCCGCCTTCTGCGAACACGCGAAGCAGACGCTCTCGCCCGACCAGCTCGTCCCCGAGCTGCGCCTCGACACGCTGGCCGAGCTGCGCGAGATCACGCACGCGCTGGTCGCCGACCTCAAGCGGCTCGGCCCCTTCGGCCAGGGCAACCGCCGCCCGATCCTCTGCTGCCGCGGCGTCACCGTCGCCGCCCCCCCGCGCCGCTGCGGCCGTGGCAACGAACACCTCCAGCTCGTCGTCCGCCAGGGCCAGGTCACCCTCAAGTGCATCGCCTTCGGCTACGGCCCCCTCGACGCGCAGCTCACCCCCGGCACGACGATCGACCTCGCCATCGAGGCGACGGTCAACGAGTTCAACGGGCGGAGTAATGTGGAACTCGAAGTCCGCGACATCGCGTTCTCAGCCGCGTGCCGCCGCCGCCGTCCCGCAGTCCCGGCCGCGGTCCGAGGTGGCGCGGCCGCCCGCGCCACCGGGACGGGCCGACGGGGCGTGAATCAGGCGGGAGCCACGGAGACACGGAGGG
>DASQDR010000046.1:0-20538 GCA_035634055.1 Tepidisphaeraceae bacterium | reverse complement strand
TGAACTCCGCCAAGGGCATTGCGCCCTGGTCGGGCTTGTCGCCGCGGCCGCGGACGCTGACGGTGCCGTGGGCCGACTCCTGTTCGCCGACGATCAGCAGGTACGGAATCTTCTCCATGCTGGCATCGCGGATCTTGGCGCCGATCTTCTCCGGGCCGAAGCGCCCTTCGACGCGCAAATTTGCGCCGCGCAGCGCGTCGGCGACCTGCTTGCCGTAATCGAGGAACCGCTCGCTGATGGTCAGCACCGCCACCTGCACCGGCGACAGCCACAGCGGGAAGGCGCCGGCGAAGTGCTCGGTGAGGACGGCGACGAACCGCTCCATCGACCCGAACGGCGCGCGGTGGATCATCACCGGTCGGTGCGTGGCGTTGTCCGGGCCAACGTAGGAGAGCTCGAAGCGCTGCGGGAGCTGGTAGTCCACCTGCACGGTGCCGAGCTGCCACTCGCGGCCGATGACGTCCTTGACCACGAAGTCGATCTTGGGGCCGTAGAACGCCGCCTCACCCGGTTCCTTCGTGAACGGCACGCCGAGCGATTCGGCGGCGGAGATGCACGCGGCCTCGGCGCGGTCCCACTGGTCGGCGGCGCCGACGTACTTGTTGCTGTCCGGGTCGCGCAGCCCGACGCGCACGCGGTAGTCGTGCATGCCAAGGGTGCTGAGCACGATCTTCACGAGCTCGAGGCACCCCTTCACCTCCGCCGGCACCTGCTCCTCGGTGCAGAAGAGGTGAGCGTCGTCCTGGGTGAAGCCGCGCACGCGGGTCATGCCGCCGAGCTCCCCGGACTTTTCCCAGCGGTAGACGGTGCCGAACTCCGCGAGCCGCACGGGCATGTCGCGGTAGCTGCGCTGCTCGGAAGAAAAGATCTTGATGTGCATCGGGCAGTTCATCGGCTTGAGCAGGTAGCCGTCGACCTCCCCCTTTTCCATCATCGCGCTGAGCTTGGCGCAGTCGCAGCGCTCGCTGGAGAGCTGCTCGATCAGCTCGCGGTCGACCAGCGGCGGGAACTGGCTGTCGCTGTAGTACGGGTAGTGCCCGCTGGTCTTGTACAGCCCGAGCCGCCCGATGTGCGGGGTGAAGACCTGGTGATATCCCTGGCGGCGGAGGTGCTGGCTGATGAAGTCCTGGAGCGCCTGGCGGATGACGGCGCCCTTGGGCTTCCACAGGATCAGCCCCTGGCCGACGGCGTCGTCGATGGCGAACAGCCCCAGCGCCGGGCCGAGCACGCGGTGGTCGCGCTTCTTCGCCTCGTCGAGCCGCTTGAGGTGTTCGTCGAGCTGCTTCTTGTCGAAGAACGCGGTCCCGTACACGCGCTGGAACTTGTCGCTCGTCACGTCGCCGTGCCAGTGCGACTGCGCCACCGACATGATCTTGAACGCCTTGAGCTTCCCGGTGGCCGGGACGTGCGGGCCCTGGCAGAGGTCTTCCCAGTGGCGGTCCTTCTCGCCGGTGACGTACCAGCTCAGCACGTCGGCGCCGCCCTGCGCGGCGCGGCGGGCGTTGTCGACCTTGTACTTGTTCCCCTCGGCATCCAGGCGCTGCATCCCGGCATCCAGCGCCAGCTCATAGCGCGTGAACGGGCGGTTCTCGCCGACGATCTTTTCCATCTCCGCCTCGATCTTCGGGAAGTCGTTGGCGGAGATCGGGGTGTCGAGGGAGATGTCGTAATAAAAGCCCGTCTCGAGCGCGGGGCCGTAGGCGAGCTTGGCCTGCGGCCAGAGGCGCTGGATCGCCTCGGCCATCACGTGCGCGGCGCTGTGGCGGAGGACGAGCAACGCCTCGGGGTCGCGATCGGTCAGGATCGACAGCTCGTGCTCGCCGGGCGAGAGCTTGCAGCCGAGATCGACCACCTTGCCGTCCACCCTGCCGGCGACCGCGGCCTTGGCGAGCCCGCGGCCGATGGACTCGGCCACCTGCATCACGCTGCTGCCGTCCGGCACGTCACGCTTGCTGCCGTCGGGTAACTTCACCACCGCCATGACTGCCTCGCTTGCTGGATTGCTTCGTTAACGCACTTCCCCGCGTCGTCCTGCGTCGCTCGCGCCCGCCGGGCGAATTTCGGGTCGGCTATTTTGCCCGCGGCACCCTCAAAACAAAACCGCCCGGCATCGGGCCGGGCGGCGGTCGTTCGCGTCGGTTGTGTCTCGACGAACGATCAACGCTCCCGGCAAGCGGGCGTCGTCGTCGTCGTCGCAATGGCCGGGGCAACGTGAGCCATCTGCACGAATGGTATATCGACAGAAAATCGTGGTCAATTTGCCGGCGCGGCGGCGGAAGCGGGCGGCGGGATGACAACGCGGAGCCGTCATACGCCACAGGCACCGCGGCCGCGGTCGCCCTGTCGCGCTCACGCCGAGCTGGCGTCGAGGAACTCGTCGATGTAATCCCACTTCGCCTGCCACTCAGACGGCCGGCGGGTGCGGGAGAAGTAGACCTCCAGCGCGGTGGCGAAGTCCTCGTAGGGGTTGGTCTTGCCGTAGTCGTTGGCGAAGGCCGCGTCCGGGTCGTAGGTCCAGTCGCCGCGCGTATCGCGCCAGTGCGAGAGCTCAAAGAAGTCGCGGGCCGACGGGTTCTCGTCGTCGGTGTCCCAGTTGTGCCCCAGCTCGTGGATCATGGTGGCCCAGGCGTCGCCGCTGTCGAAGGCGAGGTCGCCGAAGCGCATCCGCCCGTCGCCGAGGTTGTCGGCCAGGACCGACTCACCCAGATCGGTGTAACGCAGGACGTCGACGTCCCCGCCCCCTTCGAGCTTGAGCAACCGGGTGCTGTTGGTGCGCTCGACGAGGCGGGCAAAGCCCTCATCGACGGCCTCGATCTCGGCGTCGTCCCAGGCGACGTCGCCGTCGATGAAGGTCGGGGCGGCGTCGGCGGCGGCGCGGTCGGTCGGGTGATCGCCGGCGAAGTCGAGGAAGCGGTCGGCGCCGCCGCCGCCGGTGAGGGTGTCGGCATCGGCGCGGCCGCCGAACAAACCGTCGTTGCCCGCGCCGCCGATGAGCGCGTCGCGGCCGTCGCCGCCGAACAGTGCGTCGGCGCCGTCGCCGCCGAGGAGGTTGTCCTTGCCGGCGTCGCCGCGCAGGGCGTCGTCGCCGCCGTCGCCGGAGCAGGTGTCGTCGCCGTCGGAGCCGGCGAGGGTGTCGGCGTCGGCGCCGCCGAGCAGCGAGTCGCTCTGCCCGCCGCCGTCGAGCGCGTCATCACCGGCGTCACCGTAGGCGGTGTCGTAGCCGAGCTGGCCCTGGAGGTCGTCGTCGCCGCCCTGGCCGGTGAGGGTGTCGTTGCCGTCGCCGCCGAAGATCGAATCGTCCCCTTCGCCGCCGGTGAGCAGGTCGTTCTGGTTGTTGCCGGCGAGGGTGTCGTTGCCGTCGTCGCCGTACAGCTTGTCGTTGCTCGCGCCGCCGACGAGCGAGTCGTTACCCGCGCCGGCGAAGAGGCGATCGACGCCCGCGCCGCCGGTGAGGGCGTCGTTGGCGTCGGCGCCGTACAGCCGGTCGGCGCCGTCATTGCCGAAAAGGGTGTCGGCGGTCGGCCCGCCGTCGATGCGGTCGTCGCCCCACCCGCCGTCGACCGAGTCGCGCCCGCCGCCGGCGGTGATCGAGTCGCTGCCGACGCCGCCGTTGATCGTGTCGTCTCCGAGCCCGCCGAGCGCGTAGACGCCGGTGGTCAGCCCGACGTCGAGGCGGTCGTCGCCGTCGCCGAGGTCGATGGAGATCGACTTTACGCTCGCCAACGGGAACTTCGAGAGCTGGGCGTTGACCACGACGCGCAGCGCCGAGCCGTCGGCGCGCAGCCCGACGATATCGGCGGCGGCGGTGGCGGTGACCGTCAACGCGCCCGACGAGGAGAGCGTGGCCGCCAGCAGCCGGCGGGCTTCGAGGCGTTCGGACCTGGGTGCGAGGTCTGGGTGTGGCATGTCATCCCACCGGGTGCGCGCGCGCGACACAGCGCCAGCGGCGGAACATCATTGTCAGGAGCGAGGGCAGAATCCACCGCTGAGCGACGGGCGCAGCGACCACGCCAAGCTGGGCGTGGCACGGATCACAGGACGGACGACGGCGTGGGGCTGGCGGCCGACGCCATGACACGCCATGACACGCCGTGGCACGAAACATCCCGCTGCCGCGGCAAGCGCACGGGCGAGGCCGCCCGTGCCACGGTGAGGTGCCGCGGCCGGCGCGGGCAACGTCACTGCGGTGGCTCGATCTTCTGGCCGGCCAGCAGATAGTTCCAGATCGCCTCGAACTGCTGCTTGGCGTCGCCGTTCAGCGGGTCCTTGATGGCGGTCCGCAGCTCGATGTCGGCAAACTGCGGCATGCGCGTGCCGGGCTGGACACGCTGCGGGTTGTAGACCCAGCGCTCGTAATACTCCTTGTTCAGCCGCTCCGACACGTGGGCGAAGTTGATCGCAGGCGCCTCGAACGGGGCCAGCGCCTTCTGCTCGCCAACCGCGTGGCACTGGACGCAGGAGAAGCCGCCGGCCTTGCCGACCAGCTTCTGCCCGAGCGGCGCCAGCGCCGGATCCGCCTTGGCGTGCGCGGGCGAGGCCGGCGGGTTGCCGTGCGCCTGCGCCAGACCCTGCGCCAGCAGCTTGGCCCGGGCGGGAAACGCCGGCATGCGCGCCTGGAGCCACGGGCGCGGCTTGTACTTCAGCGTGCCGCCGATGAAGTCCGCCGCCCACTGCGGCCGAAGCTTCTCGCCGGTCCACGTCAGCGGCGGGCGCGACTGGTCGCCCATGAACGGGGAATCGTGATTCACCTCCGCCGGCGGCAGCGGCTGAAGGATGGATTCCGCCTCGGCGGTGAGCTGCGACCACGAATCATCCTGCCGATCGCGCGAGTGGCACGCCAGGCAGTTGAGCTGCGCGACCTGCCGCTCGGCGAACTCCGCGCTGGTGTCGCGCTTGATGGACTCGAACCGCGACGCCGCCAGCGCCCGGATCGCCGCCCGCGGCGCGTCGCCGAGCGCGAAGTCCGGCGCCTTGCCGCGCGCGGCCGGCTCGCCGGCGACGCACCCGCGCGTCCAGTCGGACGTGGCCAGCAGCGCGTCGAGTGGGGCCGCCTTGAAATGATTCTCGACCTTCGACGCGTGGCAGTTGATGCAGCCGGCGGTCTGGAACAGCTCCAGCCCGCGCCGGGCGTCGCCGGCCGGTTCGGCTTCGATCGCCGGCGCGGGCCGCGAGCGCAAAAACGCCGCCAGCGCCGCCGCCTCGCCGTCGGCCAGCTTGAAGTTCGGCATCCGGATCCACGCGTAGTGCTGCTCCGGCTTGAGCAGGAAAGCCTTGAGCGCGCCCGGCAGGAACTTCGCGTTCACGTGCTCGAGCAAGACTCGCTTCGTCGCCACCTCCGTCGGCTTCTCGTTGTCCGGCAGCACATGGCACGCGACGCACCCCAGCCCGGTGAACAGCCGCGCGCCCTCGGTCACGAGGTTTGGTGAAGTCTGCTCTTCGCCCGCCGCCGCTTGCGGTTTCGTCGACGACTCGACCAGGTACGCCGCGATGTCGCGCGCCCGCGGGTCGACCGCGCCGGCGGGCGCGTTGAAGACGTTGGGCATCTCGGTGTCCGGGCGCATCGCGTGCGGGTTGCTGATCCAGCGGGCGAGCCACGCCTGCCCGTAGCGCTGCCCGGCGTCCAGCAGGGACGGCGCGTCCGCCGACAGCTCGCGCATGGCAGTCCCGCCGGCGGCGGCGTCGCTCGTGTGGCACTTGGTGCAGCGCAAATTGGCGACCAGCTCGCGACCGTGCCGCAGGCGGCCCTGCCCGCGCAGCGCGGCGTCGGCGCCGTCGTGGGAGAAGACCGACGGCGGGACCGTCTCGGGCACGAACTCCTTGGCCGACCAGTGGAGCCGCACGCTCGCGTCACCGGTCGGCGGGCTGGCGTACTCCACCTTGATCGGGTTCTTCCCCTTCTTCAATTTCACCAGCGGGCCGATCTTGTTGGCGAAATCGCCGCCGGTGAGTTCCAGCGCCGTTGCGTCGTTAAGCGTGACCTTGAGCGTCCCGTTGCCGAGGGCGGAGAAGTGGTAGTCGCCCTTGATGCGCAGGGTGAGGAAGCCTTGCCACGTTGCCTTGAACGCGCCCGGCGCGACGAAGGGCGACGGGGCGGATTCAGCGGGGACGCGCAGCGCCACCAGGCGCGAGGCGCGGACGTCGGGATCGCCGCCGGACGCCGATTGGATCGTCAGCTTCAGCCCCGGCGCGCTCGTCTCCTCCATCGCGGGGAGCGCGGGGACGGAAACCGTCGCGGGCGCGGGCGGCGCCGTCGGCGCGGGAGCCTGCGCCGCGGCCAGCAGGGCGAAACCACAGACGGCGGCGACGATGACGGCGGCGACGCCGGCGGCGTGAAGGCGTGTCATGCAAACGATCCTACTCCCGCGCCGCCGCTGCCGTGGCGGGCGGCGCGGGCTTCTTGGGGACCTGATTAATCGTGTTGTAGATCGAGAAATCCATTGCCGCGCCGTCGGCGGACTTCAGCTTCATCTGGATCTTCATCTGCATCACCGGCACGACCTCTTCCAACTTCAGGAAGACGCTCTTGCGGTCCGCCGACAGGGTCACCTTCTCCACCTCCACCGCGTCGTGCGCCTTCTCCTTCGGCTCGGCCACGCTGTAGTGGTCCGACCCGTACGCGCTGGACCAGAGCAGGTTCCACTGCTCGACGGCGTAGTTGCTGGGATCGGCGGCCGACGCGGCGTCCAGCGGCGCGGTGAACGACAACTCGATGCCGTCGGGCTTCACGTGAAGCTGCGTCGGCATGTTCACCTTCGCGCCGGTGTACCGGACGCGCTGGAACCCGGCGTCGCGGGCGGCGGTCGTCTGCCAGCCGCGCAGGCCGGCGATGTAGAGCTGACCGTCGCCCGGGTTGAAGCGCGGGCGGCAGATGCCGGTGATGAACGGGAGGTTGGCGAACTTCACCACGCCGCCCTGGATCTGGCTGTCCACGTGCTCGTACATCACCAGGAACAGCGAGCACGTGCCGTACGACGTGTGCAGCAGCCGCCCGCCGAACGGCCCCCACCGCTCGCCCGGCGGCGCCCACGCCTGCCCGCCGGAGGAGTTGTCCACGTCGCCGTGCGGGAGCCAGCAGATCGGCTTATCGTAGTCCTTGGGCGCCGGGTCCTGCTTGGCCAGGTCGGGCACGCCGAGCATCGCCCCCTGGCGGACCATGTTGATGCGGCACTGCGGGGTCCAGGTGCCCTCGTTGTCGCCGGTGGTGATCTCGCCGTTGGGGCCGACGCCCATGCCGTTGGGCGCGCGCACGCCGGTGGCGAAGGTCTCCAGCTTCGACCCGTCCCTGGAGACGCGCAGGATCGTGCCGTTGTGCGCAGTGATCTCCTCCCACCCGCGCCCGCCGGGGCGGACGGGGCCGGCCTTGGTGTAGTAGAAGTTCCCCTGCGGGTCGGTCTGCAGGTCAAAGCTGAACTCGTGGAAGCTGCGCGAAACCTCGCAGTCGTTGTTGAAGTTCTCGTAGACGTCCGCCTCGCCGTCGCCGTTGGCGTCGCGGAAGCGCGTGATCTGGTCTCGCCCCAGGACGTGGACGGTGTCGTCGACGATCCTCAGCCCCAGCGGCTGGAACAGCCCGGTGGCGAAGCGCTTCCACTGGAGGTTCTCGAGCTTGTCGTCGATGCCGCTGACGATCCAGACGTCGCCGCTCCAGGTGGACAGCGCCGCGCGCTTCCCGTCGGCGAAGAAGTCCATCCCGCCGAAGCGCAGCCACGAGTGGTACGGGTTCTCTTCCGGCGCAGTCAGCGTGTCGAGCACGTACGGCTGCGTGGTGCTCCTGGAAACCTCACCCTTCGTGGCGACCGGCTTGGTCCAGCGCGCGGGGCCGGGCTTGAGCAACGCGTCCATGTCGTCGCGCCTCGCGGCGGCGGCGGCGAGGGCGGCGTCGACCTTCTCCGAGCCGCCACGCGCGATGGCGACGCGGTAAGTCGTGGCCTGCTGGCGCGGCGGGAAGACGAGGTAGCGGTTGCCGCCGATCGTGCGCACCTGCGCGCCGTCCGCCTTCACCCGCGCCGGCTCATCGGCCGCGGGGCGGTCGAGCAACATCGTGAGCGGCTCCGGCGACGCCGCCAGCCGGATCGTCCGCGTCAGCACCACGTCGTTGCCAACCGTCTCGGCCCACGGCGCGTCGTAAACGTCTGCGCCGCCGACGGTGTAGTGCAGCACCGCGCGCTTGCCGTTGAGGTGGAGCGCCTTGTACTTCGCCCAGTCGCGCGGGATCGGGCCGTACGGGCGCGGGCGCGGGTCCCTGGTCAGCTTGTCGCTCGGCTCGCCCGCGATTGCGCCGGGGAGCTGCGGCGAGAGGAACACCATCTCGCCGTCCGGCGCCGGGTTGGAGCCGTGCGAGCCATCGAAGACGACGCCCTTGAGCTCGAGGAACCCGCCCGTCCAGCCGCCGGCGAAGCGGACGAGGTCCGTGTCGAAGGTGATGGAGGCGTCGTCGTTGTCGCCGAGGTGGAGGGTAATGCCCTTGAGCGCGACGTTGTCCTTTTCGAATTCCACCGTGTGCGAGACGAACGGGCCATAGTCCATCTTGTCCCAGGCCTCGCCGTACTGCTGGGCCCACTGGCGGTAGGACCAGTTGGCCTTGTTCCACGCCGTCTGGTCCCACTCGACCTTTTCCTGCTGCGCGTCGTGCACGAGCTGGGCGGCGGGGACGTTGGCGAGCTTCTCTTCTGGCGTGTCGCGCCTCCACCCGAGCTGCACGCCCGCGCCGCCGCCGAGGTTGAAGTATTCGACGCGGATGGGGTAATCGCCGGCGGCGAGGGTGACCTTGGCGGTCTTGTCCTTCATCGCGTCCTGCGCGCCCTTGACCTCCTTGTCGATCAGCAGGGCATCGCCGACGAACAGGCGCGAGCCGTCGTCGGAGCGGAGCGACAGGACGTAGTCTCCCGGCTTGTCGACACGCAGGTAGCCGGTCCACACGCCGCCGAAATTCGTGGAAAGCTTGGTCTTGTAGAACTGCCCCTTGACCGCGCGGAAGGCGAGCTGGTTGTCGACGCGCGAGAGGAACGGCCGGCTCGCCTTTGCGATGTCGGCGTAACCCTTGACGTCCTTGTAGTACTGCCCGACGAGCCCGGGCAGGCGGGCGGGGTCGATCGGCCCGGGCGCCGGCAGCGCGGCCGACGGCTTGGCCTCGGCCACCTTCACGTTGCGGAAGCTGACCTTCGACTTGTCATCGTGGTTCTGGAGCCCGACGAACCCGCGCGGCGTCTTCTTCTCACCGGTGAACTCGTTAACCACCTTGTCGTTGAGCCTCACGGTGATCTTCTGCCCGGCGACGGTGATCTCGTAGCGGTTCCACTCCCCGGCAGGCCGGCTGGCCAGCTCGGTGGAGTTCTTGGCGTTGTAGATGGCGCCGGTGCGGTTGTTCCCGCCGCTGTCCTGGATCTGGACCTCGTACCCCTCGCGGATGGCGACGCCGGGGTCGTTGCCGGGATCGGGGAAGCGGACGAACACGCCGGCGTTGTCCTGCTCGCGCGAGACCTTGAACTCCAGCGAGAGCGTGTAGTCCCCCAACTCCTTCTCGTGCCAGAGCAGTCCCATGCCGCCGACGGAGCGAAGCTCGCCATCGACCACCTCGAACTTGCCGGGCCCGGCCATCTTCCAGCCGGTGAGATCCTTGCCGTTGAAGAGCGCGACGGCGTCGGCGGCGGGAGCGGTCGCGGGAGCGGTCGCAGGAGCGGTCGCGGCCGCGGCCGCGGTTGACTGAGCGCTGACGGGGGTCGTCGCGCGGGCGGTGCTCGTTACGGGGCAGGCAAGCAGCGCCGCGATGAGCGCGGCGCGGGCGGCGCAAGAGGCGCGTTGGGCGAGGGTGAAAGGCGACAAGCTCTCTCCTTGGACGTACGTCCGGCGCGGGCCCCCTCCCGAGATGATGTAGTGGGATAACGCCGAGCCGTTGATGCCACAAGCCGGCGGCGGCGCGGCAAAAGGAAAAAGCGGCCCCGCCCCGCGTACACAGGGGCGAGACCGCTTCGAACGGCTCGTTCAGGGATCGGCCCGTCCTCGGACGGCAGGCCGGGCGGATTCCGGGCGGCGGCGCGCGGTGACCTCGATTAGAGGTTCACCACCACCGCCAGCGTCAGCCCGATGATCCCGAAGGTCAAAAACAGCAACTTGGTCTTGCGACTGGCAACTTTGGACATCAAACGGTCCTCCGAGTGGCGATGGGAAAAGGAAAAGCGATCAGTCGGCGTCCAGCGAGCCGTCGCCGCGCGGCGGCGCGGGCTGGCCGGTCAACTGCCGCGAGCCGGCGTCGATCGCCGCGGCCGAGGAGTTGAAGTGGAAGCCGATGTTGTACAGTTCGTCGTCCAACTGCTCGCAGCGCACGACCGTGCAGACCAGCGACATTCCCGCCCCCTCGCGGTTCAGCGGCACCTGGAACTGCTCGCCGCAGCGCAGCGGCTGGGAGTGGATCACGCCCATCCCGGTGGCCGACAGGTCCTGGAGGATCACCGTGATCGGCTCCCCGACGCCGTCGCTCAGCAGCGGGCGAACCTGGAACGCCGCGCGGTGCGGCACGCGGATCGCGCGGCGGCGGTCGGTCAACGCGGACTCGGCCGTGCTGTAGCGCGGCACGGACCCGGTCGGAACTGCGGTGGCGGTCTTAAGTGACATCGTTGCGAACATCCCGGCGCCCTCACGCGCCTGAGCAGAACTTCGGCAAGATCCACGCGCGACTCCAGTGGCGCGGGAAGGCGAGTCCATTACTGGACGTTGAAGGTCGCGCGCATGCGCCCGCGAGGCCCACGGCTACCGCGACCCCTACAAGATCGAGTTGAAGATCGCGCGCACGCGCCCGCTGGCGGTTTCGCCGCGTCACGCCGCGCCCCGCGCGCCCGGGGCTTGACGTAAATTTATTCATCCTTGTCGGCTGTACCGGTTAACCGACCGCCCGCTCCGCCCGATGAGGGATCAGGAGAGGTCGGCGGGAGGACCGCGCCGCGCGTGGCGGCGGGGATCGCTCACCGGCCGCGCCTGTTTCTCCCGGGCCGACGCACCCATGCGGATCAAGACGACGCTGCTGATCGCCTCCACCCTCGCCACCGGCGCCGCCGCCGTGTCGTGCGGGAGCGGTCTGCTCCCGCTGCTGCGGCTCAGCTACGAGCCGATGCCGGCCGAGGAGCTGGCGCTGGCGCTGCGCGTCGCCGCCGGCGCGGGCGGGTTCGCGATCGCGCTGGTGATCGTCGCCTGCGCCGTCGCCACGCGCTCGGTCAGCCGCTCGATCAGCCGCGTGCGCCGCGAGGCCGAGGCGCTCGCCGCCGAGGGCATGGAGCCGATCCGCATCCACGGCAGCGACGAGCTGGATCACATCGCGGCCGCCTTCAACGACTTCCACGGCAAGCTCCAGGCGCTGGAGGCCAAGCAGATCAAGGAAGAGGAGCTGGTCGCCGCCAAGCGCTACGCCGACAACGTCATCAAGTCGATGTTCGACATCCTGATCGTCACCGACCCGGACCTGCGCATCCAGACGGTGAACAAGGCGGCGTGCGAGCTGCTGGAGTACACCGAGCTGGAACTGGTCGGCCGCCCGATCGAGACGCTGTTCAAGGAAGAGCCGTCGCTGCTCGGCCCGCCGATGCGCGACGTGCTGAAGAGCAACCAGATGCGCGACTTCGAGGCGACGTACCGCACCAACAGCGGCCGCCTGGTGCCGGTGCTGCTGTCGGCGTCGACCATGCGCGACACCGCCGGCCGGCCGCTGGCGATCATCACGGTGGCCAAGGACATCACCGCGCGCAAGAACATGGAGCGCGAGCTGCTGGACGCCAAGCAGACCGCCGAGGCCGCGAGCCGCGCCAAGAGCGCGTTCGTCGCCAACATGAGCCACGAGATCCGCACGCCGATGACCGCGATCCTCGGCTACGCCGACCTGCTCACGCTCAACCAGAGCGACGAGGAACGCCGCCGCTGCATCCAGACCATCCGCCGCAACGGCGAGCACCTGCTCTCGGTCATCAACGACATCCTGGACGTGAGCAAGATCGAGGCGGGCAAGATGACCGTCGAGCGGATCACCTGCTCGCCGGTGCAGATCGTCACCGACGTCGCCGCGCTGATGAAGGTGCGCGCGATCGACAAGAACCTGGCCTTCGACGTCCGCTACATCGGGCCGATCCCGCAGGCGATCCAGACCGACCCGACGCGGCTGCGGCAGATCCTCATGAACCTGCTGGGCAACGCGATCAAGTTCACCCACGCCGGCAGCATCAAGCTGCTGGTCAGCCTGATCGACCCGGTGGACCACCCCAGCCCGCGGCTGCGCTTCGACGTGGTTGACACCGGCGTCGGGCTGACCAAGGAACAGCAGGCGCTGCTCTTCCGCCCGTTCGCGCAGGCGGATAACTCCACCACCCGCAAGTTCGGCGGCACCGGGCTGGGGCTGACGATCTCCAAGCGGCTGGCGATGATGCTCGGCGGAGACCTCTACAGCCGCAGCGAGGCGGGCGCCGGGAGCACCTTCACGCTGGCGGTGCAGACCGGCCCGCTGCGCGGCGTGGCGCTGCTTGATTCGCCGCAGGCGCTGGTGGATGCATCCGAGGGTCCCGCCACCCGCGCCGACACCGTCCGCCTCGAGGGGCGCGTCCTGCTCGCCGAGGACGGCGCCGATAACCGCGTGCTCATCACCTTCTACCTGCGGCAGGCGGGGCTGGAGGTCGTCGAGGTGGAGAACGGCCTGCTCGCCCGCGACCGCGCGCTGGACTCACTGAAGAAGGGAAACCCCTTCGACCTGATCCTGATGGACATGCAGATGCCGGAGCTGGACGGCTACGGCGCAGTGGCGCAGCTGCGCAAGGCGAACTACCGCGGGCCGATCGTCGCGCTGACCGCCCACGCGATGGGCGGCGACCGCGAGAAGTGCCTTTCGGCCGGCTGCGACGATTTCGCGGTCAAGCCGATCGACCACGAGATCTTCGTCAACGTGCTGCGCAAGTACCTGCGCGAGCGCTCGGAGCCGGTGACCGCGCCGCCCGCGCCGGGCGTTGCCGCCGCCGCCGATCCCGCCGCTGCCGCGCCGGCGACGCCGGAAGCGGCGGAGCAGCCGCGATCCGCGCCGCCGCTGACGATCGACACGACCAACAACGCGACGCTCACCAAGCTGATGAGCAAGCCGGCGACCGCCAAGCTCGTGGAGCGCTTCATCACCGGGCTGCCGCAGCGCATGGCGGCGATCCAGGAGGCGCTGGCGGCGGGGGAGATGAACCAGCTCAAGGTGCTGGCCCACCAGCTCAAGGGCGCCGCCGGGGGCTACGGCTTCGCCACCGTCAGCCAGGCCGCCGCCAAGCTCGAGCAGGCGATCATCGCCGGCGCCGACAAGTCCGCCATCGCCAACTGCTGCACGGCGATGGCAAACCTCTGCACCCAGATCACCCGCGGCAAGGCCGCCTGAGACGAGCCTCCGCGCCCGCCGCGCCAGCCCCACAACCGCGCGCCGTCGTCGTCGTCGTCGTCCGTCTCGAGCGCGATCGTGCGCGGCGGCCCGCAAGGTGACGCACGCGCCGCAACCGCGGTCCCGCCCTTCAGCGCCGCCGCGATGTCGCCCTGCTGCCGCCGCGCGCCTTGCCCGCGCTATCATCGCGGCATGACGCTGGTCCTCCTGCTCAACGCCGCGGCCACGTGGTTCATGACCGGCGTGATCTGGTTCGTTCAGCTCGTGCATTACCCGCAGTTCGCCGGCGTCGGGCGCGACGGGTTCGGCGACTACCACCGCCGGCACACGCGGCTGACGACGTGGGTCGTGCTGCCGCCGATGATCGTGGAAGCCGCGACGGCCGCCTGGCTCGTCGCCCGCCCGCCGGCGGGTGCTGCGGCCGCGCTTCTGTGGGCGGGGCTGGCGCTGGTCGCGGTCATCTGGCTGTCGACGTTCCTCCTCCAGGTCCCCCGCCACAACCAGCTCGCCCGCGGCTTCGACGACACCGCGTGCGCGCGCCTCTGCCGGACCAACTGGATCCGCACCGCGGCCTGGACGGCGCGGGCCTTCCTGATGTTCGTGGTGCTGGCAAGATGACACGGGTGGCGACCGCCCGACGCGAGGCGGTAAAGCCAGGCGCGCAACGTGCGAGCTTACGCTTCGGGATGACACCGCGCGAAGCGCCGTGGCCCCTCGCGTGGTGGGCGCGTCGCCGACTCCACTCGCCACCTCACCCTCTCCCCGGCGTGCCGGGGAGAGGGAAAGGCGGCCCCTGGTTACTTCAGCGTGAACGTGTTGGCGACGTTGCTGTACGGCGACGTACCCGAGGCGTTGTAGGCGACGACGCGGTAGTAGTAGCGGGTGTTCCTCGTCAGGCCGGTGTTCTCGAACGTGGTGACATTGGCGCCGACCGAGCCGACCTGCGCCCAGCCGCTGGTGCCGTTGAGCGAGCGCTCGATGCGGAAGCCGGTCTCGTTGCCGGAGTTGTCGGCCCACGTCAGGCGGATCGACGTGCGGCTCAGCGCCGTTGCCGCCAGGTTGCCGGGGGCTGCCGGAACGAGCGATTGCGTGGTGGCGCTGGCGGTCGCGCTGTAGCCCGAGCCGCCGGCCGAGCCGGTGGCGCGCACGCGGTAGAAATAGGTCGTGCCGGCGGCCAGCCCGGTGTTGGCGAAGGCGGTCACGCCCGTGCTCGTCGTGCCCACCTGCGCCCAGCCGCTGGCGCCGTCGGCGGAGCGCTCGACGACGTAACCGGTCTCGCCGGCGACGTCGTTCCACGACACGTTGATCTGCGTCGCGCCCGCCGACGTCGCCACCAGACCGCCCGGCGCCGCCGGGGCGGTGGTCGCGCTGGCGGTGCCGCCGTGGCCACTGCTGCCGGTCGCGTTGTTGGCGCGCACGCGGTAGGTGTAGGCGGTGCCGGCGGTCAGGCCGGTGTCGCTGTAGGCGGTGACGTCGGCGGCGACGTTGGCCGACATCTGCCACGTCGCCCCGCCGTCGTTGGAGCGCTCGACCGTGTAGCCGCTCTCGCCGGCCACGTTGGTCCAGCTCAGGTTGATCTGCGACGCCGAGACGGGCGTGGCCGCCGGCGTCGGCGCGGCCGGGACGGTCAGCGCCGACGCCACCGGCGAGAACGCCCCGTTGCCCGCGCCGTTGTACCCGCGCACGCGGTAGCGGTAACTCGTGCCGGCCAGCGCGGTGGTGTTGCTGTGGGTGGTGACGTTCGCGCCGGTCGAGGCGAGCAGCGACCACGTCGCGCCGCCGTCGGTGCTGCGCTCGATGCGATAGCCGGTCTCGCCGTTGACGTCCGCCCACGCCAGGTCCACGCGCGTGGCCGTCACCGGCGTCGCGGTAAGGGCGGCGGGCGCGGCGACGAACGTGGCGGCAATTGCAGCGGCACTCGGGTTCGATTGCCCGCCGCTGTTCGTGGCGATCACGCGATAGGAAAAGCTCGCGCCCGCCGCCAGACCGGTGTCGCCGTGGGTGGTGACGTTGGCCGCCACCGTGGCCAGCGCGGACCACGTCGCCCCGCCGTCGCCGCTGCGCTCTACGCGGTAGCCGGTCTCGTTGGCGACGTCGCTCCACGAGACGTTGATCTGCGAAGTGGAGGCGGCGGCGGCCGAGACGTTCTGCGGCGTCGCGGGCAGGTTCACCGCCGGCGTGGTCGCGCTGGCGACGTTGCTCGCGCCCGACGGGCCGACGGGGCTGGTGGCGATCACGCGGTAGTGGTAGGTCGTCAGCGGCGCGACGGTGTTGTCGGCGTAGGTGGTGACGTCGTAGGCGACGCTCGCCAGATTCGCCCACCCGCCGGTGCCGGTGAGCGACCGCTGGATCAGGTAGCCGTCGTTGGCCCAGACGCCTTCCCACGCGAGGTTGACGCGGTTGGAGCCGGTCGCCTCTGCGTACAAGTCGCCAGGAGCGGGGGGCGTCGTCTGCGTGGACAGCACGTTGCTGTAGGCGGAGAAGCCGCCCTCGTTCCACGCGCGCACGCGGTAGGTGACCTGCTCGCCGCTGCTCAGCGAATCGTCGGTCCACTGGATCGTGCCGCCGGAGACGACCGCCACCTCCGCAAAGTACGGATCGTCGCCGTACGGGTCGGGGAAGAGCGCCTCGATACGGTATTCCAGCTCGTTGTGCGCGTTGTCGGTCCAGCGGAGGGTGACGGAGAAGTCGCTCGAGCCGTCGCTGACCAGCGCCGTCGGCGCGGCCGGCGCGAGCACCGTCGGGCCGGTGGCGGTGGCGACTGCGCTGTAAGGTGACGTGCCGGCGGAGTTGCTGGCGCGCACGCGGTAATGATAGGCAACGCCCGGCGTGCGGCCGGGATCGGTGAAGGTCGCCACGTTGGCGGCGGTGGTCGCCACCTGCGCGAAGCTCGTGCCGTCGGTGCTGCGCTCGATCGAGTAGCCGCTCTCGAACGGGCCGTCGGTCCAGGTCAGCGTGATCGCGTGGCGGCTGGTGCTGGGCGTGGCGGTCAGGTCGGTTGGGGCGGCGGGGACGTCGGGGGTGGTCAGGAACGACACCTCGTTGCTCGGCAGCGACTCGCACGAGCCGTTGGTCGCCATCACGCGGTAACGGTACGTGGTGGACTGCGCCGCGGTGGTGTCGGTGAAGCTGGTGCCCGTCGGCGTGCCGAGCGTCTCCCAGTACCACTCGCCGGGCGTCTGCCGCTGCACGCGGTAGCCGGTCGCCCCCGCGGCGGCGCCCCAGGTCAGGTTCACCTGCTGGTAATTCGTGCTGGCGACCTGGAGGTTGGTCGGCGCCACCGTGGCGGTGGTGAAGGTGAACGCCTCGCTCGGCGCGCTCTCGCCGGCGGTGTTGGTGGCGATGACGCGCACGGTGTAGCTCGTGTTGTGGTCAAGCGGCTGGATGTAGAAGTAGGGGTAATCCAGCTCGCCGACGGAGCCGATCACCTCCCACGCCTGCCCGCCGGCCCCGTCATCGCTCAGCATCTCGACGCGGAAGTCCAGCTCGTTGTCGGAGTTGTCCGACCAGCCGATCTCGGTGTCGCTGCCGTAGTTGCCGCTGACGTAAACGTCGCTGGGGGCGGCCGGGGCGGTCAGGACGGCGGTGGTGGCGCTGGCGACGTTGCTCCACGCCGACTGCCCCCCCTCGTTCGCCGCCGCTACCCGGTAGTAATACGTCGTCTCCGGCGAGTAGCTCCAGTGCCGCGCGGTGGTGTTGTCGGCGGGGTTCTGTAGAAAATCGTTCCAGGTCACGCCGTCGGCGGAGTACTGCGTGAGGTACCGCTCCTCCTCGGCGACGTCGTCCCACGCGAGGTCGATCGCGTAGGGCCCCGCCGGCGTGGCGACCAGGTTCTGCGGCGCCGCCGGCGTCACCAGCGGGCGCGTGTGAACCGCGATGGTGTTGTTCGGCAGCGAGTAACCGTCCATCACCGTGCGCACGCGGTAGAACGAGTCGCTGTCGGCGGCCAGCCCGGTCACCTGATGGCTGGTGGCGAAGCCGGCGGCGGCGGCGAGCGTGGTCCAGGTGGCGCCGTTAAGAGATTGCTCGATCAGGTAACCCGCCGCGCCGGCGACGGCGTCCCACGCGAGGGTCGCCTTGGTGAAGCCGACGCTCGACACGCGCCCGTTGGCGGGCCCGAGCTGCGTCTCGGCGCGGGCGAGGTTCGACGCTTCACTGCTGGCGCCGCCGGCGGTGGTGGCGAACACGCGGTAGTGGTACGTCTGCCCGGTGGCCGTGCCGGTGTCGATGTAGCTCTCGCTGCTGGGGCCGAGCGTGGCGACGGTGGCCCAACTCGCGCCGCCGTCGCTGGTGCGCTGGACGCGGTAGCCGTCGTCGTTGCCCGCCTCGTCCGCCCACCCAAGGTCGACGCTGCCGTTGGCGAGCGGCGTGGCGACGAGGTGGCTCGGCGCGTTCACCGGCTGCGGGGAATCCGGGTAGGAGGCGGTCAGCGTGTACTGCCCGATGTCGCCGTACCCGCCCGCGCTGGAGACCACCGCGTAGTAGTAGGCGGAGTCGGTGGCCTGGTAGCTCAGCGCTTCGCTGAAGCTCGCGCCGGCGCTGCTGGCGACCAGCGTGTAGGTGTCCTCCTCGTAGCGGTAGAGCTTGAGCGTGGCGTCGAGGCTCGGGCTTTGGGCGGTGACGTTCAGGTCGAGCGACAGCTCGCCGCCGACGGCGAAGAAGCCGAAGACGTCCTGGTCGCTGGTCTTCTCGATCAAGCCGTCGGCCGAGGCCGATTCGCTCCCGCCGGCGAGGGTAAGGGTGTCGGCCAGCAGGAACGTGTCGCCGTGGTCGTCGGGACGGTAGCCGAAGGCGTTGTTCTGCCCGGCGAGGATGGCCAGGTCGTCCTGGCGAATGTTGGCGCCCTGACTCGACTTGCCGTCCCACCAGAGCGCGCGCTGCGCGTTGTACAGGTAGCCCATGATCGGCGCGCGCTGGGAGTCGCCGACGAAGTATTCCTGGATCTTGTTGCCGTTGCCGTCGTAAAGCGACTGGTGCCACAGCCCCAGCACGTGCCCGGCCTCGTGGGTGATGATGTCGGCGGCGATCTTGTTGGAGGTGTAGGGGCCGACCTCGGTCACGCCGTACCCGCCGCCGTAGGCGAACGAGCCGACGTAGCCGTAACCCGCGCTGTTGCCGGTGGAGCCGACGACGATCTCGCCGGCGTGGCGGGCGGCGCGGTCGCCGGGATCCTCGGTGGTCACGTCGATGTTGAACGGCGCGAACTTCTCCGCGGTGCGCGCCCACATCTCCAGCACGTTGGCCGCCTCGGCGGCGGTGAAGGTGGCGGGGTCGGAATCGATGTTGTACGCGGGGAAGCTGCGCGACGCGTTGCCGTCGAAGTCCAGGAACAGCTTGGCGTGCGCGCCCGGGTTGCTGTGCAGCAGCGGCAGGCCGGACGGCGCGTTGTCCGCCGCCTGCGCCTCGGCCACCAGCGCGGCCGGCGGCGCGAAGGCGGCCGCCTGGTTGCGGGCGTCCTGCGGGGCCGGCGGGTCGTACGCGATGAACGTCCCGTCGTCGCCAACGTGCTCGCCGCACAGCAGCGCGCGCGGCTCGAGCCGCGACAGCTCGAACGTGTAGCGCGGCAACGCGCGGTTCAACTTCCGGAGAAACGACGAACGGTGACGACGTGAGGTTCCCGCATCCATGGCCCTGCTCCCGCTGCTTTTTGCTGCCCGTGCCCGAAGTGAGGTGAAAACGCGGGGGCGGATTGTGACCGGTCGACGGCGCGCGGGTCAAGTTTTGCGTCACGCGGCCGCCCGGGCGAAGACCGGCTCGACGGCTGGGCGTGGCCATCCCTTCAACGATCTGGAGGTTCACCGCCAGCGCCAGCAGCGTCGGCAGCTCGGCCACCGCGCGCTCCGCCGGCGGCAGGCGGTCCAGCGCGGCAACGGCGCGCCGCAGGTACTGCGCCACCTCGCGGTGCGCGTAGTGCCGCGCCGCGGCGTCGGCGGCGCTGCGAAGGTAGCGCGCCGCCCGCGGCCAGTCGCGCGCCTGCTCGAAGTGCATCGACAGTTCCGCCGACAGCTCGGCCGCGCGGTCCCCCCCAACCCGCTTCCAGCCGCAGCCCCAGCGCGCGGTGGAGCTGCGCGCGCCGCGCCACCCCGAGGCGATCCCTCACCACGTGGTGGTACAACTCGTGGACGAAGCGGTGCTGCGACGACACCGTCCCGTCCGGCCATTCGGCGCAGCCGCGGGCGGTGACGAAGGTGTTCTGCCGCGCCAGCGCGTCGCACGTGCGCTCGACGGTGAGCAGGTCGTCGCCGAGGGCGCCGGCTACGGCGGCGGCGGAGCACTCGACGCCGGTGACCGCCGCCGCCTCCAGCACGCGCTGCTGGTCGGGCGACAGCCGCTCGAGCTGCGACTCGATCATCGCCCGCACCGTGCGCGGCACGCGCGTCTCCAGCGCGTCCGCCCACGCCTCGCCGGCCAGGGCGTGCGCGGCCAGGTCGTCCAGCAGGTGGACGAGGAACAGCGGGTGGCCGTCGGTGCGCTGGTGCAACCGGCGGGCGAGGTCCACCGTTGCCGTCGGGCCATCGCGGTGGCGCGGCGCGAGGACCGAGCCTTCTCTGCCAGCGATGTTGTCGCGGCTTCCGCCGGGGATGCCGCCGCCAGGGAAGCGCTTGGCGACGTACTCCGCGACCGCGGACTCATCGAGCGGGCCGAGCGCGACTTCCTCCGCCAGCCGCGCCGCCAGCAGCTCGCGGACGACTTCGCGGAGCGGGTGCGCGGCGGCCAGCGCGTCGGTGGGGCGGTAGGTCGCCACCAGCATCAGCCGCGCCCGTCCGCGCCGCCGGGCCAGCGCCGAGAGCAGGTCCAGCGTCGAGTGATCGACCCAGTGCGCGTCCTCCAGCACCAGCACGACCGGCTTGTCGGCCGCCAGCGCCTCAATGGCGTCGCTCAGGTCGCGCAGCAGGCGCTGCGCCAGGGCGGCGTGCGCGTCGACCGGGGGATTGCCGGGCGGCGGTGGCTCGGCCTCGGGGGAGACCGCCGCCGCGTGCCGCGCGACCAGCGCCGCCAGCGGCGAGCCCGGCTCCTCCTTCGCCGCGCGGTCGATCGCTTCCCACACCGGCAGGTAGGGCTCGCCGGCGCCGAACTGCTCGAAGCAGTGCCCGCGGAGCACGACCGGCGGGCGGACCTCGTCGCCGCCCGCGCCGCCGGCGGCGACGTGGCGCCGG
>DASQDR010000045.1:0-15216 GCA_035634055.1 Tepidisphaeraceae bacterium | reverse complement strand
CAAGGGTGAAATAGAACCTTCCCGGTCGCCCTCTTCCTTCATCCTTCATCCTTCATGCTTCTGCCTTCATCCCTGGAGTCCCGCCATGCCCGTCTCAATCACCATGCCCCAGCTCTCCGACACCATGACCGAGGGGACGGTCGTGAAGTGGCTGAAGAAGGAGGGCGACAAGGTCAAGGCCAACGAGGTGATCGCCGAGGTTGAGACCGACAAGGCGACCATGGAGATGGAATCGTTCGAGGGCGGCACCCTGGCGCACATCGCGGCGCCGGAAGGGACGAAGGTGGCGGTCGGTCAGGCGATCGCGTTCCTCGCCAGCAGCAAGGAGAACGCGGCTGACGTGAAGAAGCAGCTCGGCGGAGCGGCCGGCACGGGCGGCGGAGCGAAGGCGCCGGCAGCGAAACCGCCGGCGGTTGTCGAGTCGCCGGCGCAGGCGGCGCCGCGCGAGAAGGCGGCCGCGATGGCAGCGATGGGCGGGGCAACCACCTTCGCGCAGGCAAGCGTCGGCGAGATGCACGAGCCGGACAACAACCTCGCCCACGGCGCCACCCGCGAGGATATCTCCACCGAGCCGCACACCGAGGAGGACCCGCACGACGGCCGCTTCCGCGCCTCCCCGCTGGCGCGCAAGATCGCCGCCGACCGCGGCGTCGATCTGTCCCAGGTAAAAGGCTCCGGACCCGGCGGGCGGATCGTCAAGCAGGACGTCCTCACCTACGCCGACAGCAACGGCGGCGGCAAGAAGCAGCCCGCGCCCCAGCAGGTGGAGGCGCGCCCGCTCCAGCCGGCGCAGCTCCCGGTCCCCGTCACCCCCCAGCGCGTGGCCGCCGGCGGGCGCGAGGTCGTGCCGATGACCAAGATGCGGCAGGTCATCGCCACGCGCCTCCAGCAGTCCAAGCAGCAGATCCCGCACTTCTACGAGACGGTCGACATCGACGCCGAGGAGATCTCCAAGCTCCGCGGGCGGCTCAACGAGCAGCTCAAGGCGCAGAACATCAAGCTCTCGATCGGCGACCTGGTCGCCAAGGCGGTCGCCACCGCGCTGATCGAGCACCCGGCCCTTAACGCGCACTTCACCGGCAACGAGGTCGTCCGCTTCGGCGACGTCAACCTCGGAATGGCGGTTGCGCTGCCGGAGGGATTGATCGTCCCCGTGCTGCGCGGGATCAACCACATGAGCCTGCGCGAGATCCGCGTCCGCTCGGCCGACCTCGTTGACCGCGCCCGAAAGCAGCGGCTGAAGCAGGACGAGATGACGGGCGCGACGTTCACCGTCAGCAACCTGGGGATGTTCGGCGTGCGCGAGTTCAGCGCCATCATCAACCCGCCGGAGGTCGGCATCCTCGCCGTCGGCGGGGCGGAGAAGCGCGCGGTCGTGCGAAACGACCAGATCGTGGCCCGCACGATGATGACGGTGACGCTCAGCGCCGATCACCGCGCGGTGGACGGTGCGGTCGCCGCCGAGTTCCTCACCACGCTCCGCCAGCTCATCGAGGAGCCGGGGCTGATGCTGGTCTGAGCCATCATTTAACGATCAAAGCACATGACTGAAACGCAGCGTCTGATCAACGTTTACCGCCAGCAGGCGCAGATGGTCCACGCGCACGTCGCGGACTTTAGCGAGGGGGACATGCTGGTCCGCCCGTTCGACAAGGCTAATCACGCCGCCTGGCAGCTCGGGCACCTCACCAGCATGTCCATCGTTCTCGCTAACACCGCCGTTCCGGGCGCGCTGCCGGAACCGCCGGCGGAATTCGTGCAGCGGCACGGGCCCGACGGCGTACGGCTCAACGAGGGGTTTGAATCGAAGGCGCAACTGCTCCGCCGGTTCGACGAGATGAACGACGCCGCGATCGCGTGGGTTGGGACGCTCACGGAGGCGGACCGAGCCAAGCCGACGCCGGAGTCCATCCACCGCTTCGCCGTCACCATAGGCCACCTCGCCATGATGCTTCCGATCCATGCGGTGATGCATCTCGGCCAGATCCAGGTCATCCGCCGCAAGCTCGGCAAACCAGTGCTGTTCTAATCATCCTCCGGCGACATCTGACTCGGCCCTGCCGCGCGCGCAGCTCCGCTCGCGCGGATGACAACGCCTGCGCGTTTCCCTATCATTCGTCGCCCACCCACGACCCACACAGCAAACGGAGAAAGCCGACGATGCCCGCCGAGATCACCATGCCGCAGCTCAGCGACACCATGACCGAGGGGAAGGTCGTCAAGTGGCACAAGAAGGAAGGCGACAAGATCGCCGCCGGCGAGGAGATCGCCGACGTCGAGACCGACAAGGCCGTCATGTCGATGGAAGCCTTTGACAGCGGCACGCTGGCGCACATCGCGATCCAGGAAGGGCAGGCGGCGCCGGTCGGGGCGGTGCTGGCGGTCATTGCCACGGGCAAGGAAAATGCCGCCGACGTGAAGAAGAATTTCAAGCCTGTCGACGGTGGCGCTGCGAAAGTGGCGGCGGCGGCGCCCGCGCCGGTCCCACAAGCGCCTGCGGCGAAACCGCAAGCGGCGGCGGCGACGGCTGGACCCGCGCCGGCTGCGGCAACTTCTTCGGCAACCGGGGCAGCAAAGGCGCCGGCGCCCGGCGCCGCCGCCGCCGCGGCGACGGGGAAACGCTACGACTTCGACATCGTCGTCATCGGCGGCGGACCGGCGGGCTATGCCGCCGCCATTCGCGCGGGGCAACTCAAGAAGCGCGTGCTCTGCATCGAAAAGGAAAACCTCGGCGGCACGTGCCTTAACTGGGGATGCATTCCGACCAAGGCGCTGCTCGAGGACGGCGCGTTCGTCCGCAAGATCCGCACCGAGGCCGCCCACCGCGGCATCACCGTCGGCGAGGTCAAGGTCGACTTCGCCAAGATCGTCGCCCGGAGCCGCGGCATTGCCGACAAGCTCCAGAAGGGCATCGGCCACCTCTTCCGGAAGTACGAGGTGAAGCACGAGATGGGGACCGGCCAACTCCTCGGCGCGCACCGCGTCAAGTACACGACGAGCAGCGGCGGTGCGAAGGAAGTGTCGGCCGAGCACGTCATCCTCGCCACCGGCGCCCGCCCGGTCGAGCTGCCCTTCGCCAAGTTCGACGGCAAGCAGATCATCACCTCGCGCGAGGCGATGAACCTTCCGCAGCAACCGAAGCGGCTGGCGATCATCGGCGCGGGCGCGATCGGGTGCGAGTTCGGCGACTTCTACAACGCCGTCGGCACCGAGGTCACCATCGTCGAGATGCTCGACAACCTCCTGCCCAACGAGGACACCGAAACCTCCGTCCTGCTCGAGCGCAGCTTCCAGAAGCGCGGCATCAAGGTGCTGACCAGGCACAAGACCGACAAGATCGACCGGGTCGGCAACGCCGTGCGACTGACGGTCACGCCGGCGGCGGGCGGCGCGTCGCAGACGATCGAGGTGGACGCCGTCCTCGTCGCCGTCGGCGTCAGCGGCAACGTCGAGAACGTCGCGGCCCCCGAGGCGAAGCTCGAGCTGTTCAAGAACCGGATCAAGGTGGATCCGAAGTACCGCACGAACCTCGAGAACGTCTGGGCGGTCGGCGACTGCGTCAGCCTGCACTGGCCCGAGCAGTCCTCGATGGCCGGTTATCGCCACCCGGACCTGGCGCACGTCGCGCACCACGAGGCGGTCAAGGTCGTCGATCGCATCGGCGGCTTCCACGAGGCGGACGGCGACAGCGACATCGACTACCGCTTCATCCCCGGCTGCACCTACACGCACCCGCAGGTCGCCAGTATGGGGCTGACCGAGAAAAAGGCGCGCGAGCTGGCGGGGGAGATCCGCGTCGGCAAGTTCCCGTTCTCCGTCAGCGGCCGCGCGCTCGCTGCCGGCGAGACCGAGGGGTTCGTCAAGCTGATCTTCGATGCCAAGTACGGCGAGCTGCTCGGCGTGCACATGATCGGGGAGAACGTCACCGAGCTGCTGAGCGAACTCGTGATGGCAAAGAAGCTCGAGGCCACCGAGGACGAGATCATCGAGGCGATGCACCCGCACCCGACCATGAGCGAGGCCGTCATGGAAGCCGCCGGCGTCGCCGATGGTCGCGCAATTCACCTGTAACGCAGCGAACGACCCGGAACGTCAGACAGGGAGCACTTGCCGGCACCTGCGTCCCGCCGCGCGGCGGCTGAGGCATGGCGGCATTGTACCCGCGCGGGTCCCGCCGCCGCCGCTCCCGCCGCCGCTCCCGCCGCCGCATCCCTTGATCCCTTCGCCCGGCGTGCCGATAATCCGAATGATGGGCCATCGCTTCGCTCGAATGACGTCGATGCGGTAGGGGTGACGCGTCCCGGCGACCGGACGGCGTCCGCACCCCCGCGCTCCGCCACGACGTCTTTCGATCCGAAAGCGATGGCTTTCTCTTTGCGCCAAAAGCGCTAGAACGGTGACCACCATGGCCGACCGCAGCACGTTCTACATCAGCACCCCCATCTACTATCCCAACGCCGAGCCGCACCTCGGGCACGTCTACACCACGCTCTGCGCCGACACGGTCGCGCGCTACCACCGCCTGCGAGGCGACGACACGTTCTTCCTCACCGGCACCGACGAGCACGGCATCAAGATGGTCAAGACCGCCGCCGCCCAGGGGATCGAACCGAAGGTGCTGGTCGACCGCGTGGTCAAGGTCTTCGAGGACATCTGGCGCGAGGTGAAGGTCAGCCACGACGACTTCATTCGCACGTCCTCCGACCGCCACAAGCGGGCGGTGACGAAGATCGTCGAGAAGCTGGTGGCCAACGACGACATTTACCTCGGCAGCTATGAGGGATGGTACGACGAGGGCCAGGAGGAATTCGTCACCGAGACCGAGGCCAAGGCCAACGAGTTCAAGTCGTCGATCACCGGCCGGCCACTGACGCGCTACACCGAGCCAACCTACTTTTTTCGCCTGAAGAAGTACGCCCCGCGCGTTCTGGAGTACATCCAGTCCAACCCGGACTTCATCCAGCCCGAGGCGCGGCGGAACGAGGTGATCAGCAAGTTGAAGCAGGGGGTGGAGGACCTTTCGGTCAGCCGGGCGACGCTCAAGTGGGGAATCCCGCTCCCGCACGACCCCGGGCACGTGCTGTACGTCTGGATCGACGCCCTGAGCAACTACATCACCGCCCTCGGCTACGCCAGCGGTGACGAAGCCCAGTTTCGCCAATACTGGCCCGCCGACGTTCACCTGATCGGCAAGGAAATCCTTTGGTTCCACACGGTCTATTGGCCGGCGATTCTCTTCTCGCTGGACCTGCCGCTGCCCAGGCAGGTGTTCGCGCACGGGTGGTGGACCAGCGGCGGGCGCAAGATGGGCAAGTCGCTGGGGAACTTCATCGACCTCGACAAGCTCCGCTCGGTGATCGACACCTACTCGCTGGACGCGCTGCGCTACTACCTTCTGCGGGCGGCGCCGTTCGGGTCGGACCTGGATTGGACCGACGCGGACTTCGCCAAGTCGTTCAACGAGCTGGCCAACGTTGTAGGAAACTGCCTGAACCGGACGATCAAGATGGTCGGCCGGTATCGCGATGGCGTGCTGCCGGCCGTCGGTGAAACCGGCGACGCCGATGCGCATTTGGTGGAACAGACGGGGCGGTTGGCCGTCTCGGTGACCGACGCGTACGCCCGGCTCGAGCTCCAGCAGTGCGCGCTGCTGCCGGTCGAGCTGGCGCGGGCGACCAACGGGTACATCGACGCCACCGCGCCCTTCTCGTTGGCGAAGGATCCCGCCAAGGCCAGCCGGCTGGACACGGTGTTGAACCGATCCGCCCAGGCGATCAAGAACGCGCTGGTGGCGCTGCTTCCGGTCCTGCCGGAAAAGGCGCTGGCGGGGCTACAACAGTTGAACGTTCCGGTGGAAGGGCGACCGCTGGCGGAGCTGCTGGCGAGCGAGCTCCCGCCGGGCCACAAGCTGGGGGACGGTCAGCCGCTGTTCCCGAAGGTCGACGTGCCCAAGTGAGCTGCGCACGCTCCTGGGCGCTTGTCCGTGCGCCCCGCGACATTCGTCAGCGGCGGCGCGAAACCGCCAAGGCCGGCACCGGCGACAGGCACCGGCGACAGAACCCGCCGCCGCCGCCCGCCGCGCCCGTCCCATCGCGAGATGGAACATGCTGGACCACGTCACGTTCCAGACCGCGTTGTTCGACGACGAGCTCCACGAGCCCGACGTCGACAGCGGCATGGAGCCAACCGGCCGGGAACTTGCCGGCTGGCTGAAGGAGCGCTTGTCTGAGGTCCCCGGCCTGCGCCTCGATGAACCGATCGCCGAGGACTGGGGCTGGTGCCTGCGGGTCGGCACTCAGGGGGTGGATCTTTACGTCGGCTGCCACTGCGACGGCGACGCCGAAGGGGACCCCGTTCCGCCGCGCTGGCTGGCGTTCGTCTTTTGCGACTGGGAGCCGTTCAAGCGCTTCTTCCACCGCCCGGTCGACGGGGCGAAGCAGGCGCTGGCGCGATCGCTGCACGAGGCGCTGCGATCGTGCGACGCCGTGTGCAACGTCCGCTGGTACGAGAAGTCCCAGATCGACGCCGGCGACCGCCGGCAGGGAAAGGAGCAGCCCGATTAACCGCGCAGAGTCCCGCCCCGGCGGCGGCGCCCCGGAAAGGGTGCCACGATTGAGAAGTCTCGGCGGGGCAAGCGTTTCAGAATAACTAGAAACCGCTCGCCGCGCGGGGTACAGTAAGTTTCGAGTTCGGCCGCCGTGCGGGGACGCCCGGGGCGTATCCACCCGTCGTCGTCGTCGCCGCGCGCGGGCGCGGCCCGGGCCGGCCGAGCGGGAGTGACCCTAAGCTGATGGCGCAACCGTACCTTGCAATCCAAACCGCCGACGGCGCGCGGGAAGTGCCGATCACCGACAAGCCGATCACCGTCGGCCGGCACCCCACCAACATGGTCGTGCTGACCGACGGCATGGCCAGCCGTTACCACTGCGTCATCGAAAAAGGGCAGGAAGGCCTCCGCGTCCGCGACCTCGATTCCTCCAACGGCACCAAGGTGAACGGGCAGGTGATCAAGACCTGGCGGCTGGGCGACGGTGACGTCGTGCAGATCGGCCGGTCCACCCTCACCGTCCACGCGCCCGAGCTGGCGCCCGCCCCGAAGCCCAAGGCGCCCGTCGCGGTGCCGGCGGCGGAGGAGGACGACGAGGAGTTCGAGGTCGAGGTCGTCGAGGTCGGCGACGACGAGATGGAAGAGGTCGCGCCCCCAGGTGGCGGCGGCTACGAGGCGATGCTGCTCCGCATGGCGGAGTCGCTGGCGGACAAGAAGTTCACCGACGACGACATCGCCCTGATCAACGCCCGCGGCGCGCTGGCGCACCCGTCGAAGCCTGCCAGCGGCAACGGCCGAAAGGGACGCGGCGCCGAGCCGCGCGAGGCGGTCGGCATCTTCCGACTGATTCTCCTGATCTGCTTCCGCACCCGGGCGTCGGACATTCACATCGAGCCGAAGCAGGACGATTACTCCGTCCGCATCCGCGCCGACGGCTCGATGGTCGATGTCGTTCGCCTGCCCAAGGACGTCGGCATCCGCGTCACGTCGCTGATCAAAATTTTGTGCGACATCGACATCTCGCAGAAGGGGATCGTGCAGGAAGGGCACTTTTCCGCCCGCGTCCCCGACCGCCGGGTCGATTATCGCATCAGCTTCGCGCCGGCGATGTTCGGGCAGAAGTGCGTGATCCGAATTCTCGATACCGCCAACACCCCTTACCACGTCTGGGACCTGCAACTCCCGGAGTGGATGTTCGAGGAAGTGCAGCGCGCCACCAAGGCGGACAGCGGCATGATCCTGGTCTGCGGCCCGACCGGCTCGGGCAAGACCTCCACGCTCTACGCGGTCATCCGCGACATCGACGTGTCCGAGCGCAACGTCGTGACGATCGAGGACCCGGTCGAGATCCAGCTCGACGGCGTCACGCAGATCCCGGTCAACGACGCGCAGGGGAACACGTTCGGCGCGCTGCTGCGCAGCGTGCTGCGGCAGGACCCCGACGCCATCCTCGTCGGCGAGGTGCGCGACCCGGAAACCGCGCGGATCGCGCTCCAGGCCGCCATCACGGGGCACCTGGTCTTCTCCACCGTGCACTCCAAGGACACGATCGGCACGATCTTCCGCCTGCTCGACCTGGGCGTCGAGCCCTACCTCGTCTCGTCCGGCCTGCAACTGGTGCTCGGGCAGCGACTGGTGCGCAAGCTCTGCCCCGCGTGCAAGACCGCCAGCAAGCCGACGCCCGAGCAGATCCAGCGCATGGGCAAGGCGGGCGAGGGCGCGCAGAAGATCTACAGCCCGCGCGGCTGCCCCAAGTGCGTCGGCACCGGCTTCATGGGCCGGCGCGGCGTGTTCGAGCTTCTGTCGGTCACCGACGAGATGCGCGAAGTGATCATGAAGAGCCCGAGCGTCGCCGAGGTGCAGAAGTCGCTGACGAGCTCCAAGTTCGTCAAGCTCTCCCAGTCCGGCTATCAACTCGTGGCCGACGGCATCACGTCCATCGATGAGATCGAACGGTCGATGTAGCCTTCACCCGTTCGCCCGCACGTCGCGATGATTTCGGGTGCGGCCCGCGCGACGGCGCTTTACCAGCCATTTCTGGGTACCCGCTCAGCGCTTCAACGTATCCACTCCGTCGGCCCCCGCGATAATTGCGACCTTGGCCATTCCGAGGAACAAGCCGGTTTCCACCACGCCCGCGCGGGTGGAGAGGGCGAGGTTGAGCAGGGCGGGGTCGCCGATGCCGCGCTCGAAGCGGCAGTCGTAGATGTAGTTCCCGTTGTCGGTGACGTAGGCCCCGTCGAACGATCGTCGGAGCACCGCCCGGCAGCCGAGGCTTTCGAGGAACGCCGCCGTCGCCTCGTGCTCGAACTTCGCCACCTCGACCGGCAGCGGCGAGCGCGTCCCGAGCTTCTCCACCCGCTTGGAGGCGTCGGCGATCACGATCATTGAGCGCGAGCTCTGGGCCACGATCTTCTCCCGCAGCAGCGCGCCGCCGAGCCCCTTGATCAGGTCCAGCGACGGCGAGACCTCGTCCGCGCCGTCGACGTCCAAGTCGAGCTGCCCCGCGTGCGCGAGGGTGGTCAGGGGGATGGCCAGCTCCCGCGCCCGGCGCTCGGTGCGCTCGGACGTGGGGACGCCGGTGACGTCGCGCCGGCGGCCGGACTTCAAGGCGTCGGCAAGGACGACGAGGAAGAGCTCGGCGGTCGAGCCGGTGCCCAGTCCGATTACGGTGCCGTCGCGGACGTGCTCCAGGGCCGCCTCGGCCGCGCGCTGCTTGGGGTCCATCTCACAGAGGATAACGCCTGCCGCCCCACGGATCGATCCGCCGCCCGACCGACGGCGGAAGCGTTCCGCAGCGCCGCGCCCACGCGGATCGGTCGGCGCGCACCCCTTCGGCGTGCGGCGCATTTGTCAGCATGCTGGGGTTCTGGCAAAATGCGGAGCTTCTAGTTCGCCGATCCGCGCGCGCGCGGCTCGCTCGTGCACATGCGCGGCGCGCGCCCGCGCCGCCCGCGTCGAAGGGACACGCTGAATGCTCCTGCAATCCAACAGTTACGTGGTGCCCAAGGAGAAGCGGGCCGAGCACGCCCGCCTGGTCCGCAAGTTCCGCCAGACCCTGGCCCGGCTGGGGTGCGATCAGTTCGACGTGTTCGAGCAGGTCGGCCCGAACTGGTCGACCGGCGAGACGACCGGACGGTTCGTGCAGATGATGCGTTTTCGCGACCGGCGCCACCAGCTTTCGGTGCAGAACGCCGAGAAGGCCGACCCCGCCGCCCAGCAACTCATCGCCGAGTTCTGCGAGTTGATCAACTTCGGCTACCAGCAGCAGCAGGGGCTGTTCGCGGTCGGGTTTTACCAGAGCGTGCTGCCGGTCGCGCCGGTGCGGGCCATCGAGGGCGACGCTGGCGTCGCCGCGGTGGACTCCGAGGCGGTTGACGCCGAGGACCAGGCGGCGGGGCTGCGCATGGTCGGCGATAATCACCACGCCGGCGCCGCCAACGGCGAGGTCGGTCCGGGCGAAGACCTCGACGAGATCGACATCGACGCCCTGCCGGAGGTGGACCTCGACCCGATCGATCTCGACCCGGTCGACCCCAACAAGCGCCCGCCGCGGCCGTAAGCCGGGCGGGTCGCACCGGTCCTGCGGCCGGTAGCGGGGGCGGCGGAAACGTCGCCGCGTGTGGTTCCACAAAACCGGCTAAACTCTAACGGCCGCGGCGGCGAATCATCGGTATGGTCGTCACTCGTGCGACCGGGCACGTCCCGCTCAGCGGGCGGCGCGGCCGGGCGCGGGTCATCCGCGGGAGACATCCATGAAGAAGACCTTCCGAATCATCGTGGCGACGCTGCTGGTCGGCGGCTGGGCGTTGGCCGCCTCGGCGCTGCACCTGGTCTGGACCGGCGGCGCGCCGATCCTCATGCCCAAGGACCGCGTCGGCGTGCGCGACACTTACGTCAACGTCGCCAAGTGGACCGCCCCCGAGGACGTCCAGAACCACCCGGCCGTCGTCAAGCGCCTGCTGGAAACGCACCGCGCCGCCGTGCTGGCGCACGTTTTCAAGGCGGAGACGCAGGAACACCTCGTCGCCCAGATCCACGAGGCGGTCAACAAGGGTCCGACCACGAAACCCGTCGACGTCTTCCAGAAGGCCCACGAGGTCGTCGAGCAGGCAAAGGCGGTCGTGAACCACCAGTGACCTCTCGCGCCGCCAGCAGGGTGTGGGCGTGGTGGAACGACCGGCGCGGCCGCGCGACACTGAAGAGCCGCGCCGCACGGCCGCCGCGTTGCCGCCGCGGCGCTTTGGTCACCCTTTCGCCTCGAAGATGACCTCGATCTCCACGCTCGCGTCGCGGGGCAGCGTGTTCACGCCGACGGCCGCGCGGGCGTGCTTGCCCGGGTTTCCGAAAACCTCCGTCAGGAACTCGCTGGCGGCGTCGGCAACCTTCGGCTGGTCGGTGAACGTCGCGTCGCTGCTGACGAATGCGCCCACGCGCACGACACCGGCGATCTGCTCCACCCCGCCCGGGATCATCTGCACGGCCGCGATCGCGTTGATGACGCACTGCCGCGCCGCCGCCCGCGCATCTTCCAGCGAGGTGCGCGACGGCACCTGTCCCAGCGCCATTAGCTTCCCATCCTTCATCGGGAGCTGCCCCGCCACGTAGATCAGGTTCCCGACCCGCCGGGCCGGCACGTACGCCCCAAATGGACCGGAGACCGGCGGCAGGACGATGTTCAGCGACTGGAGTTTAAGCGTAAGCGACATGCTGCCGAGTGTAACATCGTCTGGGAAGGAATCGCCCGCACAGGTTATCGGCGGCGTCAGCCAGCCAGCGCCTCCGTCATCTTGAGAGGGTAGGAAATCGCATGACCGAGCCGACGCGCGTGCTGGAGTACCGCAAGCCGACGACCGGCCGGGGGCGGCGGGCGCTGCGGATCATGGTCGTGCTCGTGGCGGCACTCTCGCTGCTGTACGCGGCGATGATCGGGTGGAAGCGGTACACGCGGCACCTGGCCGCGAAGGCGCAGCAGGCGGCGGCGAAGGTGGCGGCGCAGCAGGCGCTGGCTGCGAACCAGCGGCGCCTCGCGGAGATCGAAGCGAACCTCGCCGCGTGCCGCGCGTACGCCGCTCCGCCGGACCAGGTCGTGTGCGACCTGAACCCGACGCGGGCGAAGGCGCTGCTCGACGCAAGCGCCGGCTACGAGCCCATTCAGCGCATCGGCGGCGCCGAGTTGACGCCCTCCTGCTGGAGCTTCATCGGCCGGTGGGCCATCTACCCGGACTCCGACGGCGCCGGCAAGTGGATCCTGTCCCGCGGGGGCATCGCGTTCCTCCACGAGCGCGCCGCGCCCGGCAACACGCCGGCCATCGTGCGCGTGCAGGTGGCGCTGATCAGCGCGGGCAACCCCGTGCTCAATCCGCTCATCATCCGCGGCGTCCACGGCACCGGCGTCGCGCCGCGCGAGCTGGGAATCGTGCTGGACAAGTCCGATGACTTCCGCGTCTTCGCCGGCCAACCCGACCCGGTGGACCCGTCGCGCTTCACGATCGGGTATGAGCTGAACGGCGCCCGAGGCTTGATCGACGCAAGGCTGCTGCCCGACGACGACCTGGACCTGGTCCCGCGCGACGGGCAGGTGATGGAGGGACAACAGTTCCCGGTCTGGCAGCCTGCGGCAACAAAGGCAAAACCCCTGACCGCCGAGGCGGCGCGGAAGTGGCCACAGTAGGTCTGCGCCACTTGCTCACTCTCCGCGTACTGGTGCGTCGCCACCAAAGCGGAGCCCACGGTGCTGAAGTCGCTCCGCGTGTGAGTGCCAGCGTTTTTTGATAACAAGCCGCTCGCCCCCTGCATTCTCCCGCAGCGGCGCGCGTTTGCTATCCTGCGGCGGGCGCGGGCGAGGATCGGCGATCGCCGTCGCCTCGCCGCGTGGCGTTGGCTGCCTTGGCGGGATACTGTTGCGGTTACAGGGAGCTCTTGCCGATGCAGGTTCGCGAAGGACTGGAAGGTTTGCGGTCGCTGCCGCCGGGGGCGGTGCTGTCGATCGGTAATTTCGATGGGATCCACCTTGGCCATCGCCGGCTTCTGGAGCTGGCGGGCGCGCTGCGCGCCGCGCCGCCGGCGTCGAGCGGGAGGGTCGCGGTAGTGACCTTCGAGCCGCACCCGTTCACGGTGCTGCGTCCCGCGCAGGCGCCGCCGCGACTCACGCCGCCGGCGGTGAAGCAGAAGCTGCTGGAGGCGGCGGGGGTGGACGATTACGTCATCCTCCCGCCCCGCCCCGACGTGCTGGACCTGTCGGCCGAGGCGTTCTGGCAGATCCTTCGCGACGATGTGCGCCCGGCCCACCTGATCGAGGGGAGCACGTTCACCTTCGGCAAGGGGCGCGGCGGGACGCTCGACCGCCTGCGCGAGTGGTCCGCCGCCAGCGACATCCGCCTCGACGTGGTCGACCCGGTCAGCGTGGCGCTGCTGGACCTGAGCGTGGTGGCGGTCAGCAGCTCGCTGATCCGCTGGCTGCTGGCGCACGGCCGCGCGCGCGACGCCGCCATCTGCCTCGGGCGACCGTACGCCCTGCGCGGCGAGGTGGTCGAAGGGTTCAAGCGCGGGCGGACGATCGGCGTGCCGACGGCGAACCTGCGCGTCGACGACCACCTCGTGCCCGGCGACGGCGTCTACGCCGGCCGGTGCGCCCTCGGCGGCCAGGCCTATCCCGCCGCGGTCAGCATTGGCAGCATCCCGACCTTCGAGGAGCGCCGCCACCAGATCGAGGCCCACCTGATCGGCCACGCCGGCGACCTGTACGGCCAGGTGATCGAGGTCGAGTTGATCGACTGGATCCGCGAGCAACGCAAGTACGCCACGGTTGATGCACTGAAGGACCAGATCGCGCGCGACCTAACGGAAATCCAGCACCGCCTCGCCGCCACCGACCCCACCCGCGCCATCGTGGCGGCGTGAACAGGGGAAGAATTAGCCATCGATGGGGCACCGATGGAGGATGAGGAAGAAGATTCCTCCGTTCGTCGTTCATCCTTCATCCTTCTCTTCCATCGGTGCTCATCGGTGCCCCATCGGTGGCTAAATTGTCTTTCGCCCCCGCGTTTCATTCCCGTCGCCCGCACGTATCATCGCCGGCCATGTCGGATGGTTACGAACAGGTCATCGCTACCCTCTCGCGTTGCCGGCGGGTGCTGGTCACGACGCACGTGAAGCCGGACGGCGACGCGCTGGGGTCGTCTGCGGGGCTGGTGCACGCGTTGCGTGGCAGGGGGATCGACGCGACGGTGTTGCTGCTGTCGCACCTGCCGCGGAAGTACGGCTTCGTCTTCGCCGACGCTGGCGTTCAGCACGTAGACGTGGAGGCGGGATTTCCGGCGGACTTCTCGCTCGACGCGTTCGACGCGCTGGTCGTCGTCGACACCGGCACGTGGTCGCAGCTCCCCGGCCTGCGCGAGCGCGCTGAGCGCTGGCCTAAGCCCAAGCTGGTCATCGATCATCACCTCACCCAGCAGGACTGGGCCGACGTGAAGCTCGTGGACACCGCGGCCGGCGCGTGTTGCGAGATCGTCTACGAGCTGCTCCGGCGCTGGGGCGCCTCGCCCGACGCCGCGACGGCGCAGGCGCTGTTCGTCGGCATCGTCTCCGACACCGGCTGGTTCATGTTCTCCAACACGCGCCCGGTCACCCTCCGCACCGCCGCGGCACTCATGGAGGCCGGCGTCGATACCGACGCGCTCTACCAGCGCCTCTACCAGAGCGAGCGGGCGGAGCGCGTTGCCCTCCAGACGCGCGGGCTGCAATCGCTGGAGCTGCTCGACGGCGGGCGCGTTGCCGTGATGCGCGTCCGCGAGCGCGACTTCGCCGAGACCGGCGCGCACGTCAACGACACGGAAAACCTCATCAACCTCCCGCTCCAGATCCGCACGGTGCAGGCGAGCATCCTGCTCAACGAGCCGCCCGAGGGCGGGCCGGTCCGCGTCAGCCTGCGCAGCAAGGGGCAGATTGACGTGGCCAAGTTCGCCGAGCAGTTCGGCGGCGGCGGCCACGCCCGCGCGGCGGGGCTGAAGTTGGAAACTTCGCTGGACGACGCGCACCACAAAGTGGTGACGGCGCTGCTGGCGCACCCGGTCTAGAGCGGTGCGCGAACGGGCGTAGCGGACAGGCGCCAGCGTGTCATCGTGAGCGCGCTCGCGGAGGATCTTGGGCTTGCAACTCGCTTGATCCCTTGCGAGTACGCTTCGGGATGACAGTGCTCCCGGTGCCGACGCTAACCCGGACGCGCATCGCGATAGCTCCTCGGGCGAAGGCTGTCGCCGCCACGGGAGGCGACGCGCACCGCCACGAAAGATCGCCGTTGCAGCGGCGGGAACGGTCACGACCGTGCGCGGTTCCCTCGTTCGTCGTTCCATCGGTAGACTAAGAAGCGGTTCCGCGGCCGCGGTCCTCGTGCTTCTCCAACCCGGAGGCGTCATGCGTCACGCGTCGATGCTGTTGGCGAGCTGCCTGCTGATCGGCTCTCTCCCCACCCTCGCTTCCGCGCAGTCCACCCGACCCAGCGGTGAAGGGGGAAGTGATTTAGCGCGCGAGAACGCCGAGTTGCGGCGGCGGCTGGACGAACTGCAAAAGTACACGGACGACCTCGAGTTGAAGCTGCGCCGCGATGCCCGCACGCCGTCGCGCCCGCGCCTCGCGCCGGGCGCGCCGCCGCAGATCGCGCCGCCGCA
>DASQDR010000044.1:0-9304 GCA_035634055.1 Tepidisphaeraceae bacterium | reverse complement strand
CGGCTCCGGCGGCGGCGCAACCGGTTCCACAGGCAGCACGGGCCCGGCCGGAGGCTTCAGCGGCACCGGGGCCGCCGGATCGACCGGCGCGGCGGGCGCGGCGGGCGGCGGAAGCGCCACGCGTCCCAGCGGCGCGACCGGCACGACGCGCACACGAGTCATCGACCCCGGCGGGACCGACGGCAACATTCCCGGCCGTTCCCGCGCCGGCGCGGGAGCGGGCACGAGTTTCGGCGGCGGATCCCCCTCCGGCGGCGGCGGGCAATGACACGCGGACGATGCGGAACGCGATTCATCCTCGCGCGCCGCAGCCGCAGGCCTGAGCCCCCCGGACTGTTCCTCCCCGGGAGCGCGCGGATCAATCGACGATCGCAGTAGACGATCGCACGCAGCCAAAAGCAGAGAGGGGCGAGCCATCGAGCTCGCCCCTCTCGTCATTTTCGGGTCGCGCCGGCGCGCCACGGGAAGGCTACACCCCCACCGACTCCGGGATCTCCGCATTGTGAGCGACCGACTGCACGTCGTCATTGTCCTCCAGCGCGTCGATCAGCTTGAGGAGCTTCTGCGCCTGCTCGTCGCCGATGGCGACGGTGTTGTTCGGCATCTGCGTGATCTCGCCGCCCTCGACGGTGATCTTGGCCGCGTCAATTGCTTCCTTCACCTTCAGGTAGGCCGTCGGCGTGGTGATGACCTCGAAGACCTCGCCCTCGTTTCTCACGTCGTCGGCGCCGGCCTCCAGGGCCAGCTCCATGAGCGCGTCCTCGTCGGTGGCGTCGGATTTGATGGTGATGACGCCGAGCTTGGTGAACTGGAACGCGACGGCCCCGCGGGTGGCGAGGTTGCCGCCGTGCTTTTCCAGGGTGCTCCGCAGGTCGGGGGCGGTGCGAGAGGGGTTGTTCGTCAGCCCCTCGATGATCAGCGCCACGCCGCCGGGCGCGTACGCCTCGTAGGTGACGTTCTCGTAGTTCTCCGAGCCCAGCTCGCCGGTCCCCTTCTTGATCGCTTTCTCGATCGTGTCGCGGGGCATGTTGGCGGCCTTGGCCTCTTCGATGGTGTAGCGAAGGTTCAGGTTGTCGCGCGGGTCGCCGCCGTTCTTGGCGGCGATGATGATCTTGCGGGCGATCTTGCTCCAGATCTTCCCGCGCTTGGCGTCGTTGGCGCCCTTGGCCCGCTTGATCTTCGACCAGTGTGAGTGTCCTGCCATGGGGGGGAAAAAGTGGCTAGTGGTCAGTGGCTAGTGGTCAGTGAAGAGGAGCCGGGCCAGGGTACTTACTGACCACTAGCCACTGATCACTGACCACTCTCTTCTCAATTCTTCGCCTGCTTGGTCGGCTCGCTGGCGACCGGTGCGACGGTGACCGGTTGGCCGGACTCCGCCTGCCGGATCTTCTGCTGCAATTGTAGCCGAAGCCGCCCGGTTTCGCCCGCTTCCGGCGGCGGGGCGTCGTTGCCGCCGGCGCCCGCGGCCGCCGGCGCTGCGGCTCGGCCGAGGCGCTCCTGCGAGCGCTTCCACTGCGCGGTGGCGTCGCCGCGCAGGTCCAGGCGATAGAGTGTGTCGCCGAGGTGGTCGAGCACGACCGGATCGGGCAGCGCCGCGGCGCCGATCGCCTCTTCCAGGGCCGCCCGCGCCTCGCGGTACTGCCCGCGCTTGTAGAGGACCCACCCGAGGCTGTCGAGGTAGGACTGGTTGTCCGGCTCCTTGTGAACGGCCGTGCGAACCAGCGCCTCGGCGCGGGCGAGGTTGCGCCCCTCCTCGGCCCAGGCGTAACCGAGGTCGTTGCAGGCGGGCGCGTGCTCCGGGTCAAGGGCGACCACCTGCTCGAGCACCTGCTCGCTCGCCTGCTTCTCGCCGATGCGCGTGTAGAGGCTGGCGAGGTAGTAGAGCAGGTCCGGGTCGCGCGCTACCGCCGGGCGGACGCCGTCGAGCGTGCGCGTCGCCTCCGGCAGCCGCTTCTGCGCGGCGTAGAGCAGGACGAGCTGCTCGACGACGGTCCGGTTTTCGGGGTGCGCGGTGCGCTGGGCTTCGAGCTTGCCGATCCACTGCTCGATGCGGCCGGTCTCGCCGTAGAGGGCATTGAGCGAGGCGAGGACGTCGCCGTTGTCAGGCTCGCGCTCGAACAGGTCGAGCAGGATGCGCTCCGCCACGTCCGCCTGCCCCGCCTGCGTCCGCACCGTCGCGAGCAGCAGCTTGGCATTGGTGCTGGAGGGGTCGTTGGCGAGCCACGCGTTGAGTACGCGGATCGCCTGCTCGGCATCCTGCTGGCCGAGGTACTCGCGGAACAGCCGGAGATACGCTTCCTCGCAAGTGGGCGCGTCGGCCGTCAGCTTCCAGAGGACCTGCTGCGAACGCGCCGGCTCGCCGGCGCCCTGGAGGGCAGCAGCGTAGGTGAGGCGGAGGTCGGCGGAGTCGCCACCGGCTTCGCGGGCGGCGGCGAACTGCACCGCCGCCTTCGCCGGCTCGTTCTGGTTCATCAGCGTCAGCCCGCGCAGCTCGGCCGCCAGCGCGGCGTCGCCGTGCCGCTCGACGCTCGCCACGAGCTGCTCCGACGCGCTCACCTTCTGCGGCGCATCCCAGTCCGCCCGCTGCCAATAGCGGCCGAGCAGCGCGCGGTACGCCGGCGGGAAGGGCGGGACCTGCTTCACCGCTTGCTCCAGGCTCGAGCGCGACAGCGCCTCGCGGTTCCAGATCCGCGCCAGTTCCGATACCCAGAACAGCTTGGCCGCCTGCGCGCTCGGCGGCACCTGGATCGCTTGGAGGCGCGAGACGGTCAGATGGTTCTTTCGCCACGGGCGGAGCAGTTGCGCCCAAAGGGGCGCGAGGTCGCGGGCATTGTCCGGGCGGGCGGCAAGCGCCTCCACCAGCAGCCGCCCCGCCCCCGCCACGTCGCCGGCGGCGTCGTGCAGCTTGAACAGCCGGCGGACCAGTTCCGTCTCGTAGCGCGTGGTGCGGGCGGCGTCGGCGAGGAGCTGTTTCGCCTGCTCCGTCCGCCCGGTGCCGGAGAGGACGTCCACCAGCGCGTACAGGACGGTGCGGTCGCCGGGCCGGTCGCGGTAGATGCGACCGAGCTCGCGCGCCACCGCCTCGTCGCCGCCCGCGTTCGCGTAGGTCTGCTTGAGCAGCGCCAGCGCGTCCGGGCTCGCCTTGAACTTGCTGACCAGCTCCGTCGCGCGGCGGGTGGCCTCGTCGCGCTTGCCGGCAGCGACCAGGGCACGGACCAGGTGCGCGTGGTACGAGAAATCGTCTGGCTTGCGCTCGACGGCCGCACGGTAGAGGCGGATGCCGTCGTCGCGAAACCCGCGACGCTCGCACAGCTCCCCCACCTGCACGAACAGCCCCTCGGGATGCTGCACGAGGTAGCTGAGCTCCGGCGTACCGCGCGTCTGCAACCCGCCCGCCTGGAGGCGGTCGATCAGGCTGCCGTAGGTGTCCAGCGCCGCGCGGTCGTAGCCCGCCTGCTGGAGCGCCTTGGCAAGGTAGAAGTCGCCGACGGCAGCGGCGCTGTCAGCGACATTGTAGTCGGTCGTCTGAAGGGCCAGGCGGAGGTGGTGGATCGCCTTGGGCAAGTCGTTCTTCGCCAGGTAGAGCCGGCCGAGCTCGGAGTGGACCTGGATGTGGTCCGGATCGATGGCGGCGGCAGACTCGTAGGCGGCGAGCGCCGGCTCCTGCGGCATCCCCGCGCCGGAGCTGGCCTGCGCGAGCCAGTAGCGCAGCTCGTAGCTGCCGGGATCGAGCTTGATCGCCTTCTCGAACAGGTTGATCGCGGTGTAGCGCTGGCCCTGGAGCATGGCGTCACGGCCCTGCGCGAACAGCGCGATGGCTTCGAGCGGCGCGCGCTCAGACGCCTGAGTAGCGGGCGCGGTGGAGGCCGGCCGCGTCACCCCGGCGCGGGTGGAGGCGGCGGGCGTTGCGAGGACCGGGCGCGGTTCAATCTGGTCGAGGGTGAGGTCCGCCTTGGCGGTGGGCCGTGTCGTCGCCGCCGCCGCCGCCGCCGCCGCCGCGGGCGGGCGCATTGCCGGCACCGCGGGGCGCTTCGGGCCGGTTGCGCAGCCGGCGCCGGTGACGAAGGCGATGCCGAGGATAGCGGTGGCGGTCCTTCGCATGAGGCACTCGTGTCTCGCGCGCGCGGCCCATCGAACCGCCGCACGCTCCTTCAGCATCGTTCCACGCTGCCGGGCGCTCGCCGCCGGCGGCGACGCGCTGCCCAGGACGTCGCCCGCCCGACGAGTCTACGGGATGACCTTATTCAGCGGGTAGGTGATGATTCCAGTCGCTCCGGCGCGTTTCAGGCGGGGGATGAGCTCGCGCTCCTGCCGTTCCTCGAGGATCACCTCGACGGCGACCCACTGCGAATCAGCCAGCCGGCTGACGGTCGGGCTCTTCTCCGCCGGCAGGAAGCCCACGACCTCGGCCAGCCGCGCCTCGGGCACGTTCATCTTCAGCCCGACCTTCGCCCGCGCCTCGATCGCCCCCTGCAAGAGCATGGCGATGTTCTCGAGCTTCTCCCGCTTCCACGGCGTCTCCCACGCCTTCTTATTGGCGACGAAGCGCGTCGTGCTGGTCAGGATGGTGTCGATCACGCGCAGGTTGTTCGCCCGGATGGACGAGCCGGTCTCGGTCAGGTCCACGATGCCGTCGAGGAGCCTGGCCTTGATCTCGGTCGTGCCCCAGGAGAATTCCACCGTGACGTTCACGCCCTTCTGGGCGAAGTAGCGCTTGGTCGTGTCGACCAGTTCGGTGGCGATGATCTTGCCGTCGAAATCCTCCGGGCGGCGGATGTCCGATTCCTCCGGCACGGCCAGCACCCACCGGGCGGCGTTGCTGCTGGCGCGGGAGTACGTCAGCTCGCAGACTTCGACGACGTCCTGCTCGTTGCCGTTCTCGACGATCCAGTCGTGACCGGTCAGGCCGCAGTCCACGATGTCGTCGCAGACGTAGCGGCTGATCTCCTGCGCGCGGAAGAGCACCGAGGAGATCTGCGGGTCGTCGAACTGCGGGAAGACGCTGCGGTCGGCGATGCGCACGCGGTAGCCGGCCTTGGCGAACAGCTCGACCGTGGCGTTCTGCAAGCTGCCCGAAGGCAGCCCGACCCGGAGCGTGGAGGGAGGGAGTTTGTCAGTCATCGGTGTGAGTGGCTGGTCGTCAGTGGCTAGTGGCTAGCGGTCAGTGGTCAGTGGGCATTCGCAATTTCAGTTCACTAGCCACTGATCACCGACCACTAGCCACTGATCACTGACCACTAGCCACTTCCGCATTCAAGCCTTCGCCTTCTTCTTTCCCTTGGCCCCTTCGCTGGCGGCGGCGCGGAGCGCGACGTAGAAGGGGTACATCTCCTCGGCCTTGAGGTGGTGCTCGACGAACTTCTGCGCCTCGTCCAGCGTCGTCTGCTCCTCGACGACCTCCTCCGCCTTGAGGTGCTCCAGCATCTGCTCGTCGATCGGGAAGGCATGGGCGTCGAAGCTGAAGAGCATCACGTACCCCTCGACGAACGGGTGCATCTCCGCCAGCTCGCGCAGGAACGCGCGGGCGTCGCGGCGGCTCACGGTCTTGAGCCGGTCCAGGCTCAGCGTGTGCTCCTTCTCGAAGATCGCGTTGAGGGCGGCGGTGATCACCTTCACCCGCTCCTCGATGCGCGGGTAGCGGAAGCCCAGCAGGTCCTGCACCTCCAACTCGGTGGCGACGCGCAGCTCGTTGAGGTCGACGAACTCGCGCTCGATCACCTTGATCGCCTCGTCCGCCCGCGCGTCCAGGACCTCGTAGCTCATCGCCCCGCGGACCAGCGCCCACAGCGGCTCGATGGTGGGCTTGTCCGCCGCCGGCTTGTGCTCGCGCGCCAGCTTCTTGAACAGGGACTTCAACTCTTCGGCGTGTTTGGTGGCGTTCTTCATTCGGTCGGTCGCTCGGATGGCTGCTCCTGCGGGATCTGTCGCGTCGTCGGCTGCGGCGAATGCGGCTCGAAAGCCGACGACGACGGCTCGGCCGCCGCTTCACCGTCGGCACCCGCCTCTGCCGCGGCGGCGGCGGCGGCCTGCGCGGCGCGGCGGGCCTCGTCTTCCTCGTTGGCCTTTCGGATCGCGTCCAGCACCGACAGTTCCTTCTTCAGTCCCTCGTCGATGTGGAACTTCAGGAACGGCGCCTGCCGGATCGACAGCACCTTCGTCAGCTTCGTCCGCATCATCCCGGCCGAGTGCTTCAGCGCGTTCAGCGCCGCCTCCTGGTGACCGGGCGTCCCCATGATGGTGACGTAGACGTCAGCGATCGACAGGTCCGGGCTGAGCTTCACGCGCGTGATGCTGGGGAACCCGCTCAGCCGCGGGTCGCTCAGGTCGCGCATGATGATCTCCATCAGCTCGCGCTGAATGGTGCTTCCGAGCATTTCGGTTCTGCGGGACAAGGGGGTTCAGGCGACGAAGCGTCGAAGCGACGAAGCGACGAACGAATTAGCAGGCACGGGCCCTAGCCTTTCCCTTCGTCGCTTCGTCGCTCAGTCGCTCAGTCGCTTCCTTTCATAACAAATCAATCTGATAGTCGATCAGGTCCACCTGCGGGACCGACCGCACGAAATCCACCAGCTTGCTCAGCGCCCCTTCGACGTACGACTTGTCGTTAGCCACCATCGCGACGCCAAGGATCGCGCGTCGATGTTCGTCCAGGGCGGCGACCTCCGCGATCGAGACGTTGTGCCCGTGGGCGATGCGGTCCTTCAGGCTCTTGACCACTCGCCGCTTGTCCTTCAGGGACATCGCGTCGCCGATCGACAACTCCAGTTGCAGAACACCCACGATCATCGTTTTCTGACAGCGGCCACACCGCAGGTACGAGAAGCACGAAATCCCAAGCCCGAAGCACGAAACAAATCAGAGATCCCAAAAGCGGAAAACGGTTGACGAGTGCATTTCTCCGTTTTCCGCTTCTGTCATTCGAATTTGTTTAGCATTTCGTGCTTCGACATTTCTAATTTCTGGTCGCCTAGAGCGTGCGCTGGAACGTTTCCCTCACGTACGCCTCGAGGCGGTCGCCGATCTTCACGTCGTCGTACCCCTGGAGCTTGATGCCGCACTCCAGGCCGGCCTTGACCTCCTTGACGTCGTCCTTCAGCCGGCGGAGCGTCTCGATGGCGAGATCCTCGGTAATGATCTTGCCGTCGCGGATCAGGCGGATCTTGCTGCCGCGCTGGATGTGCCCATCGGTGACGAAGCAGCCGGCGATGTTGCCCAGCCTCGACACCTTGAACACCTGCCGCACCTCGACGTGCCCGTGGAGCTTCTCGCGAACCTCCGGCTCCAGCATGCCGCTCAGCGCCTTCTTCAGGTCGTCGAAGATCTCGTAGATCACGCGGTAGGTCCGCACCTCGACGCGCCGCTGCTCGGCCATCGAGCGCGCCGACTCGTCCGGGACCACGTTGAACCCGATGATGACCGCGTTGGAGGCGTCGGCCAGCTCGACGTCCGACTCGTTGATCGGGCCGACCGCCGAGTGGATCACCCGCACGCGCACCTCTTCGGTGTTCTGGTCGGTGACCGTTCGCGTCAGGGTCTCGACCGATCCCTGGACATCGCCCTTGACGATCAGGTTGATCGTCTTGATGTCGCCGGCCTTCATGGTGGCAAACAGGTTGTCGAGCGTGACCTTGCTCTGCTGCGCGAGCTGGTTCTGCCGCCCCAGCGTCTGGCGCTCCTCGGCGATGGCGCGGGCGCGCTCGGCGTCGTCCAGGACGAAGAACCGGTCGCCGGCGTTGGGCAGGACCGACAGCCCGGAGACGATGACCGGCGTGCTCGGGCCGGCGGAGGCAATCATTTCTCCGCGGTCGTTGAGCAGACTGCGGATGCGGCCGTAGCCGGGGCCGGACAGGCCGACGTCGCCCAGCTTGAGCGTGCCGTCCTGCACCAGGACCGTGGCGACCGAGCCCAGGCCCGGATCGACGCGGCTCTCGATGACGGTGCCGCGGGCGGCGTCGCCCGGGTCGGCCTTGAGGTCGAGCAGCTCCGCCTGGTAGTCGAGGATCTCGATCAGTTCCTTGATTCCCTGCCCGGTGATCGCGCTGGTGCGGACCACCTCGGTGTCGCCGCCCCACTCCACCGGGTTCAGCTCGTTCTGCGCGAGCTGCCCGAGGACCATGTCCGGATTGGCGTCCGGGCGGTCGATCTTGTTCAGGGCGACCACGATCGGCTTGCCGGCGGCGCGGGCGTGGTTGATCGACTCGACCGTCTGGGGCTGGACGCCCTCGGCGGCGGAGACCACCAGCACGACCACGTCGGTCATGTCCGCGCCGCGGGCGCGCATGCGAGTGAAGGCCTGGTGCCCCGGGGTGTCGATGAACGTGACCTTCTTGGTCGTGCCGTCGCCGCCGGTGATCTCGACGACCCACGCGGCGGTGTGCTGCGTGATGCCGCCCGCCTCGCCCGCCGCCACGTTGGCGGTTCGGATCTTGTCCAGCAGCGAGGTCTTGCCGTGGTCGACGTGCCCGAGGATGGTCACCACCGCCGGGCGCCGCACGCGCTTGGACTCATCGACCGGCTGCTCGGCCAACTCCTGCATCATCAGCTCTTCCAGCGTCGCCTGCTGGGCGATCTGGAGCTCCACGCCGTACGACAGCGCGATGGTGCCGGCGGTGTCGGCGTCCAGCGTCTGGTTGACGCTGGCGAAGACGCCCTGCTGCATCAGGCGCTTCATGATGTCGTTGCTCTTGATCCCCAGCGCCGCCGACAGCGTCTTGACCGTGATCGGCTCCTCGATCTCGATCGGCTCGCCCTTCTGCGTGACGCTCTTGGCGATGGCGTGGGTGCCGCGCGCCTGCGTCTTCTTCAGGTGCGAGTCGAAGGCGGCGCGGGTGGCGCTGGCGGCGTTGAGGGCATCGCGGCGGGCGATGAGGTCCGCCTCGGTGAACTCCTTGAGCTTCTCCATCGCCTCGCCGCGCCGCCCGTCGACGCCGCGGCGGCGGTTGGAGAGCGAGCCGCGGGCGGCGGCCTTCTTCTTCTCGGCCTCCTCGTTGTCCTCGGCGACCTTGACGCCGCGACCGGTGGTCGGACGGGCGGTGCCGAAGGCGGCGGGTCCCGCCGGCGCGGGGCCGCCGGGGCCGGTCCCGATCGGGCGCCGCGGGCGCGGCAGCGGCACGTGGTCCGGCTTCTCCTCGCGCACGTTGGTCGGGCCCATGATGATGGCGGGCTTGGGCTTGACCAACTGCGGCGCCGGCGTCACCGGGCGCCGCTCGCGCTCCGGCAGGCCGGGGCGGTTCGCCAACGTGATCGTCTCGCGCAGCGCGGGCGGGCGCGACAGGTCGTGCTGATGGACGGAGCGCCCGCCCGG
>DASQDR010000043.1:0-2155 GCA_035634055.1 Tepidisphaeraceae bacterium | reverse complement strand
TCTGTCACTGGGCGATCCTGCCTGCGTGCCTGCGTGCTTGCGTGCTTGCGTGCTTGCGTGCGCGCCGCGCCGCGCCGCGCCGGCGTTACTGCGAGCCGCCGCCGCTGGTGCCGCCGCCGGTGGACGAGCCGCCGCCGGTGGACGAGCCGCCGCTCGCGCCGCCCGCGCCGCTGCTTCCGGAGCCGGAGCCGGACGCGCCGCCGGCGCCGCTGCCGGCCGCGCCGCTGCCGCCGACGCTGCTGCCGCCGGTCGAGCTGCCGCCGGTCGAGCTGCCGCCGGTGGCGTCGCTGCCGGAGGTTCCGCCGGTCGAGGTGCCGCTGGCCCCGCTGCTGCCGCCACTCGTGCCGGTCGCGCCGCTCGCGCCACTGGCGCCGCTCGCGCCGCTGGCGCCGCTCGCGCCGGACCCGCTACCCGAGGCGTCGGGCGAGATGGTCGCGCCGGCGGGTTGGGCCTGGCCCATCATCATCGGCATGGGCAGGCCCTGCGCCTGCGCCAGCGTCAGCACGTGCTGCATGTGCTGCTCGAGCTTGGGCGCCATCTGCGACGCCAGCGCCTTGATCTCCGGATCCTTGGCCGTGACGGACTTGTCGCGGAACTTCGAGACGTCCTTCATGTGGTTGGCCTTCATGGCCGAGACGTACGCCTGGTCGAAGTCCTTCCCCTGGAGCGACTTGATCCCGTCGACCATTTCCTGCTCGTCGCGCGGCAGGTCGTCGGGCAGGTCGACGCCCTTGCTCTTGGCCAGTTGCTTGAGCTGGTCGCTCGCCTGGGTGTGGTCCTGGATCATCATCTGGGCGAACTGCTTGACCTGCTGGTCCTGCGCCTGGGACTGGGCGGCCTCGCTCAGGCGGATCTCGACGAGGTTGTCGACCGCCGCGCCGCGGAGGAACGCCTGCTCCGCCTTGCTGGGCTTGTCGGCGCCAAGGGCCACCGAACCGCATGCCATTGCCATCGCCACCGCCGCGGTGGTCATCGTGCGTCGAAACATTGGACACCTTCCTTCCTGCGTGGCCGCGCGCCTGTCGCTGCGCGGCCACGGATTACCTCTCGGTCCCGCGCGTTCGCCACGGTGGCGAGCGCGCGACACGAATTTCCGTTGATCGAACGAGGCTACGCCTGATTCCCGCGCGCGCCGACGGACCAATTTGTCTCAGGCTTTTTCCGATCCGGTCGGATCGTCACGTGCTTGCGCGACGACGAGTGCATGCGGGACCCGGTGCATGCCTTCACCACCCCTCACTCGCTCAGTCCCTCAGTGCCACAGTGCTTCCGTTCCCTTGATCCCCTCAATCCCACCACCCGCGTTCCTTCCGCGTCGCCGCGGGCTTTGCCGCGATGGCGGCGGCGACGGCGGCGCCGGTGGCGCCAAGGATCAGGCCGGTCATCCACGGGTGCGTGGTCGCGGCGGTGTAGAGGCTGGTCTTCATCACGTGCCCCTCGTAGCCGCCGCTCTGCTCGCCGCCGATGCCGTGGCGGTGCAGGCCGATGCCGCTGCGCTGGCCGCGGGTGCCCGCCTTCTGTTGCTTGAACATCGTGCGCTGCATCATCAGGTCGGTCAGCCGCGGCGCAACCTTCTCCATCAGCGAGAAGAACTTGGCCCCGCCGCCCACGAGGATGTCGCGCTCCGGGTGAACCGCCGCGTGCAGGATCGCCCGCGCGACCGTCTCGGCGGCGTAGACCGGCGGCGGGAAGCTGGGGTCTTCCTCCATGTAATTCTTGGCGTGCTCGACGTACGGCGTATCGATGGCGGCGGGCTTGATGAGGGTGAAGGAGATGGGGTAATCCGCCTCTTCCGACTCCATCCGCAGCGCGTCGGTGAACGCCTTGATGGCGTGCTTGCTGGCGCTGTACATGCCTTGGAGGGGGATGGCCCGATCGGAAACCGTGCTGCCGACATTGATGATCGCGCCGCCCGCGCCGCCCTGCTCGCCCTTGCCCTTGAGGTGCCCCAGGGCGACCTGCGAGCCGTAGACGACGCCCCAGAAGTTGGTCTCGAACAGCCGGCGGTGGTCCTCGTTGCTGATCTGCTCGATGCGCCCGTAAACCGACGCGCCGGCGTTGTTGACCCAGGTGTCAAACCCGCCGAAGCGGGCGATGGCGGTGTCGGCGATCCGGCGGACGTTCTCCTCGATGCCGACGTCGGCGACCACCGAGA
>DASQDR010000042.1:0-15540 GCA_035634055.1 Tepidisphaeraceae bacterium | reverse complement strand
AACGACTGCTTCAGATGGGGGCCGACGTGACCGCCGATTTCGGTGAGCAAGGCCCGCCGCTCCTGCTTGCGGTCGACCGGGCGGAGGTCGCGGTGGTGAAGGCGCTGCTGGAGCGACGCGCCGATGTGAACCGGGCCGACGCCAGGGCGAGGACGCCGCCTTGGGCGACGGCGAGGGTTGAGACGGAGCCAGGGATATTACTGGGAGCGAGACATCCAGCTCCACCCGCGGTTGAAAGCGGAAGTCGGGGAAGGGCGAATCAAAGGGGTCAGGGGAACCAAAGGGGGTCAGGAACCTAGTCTGTAACGACCGGGCGATTTACCGGATCGCCCGCGGCGACGGTGGCGGCACGCACCCCACCGACGAGGAGCCGCCGACAACGAGGCACCCGCGAGACGGTGCAAACGGGGACCGCGCGATCATCCCGTTTTGGTCATTTCCCCATTCTACATTTTGTATTGTTTCGACATTCGTCATTCGGCATTCGACATTTCCTATTCGATATTACCCCCCCCCGCTCTATTCCTTCGCTCGCGTGTACTTGATGGTCATGGCCTTGGTCTCCTTGCCGTCCGGGCCGGACTCGTAGGTTTCGAAGGTGTGGTGGTCGTTGTCGGTGATCGTGGTCACCTGCCGCATCGAGCGCTTGGAGTTGGTGATCGGGCAGTCGTAGCTGCACTTGGCGGTGATGGCCTTGCCGGCCTCGTCGGCGGTTCCCTCGGCGGTCATCATCGAGGTGCTCATCGAGTCCATCCACGATGAGACGTACTTCTGCTTCATCCTGTCGTAGCCGAAGACCTGCACGCCGCTGAAGGGTTGACCCATCATCTCGCCGGCGTACTCGCCCCTGAGGTAGCGGCCGCCGAGGATCATCTCGTTGGTCATCTTTCCCTTGACGGTCTGCTCGGGCATGCCGGGCATGGCGAAGGTGACGACGGCGTCGAAGGTGCCGGCCATCGCCTTGAGCCGCTCGTGCTCCGCGCCCGGCGTGCCGTACTTCGCCATGGCGGCCATCATCTGATCGGCGGTGGGGGCGGCGGTGGGCCCGCCTGCGGTCGCGGCGCCGCCGCCGCCGCTATTGCCCGCGCTGCCGGCGCTGCCGGCGGTTCCCGCGCTGCCGGCGCTGCCGGCGGTTCCCGCGCTGCCGGCGGGCGAGGCGCCTTGGTCTTGCGAGCGGGCGACGGTGGCGACGGCCAGGCCGAGGGCGATCGTCAGCACAATTGAGGCGTTGCGAATGGCGGGCATCTGGATCCTCCTTCGCCCCGGGACACTATTGCCCGGAGACCGGGAAACTGTAACGGGCGGGCGGCGGCGGTCGCCAGCGAAAAAAGTCACTCGCGTCCGCGGATATCAAGCGTCACCTCACGTTTTCCCTCGTGGTCGCCGCTTCCGTGGCAGGCGGTGAGCGTCATCGTTGTGGTCGCGAGGGCGAGGAGCAGGAGGAGGGATTTCATGGGTCGAATACCAAATGTCGAATGTCGAGTGTCGAAACAATAGTGAATCAGGGAAAGGAGGAAATGACCGGAGGCGAGCGACGCGCTCCTGGCCGCGTCGGCGGCGCGGGGCGGGAGAAGCGGGGCGAGCGAAGAGCGACGTCGGTCAATGGCGCGCCCGCTACTTCGCCGGTGTCTGCGGGTTCTCGGAGAAGTTGCCGCTGTCGTTGTTGCTCTTGCAGGTGAACGTGCCGCCGAAGGTCAACGCGGCGCACAGGGCGAGCAGGAGCAGGCGCGTTCGGTTCATGACGGCACCTCCAGGACGCGGACCGGCGCGCCCGCCGGCAGGGCCGGCTCGTTCTCGGGCCGGGGCAGCAGCGCGGTCGCGCGGGCCAGCGTAAACACGTCGGCCGAGCCTTTCCACAACAAAGGGGTGATGCTGCCGTCGGCCGCGACGACGACTGGCTGGTAAAACTCGCGCGGCCCGTTGGCGGGCAGCGGCTCGGCCAGCCGCCCGGCGAGCCAGCGCGGCTCAGCATCCGCCCCGCGCAGCCGCGCGATCAGGCGGGCGGCGAGACGCATCGTGCAGACGTAGCCGCTGACGGGATTGCCGGGCAGGCCGAAAAGGTAGCACGAAGAAGGCACGGAGGCACGGAGGCACGAAGGCACGGAGCGAGGGGTATGAGAGGACGCATCCGTGATTTCGCTGGCCCCTGCCGCCTCGTCCCTCCCTTGGCGCCTTAGTGACTCCGTGCCTTCGTGCCTGTGTTCCCCGAACACAAACGGCTTCCCCGGCTTGATGCGGAGCTTGGTGATGCGGAGGTCGACGCCGAGGTCGAGGAGCGTGCGCGGGACGTAGTCGTAAGCGCCCATGCTCATGCCGCCGGTGACGAACAGGACGTCGCAGCGGTCGATGCCGTCGAGCAGCGCGGCGCGGACGGCGGCGGGGTCGTCGCGCACGGTGCCGAGGTCGGTGACGGCGCAGCCGAGGCGCTCGAGCAGGGCGAGGAGCATCACGCTGTTGGAATTGCGGATTTGCGCCGGGCCGGGCGGGTGATCGGGCGGCTGATCGGCGGGGACCAGTTCGTCGCCGGTGGCCAGGACGCCCGTGCGCGGCTTCGCGAAGGCGGGCAGGCGCGCCGCGCCGACGCTGGCGGCGACCGCGAGCTGCGCCGGGCCGAGCACCGTGCCGCGGGTCAGGACGACGGCGCCGCGCAGCACCTCGCTGCCCCGGCGGGCGATGTAGCGGCCGGGCGTGGTGGCGCTGAGCAGGCGCACGCGCTGGGCGGTGGTGCGCTCGGAATCTTCGACCGGGACGACGCCGTCGGCGCCCGGCGGGAGCGGAGCGCCGGTCATGATGGCAAGGGTCTCGCCTTCGGCCAAACCCCGGTCGGCTCGCTGGCCGGCCGGGATCTCGCCGACCAGCGCGAGCTCGACCGGCGCCGACGAGACGTCGGCGCAGCGGACGGCGTAACCGTCCATCAGCGACTTGTCGAACGGCGGGTAATCGCGGTCGGCTACCACGTCCTCGGCCAGCACGAGGCCAGCCGCCTGCGACAGCGGGACCACCTCAATGCGCGGCGTCACCGCCGCGGCATCGATGACGGCGATCGCCTGCGCGACGGTGAGGAGGTCGGAGACGTCGGGCTCGCTCATCGGCGACGATTCTACCGGCGGCCCGGCAAGGCGTGTGGCCGTTGCAACGTTACGGAGCAACCGCTTCGGGCGTGGCCGAAGCGACTGACCGAACGATGTCATCCCGAGGGAGCCTTAGCGACCGACGGATCCGCGGGCGGGAGAGTCGTCGCCGTCCCGAGATCCCTCGCGGGTACGCTTCGGGATGACATGCGCCGGTCAAGGATCTGGCGGCGCGCCGATCCGCCGGTCATAGCGCAACCGATGACGCCCCCGGGCGCCGCCTATAGCAGCGCTTTGACCGACCTGGCAATCCCCTCTGGGTCCAGTCCCTGGAAACCCATCTGCTGCCAGAGGCCGCCCGAGCCTTCCTTGTGCGTGCCGATGTTGTTGTACTTGCCGCGGAAGCCGTGCTTCAGAAGATCGCTGCCGAACTTGCTGCCGACGCCGGTGGTGACGTTAAAACCTTCGGCGACGAGGACGAACGGCGCGTCCTTGAGCCGCTTCATCGTGGCGGGATCGAAGCCGTTGAGCGTCGGCTTGTTGATCAGGCCGACCTTGATCCCCTGCTCGTTCAGGCGCAGCAGCGCGTCGTAGGCGCGGTAGAGGACCTCGCCGAAGGCGACCACGTACCCGCCGCCGGCCGGGGCTTCGAGGATCACGTCGTCCTTGTCCGGCTCGAAGGTGTAGCCGTCGCCGTAGAAGAGCGAGCCGTCGGGCTTGAGGATGTCCGGCACGGCCGCGCGGGTGCTGAAGATGAAGCGCAGGCCCGGGTCGTTGAAGATGCGCCTCACGCAGGCGGCGAACTGGTGCTGGTCGGCGGGGAAGTAGAGCCGCGTGGTGTCGCCCCCCTCTTCAGCCTCGCCGGGCAGCCCGTTGGCGGCGAACATGTTGTTGATGCCGAAGTGGCACGAATTGTCCGCCATGTCATCGCAGCCGGCGTGGCTGAAGTGGGCCAGCACGTTGCAGTAGTTCAGCCGGGCCATGGTGATCTCGGAGATGACCATCTCCAGAAACGCGCTGAACGTGCCGTAGATCCCCTGCTTCCCCTTGTCGAAGCCGAAGCCGGCGGCGGCGGAGAAGTTGCCGCGCTCCATGATGCCGGCCGACACGTAGACCTCCGGGTACTTCTTGCGGATGTGGTGCAGGCCGCACGAGCCCTCGAGGTCGTTGTCGAACACGCGCACCTTCGCGACGCGCTCCTCCGGCGACATCGCGTCGAGCAGGGAGTTGACGATCTTGCCGAAGTCGTCGCGGTTCTTGCCGGCGCCCTTGGACCCCTTGAAGACGTAGGTGTTCTTCTCCCCCTTGACCGCCTTCAAATAGTTCGCCGCCTCGGTGCGGCCGCGTTTTTCGAGGTAGGCGATCGCCTTGTCCGCCTTGATCGATTCGTGGGCGTGGGTGTGCCCTTCCAGCCCGTCGATGCCGGGGGCCATCTTGCGCTTGACGACCACCGCGATCGGCCCCTGCTGGAGGAAGGCGTTGGCGACGGCGCCGTAGAGGGCGTCGATGTTCTCGCCGTCCACTTCCGACACCGTCAGCCCGTGCCCGGCCAGGGTCTTGGCGACGTCGAAGCCGCGCATGTACTCCTGCGGGTGGCCGGCGATGGTGACATTGTTGTCGTCGATCAGCACCTTCACGTTGACGTTCTTCGCCACGGCAAGGCGTGCGGCCTCGGCGTCGTCGCCCTCCATTTGCGCGCCGTCGGAGCCGAGCATGAAGGCGGCCTTGCCCGGGTTGGCCATGGCCACGCCGTTGCACATCGCCCAGATGTGACCGAGCCGGCCGGAGCTGAACTTCACGCCGGGCGTCATGTTGCGCTCGGGGTGGCCGGGCAGGTGCTGGTGGTACTCGCGGTACTGGAGCAGCTTTTCCGGCGGCATGTCGCCGTCGAGGACGGACAACAGGTACTGCGTCGCGACGCGGTGCCCCGCCTCGTCGAAGAAGATCGGGACGATGGGCGCGCCGCTCTCGATGAAGGCGCGGATGATCAGCACTTCCGGGATGGTGTCGTACGCCCCGCCGGTGTGCCCGCCGAGCCCCTTGGTGTCGGCGACGGAGGTGAAGAAGACGACCGCGTCGCGGCAAAGAGCGACGTTGTGCAGGAGGGCCGCCTTCTCCTCCGCCGTCAGCACGCCGCGCTTGGGGTCGAGCTTGAGCGGCTTGAGGGCCTTGAGGTCGATGGGGAAGGCGGCGGTTTTCGGTTCGGTAGCGGTCGCGGTAGCCATAAGGGGTGGCAATATCCCCGCCCCGCCGCCGCGGGGCAAGGGGTTTGGCCGGTCCGCCCGCGGATGAAGCGACTTACAATCCGCCGCGGTTCCACCACGGAAGGACCTTCGCATGAGCATCAAGTCCGCCATCCACCGCAAGGCCGTTGATCTGGGGAAGCTGTCGGTGGAGATGACCTCCGCCGCCGGCAGCGGGCACCCGTCCACCGCGCTGTCGCTGGCGCACCTGGTGGCGACGCTGCTGTACCACCAGATGCGCTGGGACCCGAAGGACCCCTGGAATCCGCGCAGCGATCGGCTGGTGCTGAGCGAGGGGCACGCCGTGCCGATCCTTTACGCGGCGCTGTCGGACCTGGGGGCGATGATCACACCCATCGGAAAGGCCCACGACCGCGGCGCGGGCCGGCCGATGACGCGCGACGATGTGATGCGGCTGCGCGAGATCGACTCGCCCATCGACGGGCACCCCAACCCGCAGGCGGGCGTGCCGTTCTTCGACGCCGCCACCGGATCGCTCGGGCAGGGGTTGTCCGTCGCCGCCGGGCTGGCGGCGGTCGCGCGGATGGACAAGGTGGACCGCAACATCTACTGCCTGATCGGCGACGGCGAATCGCGCGAGGGGCAGATCTGGGAAGCCATGGATTTCATCGCCGACCACGCGCTGACGAACTGCGTGCCGATCTTCAACTGCAACGAGCTGGCGCAGAGCGACTGGGTCAGCCCGCAGCAGTCGGCCGAGACGCTGGCGAAGAAGGCGGAGGCGTTCGGCTTCATCGCCCGCATCGTGGACGGGCACGACCCCGAAAAGCTGCTGCGCACCTTCAGCGAGCTGCACGTCATCCAGAACGGGTACCGACCGTTCGCCGTCATCGCGCGCACCATCAAGGGATGGGGCGCGGCGGCCGAGCAGGGCATGGGCAAGCACGGCACGCCGGTGAAGAAGGACAAGCTCGGCGCGGTGCTGGCGGAGCTCGATCAGATCGCCAAGGACCTCGGCGTCGAGAACTACAAGCTCGACGGCGAGCTGAAAGTGACCGCGCCCGCGGCGGGCGGAGACTCCAACCCGCAGCCGCACAAGCCGATCCGCGTCGCCCCCTTCCGCGAGGGGCTGGCGATGGTCGGCCTGGACAAGGACCTCGACGCCGGCAAGGCAATCGCCCCGCGAAAGGCGTACGGGGCGGCGCTGGTCGCACTGGGGGCGGCGGACGAGCGCGTCGTCGCGCTCGACGCGGACGTGAAGAACTCCACCCACGCCGAGTGGTTCTACAAGAAGTACCCGCAGCGTTTCCTGGAGGCGAAGATCGCTGAGCAGAACATGATCAGCGTTGCCGCGGGCGCGTCGGCGGGCGGGAAGATCCCGTTCGTCTCCACCTTCGCCAAGTTCTTCGAGCGCGCGTACGACCAGATCGAGATGGCGATCATCAGCGGCGCGAACCTGAAGCTGACCGGCAGCCACGCGGGCGTCACGCTGGCGGCGGACGGGCCGAGCCAGATGTCGCTGCCGGACGTCGCCTTCTTCCGCAGCTTCGCGCACGCCAACGATTACGCCGGCCGGCGCGCGGTGCACTACTTCTTCCCCGCCGACGCCGTGAGCTGCTATCGCATCACCGAGCTGATGGCCAACATCGACGGCACGTGCTACCAGCGCACGCTGCGGGCGGAGACGAAGTTGCTCTACAAGCCGGACGACACCGACTTCACCGTCGGTGGCTTCAAGGTGCTGCGCGAGGGAAAGGATCTGTGCTTCGTCAGCGCCGGCTACATGGTGCACGAGTGCCTCCGGGCCGCCGACGAGATGGCCAAGATCGGCCGCAGCGCGACGGTGATCGACGCCTACTCGCTGCCGCTGAACACCGCCGGCGTGCTGGAAGTGGCCGCGCGCAGCGGCGGGACGATCGTGACGGTCGAGGACAACTACACCGGCGGCCTCGACGCCGAGCTGGCGATCGCCATCGCCAACAGCGGCGACGAGATCGCCCTGCGCAACCTCTTCGTCGGCAAGTTCCCCAAGAGCGGCAAGGAACCGGAAGACGTGCTCAACTTCGTCGGCCTCGGGCACCGCGCGATCCTGGAAGCGGTAGACGCGCGCTGATCCGCCGCGCGCGGAGAGCCGCCCGGCGAGGCGCAGGCTGCCCTCATGCGGCGGCGGCGGTGAAGGCTGGTCTGGCAGCGTCATTTGGATGAGCGATCGAGTGTCATCCTGAGCGGACTCGCCGGAGGCGGGACCGCCGAGCACGCGGGCGCGGTGGTGGCCGAGAACCCCGCCGCCTACCCGGAGATCGACCGCTTCGGCCCGCGGCCGCCGGCATACGAGGTTTTCGCACGCCACGTGAGAGGACTGACGCTCAAGAACGTGCGCCTGAAGCTCGCCGCGCCCGACCTCCGCCCGGCGCTGGTCTGCCAGGACGTGCTGGGCCTGACGGCGTCCGACGGGTCCGTCCCGCAGGCGAAGGACCCGGAGTCGCTCGTGCGCCTGGAGCAGTCGCCGCGCGCGATAATCGAGCGGTTTGACGCCAGCGGCGCGAACGACCCGCCGACGACGCGATGAGCGTGATGATTGAGGACCGAGAACTTGAAAGGCAGGCGTCCGTGCCGTTCAAGTCTTCAATCCTCACTCTTCACGCTCGCCGGTGGCCAAAAAAGCCTCCGCCGATCTTTCCGCCCGCCCGCGGTGTATCATCCCCTGCCACGATGGCGCGCCTCGATTGCGGGAGACACGGATGTCGTTAGAAGTTTGCGTTCTGGCCTCCGGCTCGGCCGGGAATTGCACGGTGGTGCGGACCCCCGCGGGCGTCGTACTGATCGACGCGGGGCTGGGGCCGCGCTCAACGGCCAAGCGGTTGGACGGGACCGGCGTCTCGATTCGCGAAGTGCGCGCGATCTGCCTCACGCACCTCGATCGCGATCACTTCAACCCCAGCTGGCTCGGCACCCTGCTCAACCGCGGCATCCGCGTCTTCTGCCATCGCACGCGCCGCAGTGACGCGCTCGAAGCCCTGGACCACGAGGCGGCCGAGCCGTTGGTGACGGGCTTCGATGACGCGTTCGAACCGCTCGCCGGGCTAACGGTCCAAGCCATCCCGCTCGCCCACGATCGCACCGGCTCGCACGGCTTCATCTTCGACGGCTTCGGCTGCACCATCGGCTGGGCGACCGACCTCGGGCGCGTGCCGGCCGACCTGCACGAGCACTTTGCCGGGCTGGACCTGCTCGCGCTGGAGAGCAACTACGACCCGCAGATGCAGCTCGGCAGCGGCCGGCCGTGGTTCCTCAAGAGCCGCATCATGGGCGGCAGCGGGCACCTGTCGAACCAGCAGGCGTACGACACGATCTGCAAGATCCTGGACCGCGCCCAGCAGAAGCGCCGCCGGCTGCCATCGCACATCGTGTTGCTGCACCGCAGCCGGGACTGCAACTGCCCGAAGTTGCTGCGAAGCCTGTTCGGGCGCGACGCCCGCATCGCCCCGCGGCTGACGCTGGCGGAGCAGTATGCCCGCACCGATTGGCTGCGGATCCGCTCCTGCCCCCCGCTGATCGGCGAGCAGTTGGCGCTGGCATTCGGGTAGCGGACGCACTCAAGCGGGCGGGCAACGCATCCCAATACCCGAATGGCTCGGCCGTTGCGATCAGGACGCCATGCCTACCAAAGGTCGTTCTGTCTCGTCGTCGCCGTCTTTGTCAAACCGAAAGAGCGGCAAGAAGTCCGGACGGTGCTGGACGGGTTACGTGCCGGTGAAGGGAAAGAAGCCGTTCAGCAAGGGGAGCTGTCGGAAGAAGTGAAGGCGGCCGCGTGCCAGCCGACTCTGGCCGGGCGCGTTGCTCTCGGACGGGCGCTCCTTCAGCACGCGCCGCTCGCTGCAACCGATGTGCGTGAATACACGCAGCACGGGCGAGGCGCGCGGATGCGACGTGAGAACGAGCCGCCGGCTACTGCCCGTCGGCGATGGCCTCGCGCATCTTGCCGTCGTGGCGCTCGAGCGCTTGCCGGGCCTCGTCGGCGGGGACGCCGTTGCGGTGCATGACGATGGCCACCTTCACGTGCCCGTCGGCGCGCTTGAGTAGGTCCATGCTCGCCTCCTTGGGCAGGTTCGTGAGCGTGGAGATGATCCGCGCGCCGCGGTCCCACAGCTTGGCATTGGTCGCGCGCAGGTCGACCATCAGATTCTCGTAGACCTTGTTGAGCTGCACCATCGACAGCGTGGTGATCGTGTTGAGCACCAGCTTGGTGGCGGTGCCGGCCTTGAGGCGCGTGGAGCCGGTGACCACCTCCGGTCCGGTCAGCGGGCGGATGACCACGTCCACTGCCGGCTCGTTCGCCACCGGCTGCACGCAGGAGAGGAAGATGGTCTTCGCCCCCCGCTCCGCGCCGCGGCGCAGCGCGCCGTGCACGTAGGGCGTGGTCCCGCCGGCGGCGATGCCCATGACCACGTCGTGCTCGCCGACGTCGCGATCGTCGACTGCCGCCGCGCCGCCCTCGGCGGAATCCTCTGCGCCCTCGCGCGCCTTGAACATCGCCTCGGGCCCGCCGGCCATCACGCCCTGGACCATGTCGGGATCGGTGCGAAACGTTGGCGGGCATTCCGACGCGTCGACCACCGCCAGCCGGCCGCTGGTGCCCGCGCCGAAGTAGAGCAGCCGCCCGCCGGCGCGAAGCTGCTGGACCACGATCTTCACCGCCGCCGCGATCGAATCGCGCACCGCGCCGACCGCCTGCACGGCCCGCTGGTCCTGCTCGTTCATCACCGCGACGGCCTCCTCGATGCTCATGGCGTCGAGGTTCATGGACTCCGGCAGGCGCAGTTCGGTCAGCAGGTGCGAGCGATCATTCATAGCACAAGCAGAATAGCTCCAAACGCGCGACGAATCGAATCGCCTCCGCCCGAACGTTGCCCTAAAATGGCGGCGGGACGGACAGGGCACCTTTCGCGGGGAACACCGTTATGGCCAAGGCGCGATCGCAATTTCTCTGCACGCAGTGCGGCAGCGTGCACCCGAAGTGGTTGGGCAAGTGCCCCGACTGCGGCACGTGGGACTCGCTCCAGGAGTACAAGGCCCCGACGCCCGACGCCCGCGCCGCCGCGCGCGCCGCGCCGGGAACGGGCGGGGGCGGCGGGCGCACCGGTGACCTCGCCACCGCCGGCGACGCCGTCGCGCTGGCGGACATCGACCAGGCCGACATCCCGCGCACGCCGACCGGCATCGGCGAGTTCGACCGCATCCTCGGCGGCGGCATCGTCCCCGGCTCGGCGGTGCTGGTCGGCGGCGAGCCCGGCATCGGCAAGTCCACCATGCTGCTCCAGGTGGCCAACGACCTCGCGCGCGGCGCGGGTGTGGCCGACGCGCTGCTCTCCAAGCAGGACCGCGCGCTGCGAAAGGCAGGACTCGCCGCCCCGAGCGCTAGTTCCGGAGCGATCGCCGACGACGACCCCGGGATGAAGGTCCTCTACGTCACCAGCGAGGAATCCGCGCGGCAGACCAAGCTCCGCGCCTCGCGGCTGGGCGTGGCCGCGCCGAACCTCCTCGTGCTTGCCGAGACCAACGTCGAGCGGATCGTGAACCAGATCCACAAAGTTCGCCCGGCGGTCGTGGTGATCGACTCGATCCAGATGATCTATAAGCCGGACCTGCCGGCGGCGCCCGGATCGGTCACCCAGTTGCGCGACTGCTGCATGGACCTGGTCTACCTGGCCAAGAGCAGCGGGACGGCGGTGGTCTTCGTCGGCCACGTCACCAAGGCCGGCACGCTCGCGGGGCCGAAGATCATCGAGCACATCGTCGATACGGTGGTCTACTTCGAGGGTGATCGGTTCCACTCGCATCGCATTGTTCGATGCGTGAAGAACCGTTTCGGCTCGACGCACGAGGTGGGGCTGTTCGAGATGACCGGCGAGGGCTTGCGCGAGGTGACCGACCCGGGCAACCTGTTCATGGAGCACTACGGCCCCGCCGGCCAGCCCAGCGGGAGCGTCATCACCGCCGCCATGCAGGGGTCGCGCGTGCTGCTGGTCGAGGTGCAGGCGCTGACCGCCAGCAGCGTGATCGGCGCGGCCCGGCGGAAGGTCAGCGGCGCCAGCAGCGACCGCGTGGGGATGATCATCGCGGTGCTGGAGAAGCGCGCGGAGCTGCGCCTGGCGGCGGAGGACGTGTTCGTCAACGTCGCCGGCGGCGTGAAGGTGGCCGAGCCGGCGATCGACCTCGCCATCGCGCTGGCGATCGCGTCGGCACACACCAACCGCCCGCTTGCCCCGGGCACGTTCGCGGTCGGCGAACTCGGGCTGGGCGGCGAGGTGCGCAGCGTCCCGCAGCTCGAGGTCCGCCTGCGCGAGGCCGCCCGCCTCGGCCTCGGCCACGCCATCGTTCCCCACCTCGGCGGCAACATTCCCAAGCTGGGGGGCATGGCGCTGCACGAGGTGCGAAGGCTCTCGCAGGCGATGTCGGATATGTGAGGGGGAAGCGACGGAGCGACGGAGCGATGGAGCGACGAAGGGAAAGCCTTAGTCACTTGGCAGTGGCGCACAGCACGCGCGTTTGAGCGGCGCGAGGGACTGAGCGACAGGGCGCGGACTGCGTTGTTACTCGGGGCCAGCGCGCGGCGCGGGGGCGTGCGGGCGCGGACGGCGTGGACCTGAAGCCGCGGGCTATTCGGTCGGCGGGCGGACCTGTTGGCGGAAGACGGTTTGCTTCAGGCTCGCCAGGCGGCCGACGTCGGTGATCGGGCGCAGCAGCGTGAGCTTGCCGCCTGCGTACTCGGCGACGTAGACGCAGCCGGTGGCCGGGTCCTGCGTCAGGTCGAGCGGCTCGTTGAAGCTGGTCAGGCCGGCGATGCCGGTAATGGTCTCGGCGACGTTGCCGCGCTCGTCGAGCGACAGCACCATGATGTCCTTCCCGCCGCTGAAGCGGGTGACGAGGATCTTGCCGTCGAGCGCGCCGCCGAAGAAGCGGCGGTCGCTCTTGTACTCCAGCATGCCGTTGGGCGACGCGCTGATGCCGAAGCTGTAGGCGGGCGGTCGCCAGTTGGCGTCGGGGCGCGTGCCGACGGGATAGGCGGTCACCTCGAGGGGGTCGGATTTGTCCGTCGGGTTGCCGCCGTTGAGGACGTACTCGCCGCGCGCGGGATTGGGGTGCCCGAAGTATCCGCCGCGCTCCAGGCGGAGGAGCAGGTCGGGCTGGTCCTGCTCGGCGACGGTGAGGCCGAGCACCGGCGGGCCGGCGTAGGGCTTGCCGTCCGGGCGGCGCGGGGCGTTGCCGTCGGTCGGGGTGGCGGGCACGTTGCCGCCGCGGGCCGAGCCGTTCACGCCGGTGTAAAGCGATCCGTTGGAGTGGAAGATCATGTCGAAGCCGACGCGCACGCCGCTGGCGTAGATCGTCAGCGGCGCGTCGGGCGCGAAGGGGTCGTACGCGCCGCCGCCGTCGGGCGTCCGGGCGTCGATCGGCTTGTCCGCCGGCGCCTTGCCCGGGTCCAGCCGCAGCACGGCCGCGCTGAGCAGGCGCTCGGGCCGGCCGTGGCCCCACTTCTCGTCGGGCGCGCCCATCGCGGTGTGGCTTCCCTGAGACCAGTAGAGCGCGCCGTCGGGGCCGAAGACGCACTGGTTGTTCAGGTGGTCGCGCCAGCTCCGCGGCAGGCCGACGACGATGTCGCGGTAGTCGGCCAGCTCCGCGCCGCTGACGGCGCTGATCGTCCCCGTCCACTCAGTCGCCCCGACCGACGACGGCTTGCCGTGCTGGTTCAGGATGAACTGCCCGTGGCTGATCCACAGCACGAGGTGGTCGGCGGTGGCCTTGGGATCGAACGCGATGCCGGTGATCAGCCGCGGACCGTCGTTGGCGCGCTGCACGGTCTCGATCACGCGCGACGGCCCGAGCTGGCCGTCGGGGCGAATGTCGCGGCGGATGATCTTGCCGTCCACCGTGCCGGCGTACAGCCGATGGTCCGGCCCGACCGCCAGGGCCGTGTAGTAATTCGTGTCGCTCGGCACGTCGTGCTTGTCGAAGCCAACGGGGTAGCTGTTGCTGGCCGCGCCGGCGCCGGTGGTGAAGCTGATGGTGTGGGTGAGGACGTCCGCGCCGCTTGAATCCTTCACGCCGCGAACGTCGAAGCTGTAGCGCGTGTTGGGCTGGAGCATCTCCAGCGGCGTGAGGGTGATGTTGTCCCCGGCGGCCGAGGTGTTCACCCGCGCGGGGACGAGCTGCTGGTCGATCGTGCGGAACAGTCGGACGGTGTTGTTGTCGACGGTCTCGGGATCCAGCGAGTGCCCCGGATTGAGGTTGGCCGAGACGTAAATGTTGGGCAGGACGTCCTTCTCGCCGTCGGCCGGGTGGGAGGCGACGACGTAGGTCAGGCCGCTGGGGTCGGCGACGAACGCGCCGTGCCGCATCGCCTGCACGAGCCAGAAGCCGCCGCCGGCCAGCGCGAGCAGCCCGATGACGACGTGCGTGATTCGCCACCGCCGCACACCGGCCGCGGGCGAGGCCATCGCGTAGAGGGGCTGAGCGGCTCGGCGAGACTGCGGGGACATCGGATTCACCTTAGCAAAGCATCGGAACGCCCGGAGCAAAGGTTAAGCCGCGACGGGCGGGGCGGGGAAGTTTAACGCGGCATCCGCGCTGAACGAGGCATCCGCCGACCTAGCGGGGAGAAAGAGCCTCGGCCACCGGCGCCTGTTCACGCGCTGGCCGCGTCGCCCGCGCGTGCTTGGGGGTGTCAGGTCGAAGCGATCTGGATGAAGCTCAGCTTCTGGTTCACGTTGCCGGCCAGCGGCGCGACGCTGAGGGTGTTGTCGGCGACCGTCACCTGCACCGTCTTTCCGATCCAGGGGCTCTTTACGCTGGTCGTGCCGACAAGCGTGGGGACGCCTTCGACGGCCACGTTGTACGTGCCGTTGGGGTCGTCCAGGTCGCCGCCGAGGAGGAAGACGCTGTAGGTGCCGTTGGGCACCGCGATGTCCCACTTGCGCCCGCCGGGCTTGATGCCGGTGTCGAAGCGCTGGTCGGGGCTGGCGGGGTTGTTGCGGTCGTAGGCGAAATTGTAGGTCGCCTTGTTCCAGCCGTAGGTCATGCCGTTGCCGCGCAGGGCGTAGAGGCGGCCCCAGTCAGCCTTGTAGCCCTTGACCGCCGGCGTATCGACCGGCTGGAAGTTGATGTTAGCCGAGAACGGGCGGGTCTGGTCGGTGACCCAGAAGACGAGCGTGGATGTCGCGCCCGCGACGCCGGTGCCCTTGGTTCCGCTGTAGGGCGTGACGGTCAGCGTGTGCATCCCGACGCTCGGGGTCCAGGGGATGTACGAGCCGTCGGGGTTGTTCCCCTTGAGCGCGAACGGCGCGTCATCCTCCAACTGCTCCACGCCGTCGATGTTGAACCGCACGCTGGCGGCGTTGCTGGTCAGCGCCTTGATCGACAGGTTGCGCGTCGGCTTGTCGGCAAGGTTGAAGGTGCTCTTGGCGCCGAGCGCCCCGAGCGAGTACCCCTCGTCGGCGTTGATGAGCTGGAGCTTGCTGAGCACCGGCACCTCGGCCGGCGTGAGCATCGTGATCAGGTTGCGCGGCGCGCCGCTGTTGACGGTGCCGAGTTGGGCGACGTAGAGCCGACCGGTGCGCGGGTCCTCGACGATGTCGGTCGGGTCATTGAACCCTTCCATGTTGACGCCGTTGATGCCGTTGACGGTGTTGCCGGTCTTGCTGGGAGACAGGATGAAGATGTCGTCGCCGCCGCTGTAGCGGGTGACGAGCATGCGTCCCTTGAGCCGCCCGCCGAAGGCGTCAGACTTGTATTCCAGCACGCCGGTGGGCGCGTAATTCATCCCGAAGTCGAACGCGTCATAGCGGTAGTTCGCCTCCGGTGCGGTGCCGACGGGGTAGCTGGCGAACTCGTTGCGATCGGCGCCGGACGTGGGGTTGCCGCCGTTGATAATCAGCTCGCCGCGGGTGGCGTTGGGCTGGCCGTAGTAGCCGCCCTTGCGGATGTCGAAGACGTAGTCGTGCATCGTCTCCTTGACGTTGGTCATGGCGGCGGGGGTTCCGCCGGGGCCGGCGAGGGTGTCGCCGCCGGCGGCGGAGCCGTTGGCGGGCATGTAGAGGTGCCCGTTGCTGTGCCAGACGAAGTCGTAGGCGTTGCGCACGCCGGTGGCGTAGACGGTGACCGGCGCGTTCGCCGCCGCCGGGCTGTAATTCCCGCCGCCGTCGGGGGTCTTCACGTTGACCGGGCTGCTGCCGACCAGGTTCGGGTCCAGCCGCAGCACCGCGCCGCTA
>DASQDR010000041.1:0-4660 GCA_035634055.1 Tepidisphaeraceae bacterium | reverse complement strand
CGGTGCGACTCGTGGGCCAGGCGGAGGTAGTACCCGCGCCCGGCGGCGTCGCGGAAGCGGTAGACGAAGTTCTCGCTCTCGCGCACCGGCTCGAGCGATCCGGGCACGGCGTCCCAGTGCGCCAGCGCCTGGCGCGGCGTGGTCTCACGGTCGAAAGAACGGAGCACGTCCGGGCGCATGAGCTTCCAGTGTAACGGCGCGACGGGGGGCGGGGGATGCGCCGCGCGAGGTATCGGCTCCGCTGGCGTGGGCGCGACGGACGGAAAAAGCAAACGGCCAAGGGTGCGCCGTGTGGCGCGCCCTTGGCCGCTGGATAGCGATGGCTTGACCCGCGCGTGACGCGACGCCGCTAGATGGTGGTCACCGTCGCGCTGGTGACAGTGTTGTTCCCGCCGTACTCCACCACCACGTCGTTGCCGGCGCCGCCGTTGATGGTGTTCTTGCCCTCGTGGACGACGATGGTGTCGCGCCCGGCCTCGGCGTAGACGAGCGTTCGCGCGTCGTCGGGGGAGGCGAAGATGGAAGCGCCCTGGTTGATGTCGATGACGTCGTTGCCGTTGCCGCCGTAGACGACGGTGACCTTGCCGGTCATGTTGCCGACCTGGACGATGAGGTCGTCGTCGCCGCCGTCCCCGTCGAGGGTGGAGGCGCCGAAGCCCTCGTCGGCGACGGAGATGAAGTCCGCGCCGTTTCCGGCGCCGCCATCGGTGCCGCCGCCGGTGCCGCCGCTGCGCTTCTTGCCGGAGCGCCAGTCGGCGTCATCGGAGCCGCCGGTGCCGCCGGCGGCCCCGTCGCCGTGGATGTCGGCGCCGACGGAGTTTCCGGTGTAATAGATGTCGTCGTTCCCGCCGTTGCCCAGGATCTTGATCTGCGTGATGCCGGTGAAGGCGGGTTCGGCCATGCCGTTGTGGACGACGCCGTTGCGGTCGGTGTAGTCGACGCGGACGCTCTGGTTGTTCTCGCGGACGGTGATGAGGTCATCGCCCTTCCCGCCGTAGACCACGAGGGTTGAGCCAACGGTGAAGACAGCGGTGCCGGAGGCCATCAAGCGGCGCGTTTCGAGTTCTTCGATCATCTCTCACCCTCCAAAGGTGTGGTCGTGCCAGACGGGACCGACGACTCGCAGAAGCCCACGCACCCACGTGATCCTCAAACGGATGAGCCCGGTCCAGGGGCGCAGTTGTTGCCAACGATACGCAATAATACCCGGCTGACAAGCATTATTCCGGAAATGCAGAGCGGCAAGATGAGATTTTCTCATCCGACGTGTCTGTGACGCCGTTATTCCGAACCCGCTTAGGCCACGGCGGCGACCGGCTTGTTCGATGACTGGAGGATCCAGCGGCGCAGGCTGGCGGTCTGCCCCTCCCAGGCGGAACTGGCGCGATACTGGAGGAACGTCTCGAACATCCCGTCCAGCGCCCGCGCCAGCTCGCGCAGCAGGGCGATGCGCTCCTCGAACACCACCCGCGGCGTCTCGGCCTCTTCGATGTCCGGCAGCTTGGCGGCGCCGACGGCGAAGGTCTCGGCGTTGAGCGCGAAGCTGAACTGAACGCCGTTGACGTCCAGGATGAACCCCGCCTTGCGCGGCAGCTTGCCGCTGCGCAGCGCGTCGCGTGCCTCCGGCATGCGCGTCGGGCCGGTGGCGCGCAGCGAATCCTTGCCGCTGGCGCCGTAGGCGCAGTCGAGGTCGAGCGAGCGGTCGATCATCACCGTCGCCTCCCCCGCGCCGGCGCCGCCGCCGCCGCCGCCGGTCATGATCGAGCCGTCCTTCACCTCCGCCTCGTGCCAGAGCCACAGGAGGAATTCGTTGCCAAGGAAATCCTTGGGCTCGGGCCCCTTCAGCACCCACGGGTACTCCGGCCACTGGCTCTCGCCCTCGGGGCCGGGGACAAAGCGCGTCGGGCGGAAGTCCTCGTAGTCGCGCCGCTTGCCCCGCGGCTCGAGGATCTTCAGCGCGATCGTGCCGGCCGACAGCGGCATCAGCGTCAGGCCGTACGTGCGCTCGAAGATCTCCATGAGCTGCTCCAGCGCCCCGCCGCTGGCGTTGCAGTAGAGCGTCGCCGTCGGCAGGTCCCAGAGGATGGGCAGCATCTTGCTGCGGCGGAATCGTCCGTCGCGCAGCTCGTCGTCGATCCGCTTGCGCACCGAATCCTTCACGTCGCGCTTCTGGTTCTTGCTGATGAAGCCGGACGGGTTGGTGGCGGCGACGGCGTCCTCCTCCATCATGGCGTAGGCGCGCTTCAGGTCGCCCGGCACCTTGTTGGTGTCGATGCGCAGGGCGAACGAGAGGGTGTCGGCGTAGACGTTGTTCTCGAAGCTGAACTGCCCGTCGAGCACGTGCCGTCCGCCCGACCAGCCGTACTCCACCTCTTCGGGCGCGCCGATCTCGCCCGGGCGAAGGGCGAACTGGGCGAGCTTGTCGAGCATATCCTGGTCAATGGCCTCCGGCTGCTCGCCCATGACCGCGAAACGACGAAACGACATCGAGCCGGATGCGAAACCCATGCGGACACCTCTGCTGATCGGACAACAGGCAAACTGCCGAATCTGCGCACACCGCGCGCGTGCGCGCGGCGGAACGACGCGCCGCGGCGCGGGGGCGGCATGGTACGGGCCGGGCGGCCGCAGGCCAGTGCGAGCGTTGCGACAACGACAGGATTCGCGCATGTTATCCACACCCGCCGCGCGCCCGCGTGACGCGCGCCGGGCCGACCGTTCCTCAAAGTGAGCCCTTTGACATGACCGACCGCACCCGCCGCCCCTCGCGCCCCGCCCTTCGCCGCACCGTGATGGCCGTCACCTTCGCCCTGTTGGCCGCGGTCGCGGCGGCCGCCCCGGCGGTCGGGCGGGCGGCCGAGCCGTCGCTGGCGAAGGACGGGCCCGGTACTCTCCCCGCGACGGTGCCGGCGACGAAGCAGGCGACCACCGCCTCCGCCACCCAAACCGCCGTCACCGGCGCCCGCGCCACCTTCCCCGCCGCCACGCCCGAGGTGGTGACCGCCGTCACGCGCAAGATCTACCCCGCCGTCGTGCGCATCGACGTGGCGCAGGAGGCTTACGCCGAGGGGAAGCGCACCCTCCGCCGCGGCATCGGCTCCGGCGTGATCATCGACGCCGAGGGGCGCATCCTGACCAACTACCACGTCGCCGGCCGCGCCGCCGAGATCTTCGTCACCCTCGCGAACAAGGAGCGCGTGCGCGCGAAGCTGATCGGCGACGACCACTGGACCGACCTGGCGGTCATCCAGATGGACCTCGCGGAAGTGAAGCGGAAGAACTTCGAGTTTGCCTACGCCGAGCTGGGATCGAGTTCGCAGCTTCAGCCGGCGGAGAACGTGATGGCCGTCGGCACGCCGCACGGCTTCGCCCGCACCGTCACGCTCGGCGTCGTCTCCAACCCAAACCAGGTGATCGACCGCGAGCTGGATATCGACGGCTACGAGACCGGCGTCTTCTCCAACTGGATCCAGATGGACACGCCGATCAACCCGGGCAACTCCGGCGGGCCGCTGGTGGACATGACCGGGCACGTCGTCGGCATCAACACGCGCGGCGGCGGGCAGAACCTGAACTTCGCCGTCCCGATCGACGCGGCCAAGCAGGTTGTCGAGGGCATCCTCAAGAGCGCGACGCCGGAGAAGAAGGGGCGCGTGGAGCGCTCCGATCTCGGCATCGACCTTAAGCCGCTCCAGGACCTGGAGAGCTTCTACGACATCGACCCGAACAAGGGCGTGCTGATCAACAGCGTGGACCGCAACTCGCCGGCGTTCAAGGCGGGCGTGAAGACGCAGGACATCCTGCTGGAGCTCAACGGAAAGCCGGTCAACGTCCGCTTCCCCGAGGAACTCGCCCCCGCGCGGCGGATGATCGCCGAGCTGCCGGTCGGCACCGCGGTGTCGATGCTCCTCAAGCGCGGGAAGGAAACCGTCACCCTCAGCGCCAAGACGCAGAAGCTCGAGAGCGCCACCGGCGAGGAATCGGAGTTCAAGACCTGGGGCCTGAGCGTCCGCGACGTGACCGTCCCCTACGCCAACGCCAACCAGTTGGACGACGACACCGGCGTCAGCGTCACCACCCTCAGCGGCGGCTACCCGGCCGCCAAGGCGGAGCTGCAAGCCGGCGACGTGATCCGCAGCGTCAATGGCAAGAACGTGGCCGACCTGGACGAGTTCAAGAAGCTCTACGCGGATTCGGTGAAGGCGAAGGAACCGCGCGTCCTGCTGGAGTTCCAACGCGACCGCGGGCGGAGGCGCGCGGTGCTGAGGGTGGAGAATTACGCCGTCGTCGACGCCGCCGTCGCCGCCACGACCAACCCGGCCGCGGCCAGCCAGCGCAGCGCCGCACCGTGAACCCGTGAACCTGTCCGGCAGGCGAGGTCAGGGGTTGCGGCGGCGCTTCGACGGCGGGCGGGGCGCCTTCCAAGGCCATCTCGGTGGTAGGTTCGCGAGGTCGGCCAGATCCTTCGGACGCCCGCTCGCCGCCTTGTTGCGCTTCAGGTCCGCGAACCCGATCAGGGGCACTTTGATGCCGTCCCACACGACGCTCTCGCGCCGGGCGAAGCTCTGGTCGAAGTCCACGCCGCTCGGCGAGGTGATCACATCGATGGAACCGGCTCGCGCCCGAAGATAAACATCTTCCCCTTGGCGCCGAGCCGCCT